>NZ_JBFAQK010000069.1:0-40547 GCF_040677245.1 Streptomyces kurssanovii
GCGGCGCCGATGCCGTCGTAGTAGCCGGCCCGGCCGCCGATGCCGATGTCCTCGGCCATCGTGATCTGCACATGGTCGACGTACGACCGGTTCCATATGGGCTCGAAGAGCGTGTTGGCGAACCGCAGCGCCAGGATGTTCTGGACGGTCTCCTTGCCCAGGTAGTGGTCGATGCGGAAGACCTCGTTCGGCGGAAAGACCTCGTGCACCACCTGGTTGAGCTCCTTGGCGGAGACCAGGTCGTGGCCGAACGGCTTCTCGATGACCGCGCGCCGCCAGGAGCCTTCCTTCTGGTCCGCCAGCCCGTGCTTCTTCAGCTGCTGGACGACCTTAGGGAAGAACTTCGGCGGCACGGAGAGGTAGAACGCGAAGTTGCCACCGGTGCCCTGCACCTTGTCGAGGTCCTCGATGGTGGACTTGAGCTGCTCGAACGCGTCGTCGTCGTCGAAGGTGCCCTGGACGAACCGCATCCCCTGGATGAGCTGCTGCCAGACCTCCTCACGGAACGGCGTGCGCGCGTGCTGCTCGACCGCGTCGTGGACCTCCTGCGCGAAGTCCTCGTGGGCCCACTCGCGCCGGGCGAAGCCGATGAGCGAGAAGCCCGGCGGCAGCAGCCCCCGGTTCGCGAGGTCGTAGACGGCTGGCATCAGCTTCTTGCGCGAAAGGTCGCCCGTGACGCCGAAGATGACCAGGCCCGACGGCCCCGCGATACGCGGGAGCCGTCGGTCTGCAGCATCACGGAGCGGGTTGGCTCCGCCAATACCGGACAAGTCGCTCAGCCCTCCGAGGGTGCGAGGCGCTTGAGCTCGGCCTCGGTCGACTTGAGCAGGTCGGTCCAGGACGCTTCGAACTTCTCGACGCCCTCGTCCTCGAGCTGCTGGACGACCTCGTCGTAGGAGATCCCGAGCTTCTCCACGGCCTCGAGCTCCGCGCGGGCCTGCTCGTAGGTGCCACGGACGGTGTCGCCGGTGATCTGCCCGTGGTCGCCGGTCGCGTTCAACGTCGCTTCCGGCATGGTGTTGACGGTGCCGGGGGCGACCAGCTCGTCCACGTACAGGGTGTCCTTGTACGCCTTGTCCTTGACGCCGGTCGAGGCCCACAGCGGGCGCTGCTTGTTGGCCTGCGCCTTGTCGAGGGCGGCCCAGCGGTCGGAGGAGAAGACCTCCTCGTACGCCTCGTAGGCGAGCCGGGCGTTGGCCAGGGCCGCCTTGCCACGGGCCTCCTTGGCCTCGGGGGTGCCCAGCGCGTCCAGCCGCTTGTCGATCTCGGTGTCCACGCGGGACACGAAGAACGAGGCCACCGAGCGGATCTTGGACAGGTCCAGGCCCGCGGCCTTCGCCTTCTCCAGACCGGCCAGGTAGGCGTCCATGACCTCGCGGTAGCGCTCCAGCGAGAAGATCAGCGTGACGTTGACGCTGATGCCGAGGCCGATGACCTCGGTGATCGCCGGCAGACCCGCCTTGGTGGCCGGGATCTTGATGAAGGTGTTCGGACGGTCCACCAGCCAGGCGAGCTGCTTGGCCTCCGCGATGGTCGCCTTGGTGCTGTGCGCGAGACGCGGGTCGACCTCGATGGAGACCCGGCCGTCCTGGCCGCCCGTCGAGTCGAACACGGGGCGCAGCACGTCGGCGGCGTCACGCACGTCCGCCGTCGTGATCATGCGGATGGCTTCCTCGACGGTCACCTTGCGGGCCGCGAGGTCCTCCAGCTGCTGGTCGTAGCCGTGGCCGTCCGAGATGGCCTTCTGGAAGATCGACGGGTTGGTCGTGACACCCACGACGTGCTGCTGGTCGATCAGCTCGGCGAGGTTGCCGGAGGTGATCCGGGTGCGGGACAGGTCGTCCAGCCAGATCGCGACGCCTTCGTCGGAGAGGCGCTTGAGTGCGTCTGTCATGAGAATTGCATCTCCTACTTGTCGTATACCGGCGTCAGCGCGCGGCGGCTTCGATCGATTCCCGCGCTGCGGCGGCCACGGCCTCGGCGGTGAAACCGAACTCGCGGAAGAGGACCTTGCCGTCCGCGGAAGCGCCGAAGTGCTCCAGCGAGACGATGCGTCCGGCGTCACCGACGTAACGGTGCCAGGTCAGACCGATGCCGGCCTCGACCGCGACTCGCGCCTTGAGCGACGGGGGAAGCACCGAGTCCCGGTACCCCTGGTCCTGCTCCTCGAACCACTCGACCGAGGGCATCGAGACCACGCGGGCCGGGATGCCGGCCGCCTGGAGCTGCTCGCGGGCGCCGACGGCCAGCTGGACCTCGGAGCCGGTGCCGATCAGCACCACCTGGGCGTCGCCGCCCTCTGCCTCGAAGAGCACGTAGCCGCCCTTGGCCGCGTCCTCGTTGCACTCGTAGGTCGGCACACCCTGGCGGGTCAGCGCGAGGCCGTGCGGGGCGCCCTTGCCGAACTCCTTGGTGTACCGCTTGAGGATCTCGCGCCAGGCGATCGCGGTCTCGTTGGCGTCGGCCGGGCGCACGATGTTCAGGCCCGGGATGGCGCGCAGCGAGGCCAGGTGCTCCACCGGCTGGTGGGTCGGGCCGTCCTCGCCGAGGCCGATCGAGTCGTGCGTCCACACGTAGGTGACCGGCAGGTGCATCAGGGCGGAGAGCCGTACGGCGTTGCGCATGTAGTCGGAGAACACCAGGAAGGTGCCGCCGTAGACGCGGGTGTTGCCGTGCAGGGCGATGCCGTTCATGACCGCGGCCATCGCGTGCTCGCGGATGCCGAAGTGGATCGTCCGGCCGTACGGGTCGGCCTCCGGCAGCGGGTTGCCCGCGGGGAGGAACGACGACGTCTTGTCGATCGTCGTGTTGTTCGAGCCGGCCAGGTCGGCGGAGCCGCCCCACAGCTCGGGCACGACCGCGCCGAGCGCCTGGAGCACCTTGCCGGACGCGGCACGGGTGGCGACGCCCTTGCCGGTCTCGAACTCCGGCAGCGCGTCCTCCCAGCCCTCGGGAAGCTCGCCCGAACGGATCCGGTCGAACTCGGCGGCGCGCTCCGGGTTGGCCGTACGCCACGCGGCGAACGTCTTCTCCCACTCGCCGCGGGCCTCGCGGCCGCGGTCAAGGGCGCCACGGGTGTGCCCGAGGACCTCGTCGGAGACCTCGAAGCTCTGCTCCGGGTCGAAGCCCAGGACGCGCTTGGTGGCCGCGACCTCCTCGGCGCCCAGCGCCGAGCCGTGCGCGGCCTCCGTGTTCTGAGCGTGCGGGGCGGGCCAGGCGATGATCGAGCGGGCCGCGATGAACGAGGGGCGCTCGGTCTCGGCCTGCGCGGCCTTCAGGGCGTTGTAGAGGCCGACCGGGTCGAGGTCGCCGTTCTCCAGCTGCTGGACGCGCTGGACGTGCCAGCCGTACGCCTCGTAGCGCTGGAGCGTGTCCTCGGAGACGGCCGTCTCCGTGTCGCCCTCGATCGAGATGTGGTTGTCGTCCCACAGCAGGACCAGATTGCCGAGCTTCTGGTGGCCGGCCAGCGAGGAGGCCTCGGCCGAGATGCCCTCCTGGAGGCAGCCGTCGCCGGCGATGCACCAGACCGTGTGGTCGAAGGGGGACGTACCGGGCTCGGCGTCCGGGTCGAACAGGCCGCGCTCGTAGCGGGCGGCCATGGCCATGCCCACGGCGTTGGCGACACCCTGGCCGAGCGGCCCCGTCGTCGTCTCGACGCCCGTGGTGTGCCCGTACTCCGGGTGGCCGGGGGTCTTCGAGCCCCAGGTGCGGAACGCCTTCAGATCGTCCAGCTCCAGGCCGTAGCCCGCCAGGTAGAGCTGGATGTAGAGCGTCAGCGACGAGTGGCCGGCGGACAGGACGAACCGGTCACGGCCGGTCCAGTCGGCGTCCGCGGGGTCGTGCCGCATCAGCTTCTGGAAGAGCACATACGCGGCGGGGGCCAGGCTCATGGCCGTACCCGGATGGCCGTTGCCGACCTTCTGTACGGAATCCATGGCCAGGACGCGGACGGTGTCGACTGCCCGCTGGTCCAACGCGGTCCACTCGAGGTCTGTGGTGGTCGGCTTGGTGCTCACCCTGAGTCAGGGCTCCTCTCCACATGTCGAATCCCGGTGACTGAGGCGTGTACCGGGCGCTGTCGAGCCTACCCTCGCAGCAACGCGCCCCTTTTCGGTCACGCGTCTTTCCCATTGGACACTGTCAGAGTGCGGGCGCCAGGTGTTCTCCGCCTGTCGGCGATGTATACGCCCGGCGTCGCGCCGGCGCTCAACACGAGTCGACCCCCGCGAAGATCGGCGTACGGGCAGCGTCTAGAGTGGCGTGGTACGCGCAAGTCTTACCGGGTCTTCACTCCGACCACCGCCCTTCGGGCGTGGGAGGCACTCCCAGGGACTTGCTGGGATTTCTCTGTCAGGGGTGTGCGTGACGGCCGTCGAGTCCCGACCCGCGGGGGTCGTCTTGGCTACCGGCCCGGGGGGCCATCGGCCGTTCGGGGCCCGCGCCAAGGCGTTCGTGGCACTGACCAAGCCGCGGATCATCGAGCTGCTGCTGATCACCACCGTTCCGGTGATGTTCCTCGCCGAGCAGGGCGTTCCCGACCTGTGGCTCGTGCTCGCCACGTGCCTCGGCGGGTACCTGTCCGCCGGCGGCGCCAACGCGCTCAACATGTACATCGACCGCGACATCGACGCGTTGATGGACCGCACCTCGCAGCGGCCGCTCGTCACCGGCATGGTGTCCCCGCGCGAAGGTCTCGTCTTCGGTCTGACCCTCGCCGTGGTCTCCACGCTCTGGTTCGGGCTGCTGGTCAACTGGCTGTCGGCCGCCCTGTCGCTCGGAGCGCTGCTCTTCTACGTCGTCGTCTACACGATGATCCTCAAGCGCCGCACCGCGCAGAACATCGTCTGGGGCGGCATCGCCGGCTGTATGCCGGTCCTGATCGGCTGGTCCTCCGTCACCAACTCGATGTCCTGGGCCGCCGTCGTCCTCTTCCTCGTCATCTTCTTCTGGACGCCGCCGCACTACTGGCCGCTGTCGATGAAGGTGAAGGACGACTACGCGAGGGTCGGCGTGCCGATGCTCCCGGTCGTCGCGGGCAACAAGGTCGTCGCCCGGCAGATCGTCCTCTACAGCTGGGTGATGGTCGCCGTCTCGCTGCTGCTGACCCCTCTCGGCTACACCGGCTGGTTCTACACCGCGGTCGCGCTCGTCTCCGGCGGCTGGTGGCTGTGGGAGGCGCACGCGCTGCAGAGCAGGGCCAAGGCGGGCGAGACCGGCGGCAAGCTCAAGGAGATGCGCCTCTTCCACTGGTCCATCACCTATGTGTCCCTGCTGTTCGTGGCCGTCGCGGTGGACCCCTTCCTGCGCTGACGGCAGCCGCCGCGCGCAAGGTGGCCGAGGCCACTCGGTTCTGCCGTCGCCAGTCGATCTACCCGCGAGTAGCATGCGGTTCATGGCAGAAACCAAGGTTGAAGAGACCGCGTCCTCACCGGCCGCCGACGCCCGCGCCGAGCGCAAGGCCGCGAAGCTCGCCAAGCAGATCAAGGCCTTCGCGGGCGCGCACGGCGGTGCCGAGGGCCAGCTCGCCTACATCGGCCAGATGGGCACCCGGATCGTGCTCGTCGGCGAGGACGGCGCCTGGGGAGACCTCGTGGCACCGAACAACGCCGTCGCCGTCAGCGCCGCGGAGAAGTCCGGGATCACGCTGCACGAGTCGTTCGACGGCGACTTCGCCGCCAAGGTCCGCACCGGCCCGTACGAGTGGAGCCGCATGGCCGGCATCCAGGTCGGCGGCCCTTCCAACGCCTGACCAACACCTCACGCGGTGCTCACCCGTTAGGACTGTGGAAGCACGGTCCTAGACAGGGAGCTCCCGATGATCGACGCCGCGTCGTCAGTGCGTCTGGTCGACCAGTACTGCCACGGGGTGCTCCGCACGGAACTGGGCCTCGGCACCTTCGAGACGTACCTGGGCCCCGCCGCCGGAGCCCCGCCGGCCTCCGGCACCACCTTCTTCGACACCCAGACAGGGTTCGCGGTCCGGCGCTGGTGCCCGCCGCTCCTGGGGCTCGAACCGCACTGCCCGCCCGCCCACTACCTGGCCCGCCGTCGCGAGCTCGGAGTGGTCGAGGCGGGCAGACGCCTTCTGCGGGGCACCGGGATCGCCACCTACCTCGTGGACACCGGCCTGCCCGGGGACCTCGCGGGCCCCGCCGAACTCGCCGCGGCCGGGGCGGCCCAGGCACGCGAGATCGTCCGCCTCGAACTGCTCGCCGAACAGGTGGCGGACACCTCGGGAACCGTCGAATCCTTCCTCGCGAACCTCGCGGAGGCCGTCCACGGGGCAGCCGGTTCGGCCGTCGCCTTCACCACCGTCGCCGCCGGGCGGCTGGCGGACCGGCCGGAGCCACCCGGTCCCGGCGAGGTGCGTGGAGCGGCCGGCCGCTGGCTCGCCGGCCGCCGGGTGGGCGACCGCCTCACCGATCCGGTCCTGCTGAGGCACCTGCTGTGGGCCTCCCTCGCCACCGGCCTGCCGCTGCAGCTGCACATCGGCGTACGGGACCCGATGCCGCTCGCCGGCTTCGCCGCGGCGACCGCAGGCCTCGGCACGGACCTGGTCCTGCTGCACGGCTACCCCCACCATCGCAGCGCCGCGCAGCTCGCCGGCGCGTACCCGCACGTCTACGCCGACCTCGGCCCCGCCCTCGCGCAGACCGGGGCGAGGGCGGCGGCGGTCCTGGCGGAGATCCTCGAACTCGCGCCCTTCGGCAAGCTCCTCTTCTCCAGCGGCGCGCGGGGCCTGCCGGAGCTTCATGTCGTCGGAGCGCGGTCCTTCCGCGACGCGCTCGGCCGGGTGCTCGGCGGCTGGGTCGCGGACGGCGCGTGGTCGCGGGGCGACGCGGAGCGGGTGGCGACGATGCTGGCGGCGGGGAACGCGGGGCGGGTGTACGGCCTGCGCGCCTGACGCCGTGCCTGTCCCCTCCCCGCCCCTTCCCGCTGTACCGATGTGCGGCTCCACCGCGTGGGGGCTCCGCCCGGACCCGTTCACCGGAACCGGGCTCCACCCGGACCCGTCCTCCGCGTCCGGGCTCCACCCGGCCGTCCTCCGGGCCCGGGCTCTGCCGTGACCCGGCACCGCCCTGCGCACGGGCCCGGACCCGGCACCGCGCTGCGCACGGGGTTCGGGGGCTCCTCCCCCTACGCCTGGCGGCGTGGGGGGACCCCCACCGGACCCCCGCGCCTCAAACTCCCCCTACGCCCTGACGGGCGTGGGAGGGACCCTCAGTGAGGCTGGATTTGCCCGGCAACGCCGGAGCCGCCGGCGGGTGCCATCCCCCCGACGCCGACGCCGACGCCGCCGCCGGCGAGGCTGATTCCTGGCGGCGAAAGCTCCGCCGCCAGGGCAGGGCTGGAGTGCCGCGCAGCGGCATTTCAGCCCGCCCGGGGGCACCTCCCACGCCCGCCAGGCCGTAGGGAGAGATTGAGGGCACCGCGCGAAGCGCGGTACTCCGCCCGCAGGGCGGTACGGGGCCCGAGGCCTGCCCGACACGCGGCGGGGCCGCGTGTCGGCACAGCGGGAAGGGGCGGGGAGGGGAACAGCTCCGCGCAGCGGCGGGGCGTCAGGCCGAGGTCAGGGCGTCCGCGTCCCGCGGCGTCGTGGTCGGCAGCGGCAGTGCTTCCCGCTCCCGCAGGCTCAGCGCCAGCCTCAGCACGGCGATCCACATCAGGGAGGAGCCGAGCATGTGCGCGCCGACCAGCAGCTCAGGCACCCCGGTGAAGTACTGGACGTAGCCGAGCACGCCCTGGAGCAGCACCACCAGCAGCAGGTCACGCGCGCGGGCGCGGGTGTCGTCGGGGGCGTCGACCACGCGCAGGACGAGCCACATCGCGACGGCCAGCGCACAGACCACCCACGCGGCGATCGCGTGGACGTGCGCGGCGGCGGCCCAGTCCCACGGCATGCGCGGGACGTCGCTGCTGTCGCCCGCGTGCTTGCCGGAGCCGGTCACCGTGGTGCCGAGGGCGATCAGGACCGCGGAGACCGCGACGATCGCCCAGGACAGCTTGCGGACCGGCCTCGGGACCCGCGGCCGCGGCGCGCCGTCGCCTTCCCGGGTGCGCACCCACGTCACGGTCGCGACCGTGAGCAGCGCGTTGGCCAGCAGGAAGTGGCCGGCCACGGTCCACGGGTTGAGGCCCGCCCACACCGTGACGCCGCCGATGACGGCGTTCCCCATGACGATCCAGAACTGTGCCCAGGCCAGCCTCGTCAGACCGCGCCGCCGCGGCTTCACGGCGCGCACCGCGATGATCGCCCAGCCGACGGCCGCCGACAGGACGTACGTCAGCATCCGGTTGCCGAACTCGATCGCGCCGTGGATGCCCTGCTCAGGCGTGGCGAAGAGGCTGTCGTCCGTGCACTTGGGCCACGTGTCGCAGCCCAGGCCGGAGCCGGTGAGCCGTACGGCGCCGCCGGTGACGATGATGACGACGGTCATCACGATGGCTGAGAGCGCGGCGCGCCGCAGGATTTTGGGCGACGGTGTCCAGCGCTGGGCGATATGGGCGAGGGGGGTCTGCACGGCCCCTATCGTAAGCGGGCCCTTGTGCACGGTTTCACGAGGGGTCGGCGGAGGGCACGGGGGAGGGGGACGGCGGGGGCGTCGACGCCTTCGTCGACGGCCCCGTGGACGAAGGCGCCGACGTCATGCGGAAGCGGGAGCCGTCGAGGTGGCCCTCCTCGTCCCACCACAGTGCGAAACGCCAGCACGTGGGCCCGGGCGGCGCGTCGGGCGAGTGGAGGAAGGCGTCCGTCAGGTCCGCGGCCACCGCCTCCGCCGTGCAGTCGGTGACGGCGTCCATGCCGCGCCAGGGGTACGCCAGCGACTCCCAGGAGCCGTCGGCCCGGAGCACGTCGAACCGCCACACGGCCCGCCAGGAGTTGGCGCGCAGGATCCTGTCCACCTCGGCCCGGTCCAGTCCGAGGCCCTGCGCGACCGCCTCCGGCGCCACGCCGTCGATCCGTGCGGACAGGACCGCGAGCGGCAGCAGCCGCCGCGGGAGCAGTTCACGTTTGTGCAGCTGGGTGAGACCGCCCTCGAACGGGCAGCGGCGCAGGCGGCGTTCGAGCTGGTCACCGAGGTGCTCGAGCATCGCGGCGTGGGCGCGCTCCGCCGGGTCGGGCGGCTGCCAGAGCGCGTGGAACTCCCGTTCCGCCCGTACGGCCCATTCCGCCGCGTCCACCGGCCTGCCGAGTTCCTCGAGGCGGTCGCCGAGGAAGACGTGCGCCTGGGCGAGGCCCTCGCGGTTGACCGGGTCGGAGAGATCGAGCCGCTCCCACACGGCGATCGCCCGGTGGGTGGCCTCCACCGCGGCGAGTCCGGCCAGGCGGTCCTCGGCGCACGGCTGTTCGCCGTGCGGCCGGAAGGCGTAGCGGGGCAGGCCCAGTTCGTCGCTGAGCGGCTCGGCGAGGTACACCGACTGGCTGATCAGCGCCCGCGCGTACCAGCGGGCGTGCTCGTCGTCGTGGCGGGCTGGCTCGGCGCAGTACCGGACGGCCTTCTCGACGGCGCTCAGCGCGTCGGCGCGCCGGCCGGTGTCGAAGTGGTGCCGGGCCAGGTCCGCGTACCGCAGGCTCAGCCGTGCGGAGAGGGCGAGGTCGCCCTCGGCGTGCGGGACGAGGGCGGAGATCAGCTCGGTGAGCATCCGCATCCGCGTCCCGGACGAGGACACGGGCCTGCCGGTCCTGACCTTCGCCCACTCCGCGTCCAGCCGCAGCGCGGCAGCTCGCTCCATCCAGGCCTCCCACCGTGCGCTCCGTGCGGGTCTCGGCAGGGTCGGCCCGGCGCGCGTGTCACTCCCAGCGGAAGGTCCGGGCGGCCGCGCCCAGTCCGAGCACCGCCCAGAGGGCGAGGATGCCCAGATTGCCCCACGGCATGCCCGCTCCGTGTCCCAGGACGTCACGAAGTCCGTCGGAGAGCGCGGAGATGGGCAGCAGACCCAGCACCGACGCGACGCCGTCGGGGAACCTGTCCAGCGGCACGATCACCCCGCCGCCGACGAGCAGCAGCAGGAAGACGAGATTGGCCGCCGCGAGGGTCACCTCGGCCTTGAGCGTGCCGGCCATGAGCAGGCCGAGGCCGGAGAAGGCGGCGGTGCCGAGGACGAGGAGCAGCAGCACGGCGAGCGGGCCGCCCTGCGGCGACCAGCCGAGCGCCAACGCGATGACGGTCAGCAGGACCACCTGGAGGATCTCCGTGACCAGGACGGAGAGCGTCTTGGCGGTCATCAGGGCCCAGCGGGGGATCGGTGAGGCCCCGAGCCGCTTGAGCACGCCGTAGCGGCGCTCGAACCCGGTGGCGATGGCCTGGCCGGTGAAGGCGGTGGACATCACGGCCAGCGCGAGGACACCGGGGGCGAGGAAGTCGACGGCCCGTCCCTCCCCGCCACTCGTCTCCGTCGGCACGGCGACGATGTCGACGGTGGAGAACAGCACGAGCAGCAGTGACGGGATGACGACGGTGAGCAGCAGCTGCTCACCGTTGCGCAGCAGCATCTTCGTCTCGAAGGCGGCCTGCGAGACGATCATGCGGCCCAGCGGTGCGGCGCCCGGCGCCGGTGTGTACGTGCCGGCGCTCATCCGCGCAGCTCCTTGCCCGTCAGCTCGAGGAACACGTCCTCGAGGGTGTGCCGCTCCACCGAGATGCCGTGCGGCAGTACGCCGTGCTGGGCGCACCATGAGGTGACCGTCGCCAGTAGCTGCGGATCGACCTCGCCGGTGATCCGGTACTCGCCCGGGGTGAGCTCCGCCGCCGCCGAGCCGTCGGGCAGCGCCTTCAGCAGGGAGCCGACGTCGAGGCCCGGGCGCCCGGTGAAGCGCAGGGTGTTCTCCGCGCCGCCGCGGCACAGCTCCTCCGCACTGCCCTGGGCGACCACCCGGCCGGCGTCGATGATCGCGATGTGGTCGGCGAGTTCCTCGGCCTCGTCCATGAAGTGCGTGGTCAGCACGGTGGTGACGCCGTCGGCGCGCAGTTCGCGGACGAGCTCCCAGGTGGCGCGGCGGGCCTGCGGGTCGAGACCGGCGGTGGGTTCGTCGAGGAAGACCAGCTCGGGGCGGCCGACGACGGCCATGGCGAGCGCGAGGCGCTGCTGCTGGCCGCCGGAGAGCCGCCGGTACGTCGTGCGGCCGCAGCCGCCGAGGCCGAGGCGTTCGATCAGGGCGTCCACGTCCAGAGGGCGGGCGTGCAGGGAGGCCATGTGGCGGAGCATCTCGTCGGCCCGGGCACCGGAGTACACACCACCCGACTGGAGCATCACGCCGATGCGGGGCCGCAGCCGGGCGGCGTCGGCGACCGGGTCGAGGCCGAGGACCCGCACGGTGCCGGCGTCGGCGCGGCGGTAGCCCTCGCAGGTCTCGATCGTGGTGGTCTTGCCGGCCCCGTTGGGACCGAGGACGGCGGTCACGGAGCCCGGTGCGACATCGAGGTCCAGGCCGTCCACGGCGGCCTTGGGTCCGTACCGCTTGACCAGGCCCCGGATCCGGACGGCAGGCTCGCTCAGCATGCCGGGAAGTCTAGGCGGGGGCCGGACGTCACCGGCCCGCGGGTCCCGGGGCGCCCGTCCGCACGGGCCGGCGGCCCAGGGGCCCTCACCAGGGCTTCAGTCCTCCGGTTGATCATTTCCGCAGGTCAGCTTAGGTATGCCTAAGTGATGTACGGCACCGGGTGGTGATCGGGACGCCGCTTGTCACTCTCTGAGGAATTACGCAACAATGGCGTTGTGAAAAACGTCGGCGAGGCTCCCCAGGAGGAACTCGCGACCGGTGAGCGTTCGACGCGCAACCGTGTCGCGCGCTCCATCCTGGACCACGGACCGTCCACCGTGGCCGATCTCGCAGGGCGTCTGGGGCTGACCCAGGCAGCCGTCCGCCGGCACCTCGACTCCCTCGTCGCGGAGAACGTCGTGGAGGCGCGCGAGCAGCGTGTCTACGGCGCTCGCACCCGCGGCAGGCCCGCCAAGGTGTTCGCCCTGACCGACTGCGGCCGGGACGCCTTCGACCAGTCGTACGACACGCTGGCCGTCGACGCCCTGAAATGGATCGAGGAGAACGCCGGAGGAGAGGCGGCCGTCGCCGCCTTCGCCCGGGACCGGATCGAGGCGCAGGCCGTGGCCTACCGCGCGGCCGTGGAGGCCGCGGCGCCCGAGGAGCGTACGGAAGCGCTGGCCAAGGCCCTGAGCGCCGACGGGTACGCTGCTACGGCCCGCAGCGCGCCGGTCGGCGAGCAGCTCTGCCAGCACCACTGCCCGGTCGCCCACGCGGCCGAGAAGTATCCGCAGCTGTGCGAGGCGGAGACCGAGGTCTTCTCGCGGCTCCTCGGGACACACGTGCAGCGGCTCGCCACCATCGCCCACGGCGACGGTGTCTGCACCACGTTCATCCCTCGAGGGGCGCCCCAGGGCGGCACCTCGCCGCCACCGGGCGACCCGCCAGGTGACAGCACCACACAGACCCGCACCACACCATCAGCTTCTGCAAGCACGGCCGGGAGGAACCCCGCATGACTCTCCCCACGGAGACTGCCCACCCCGAACTCGAGGGTCTGGGTAAGTACGAATTCGGCTGGGCCGACTCCGACGCGGCGGGTGCCGCGGCCAAGCGCGGTCTCTCCGAGGACGTCGTCCGCGACATCTCCGCGAAGAAGAACGAGCCGGAGTGGATGCTGAAGCTGCGGCTGAAGGGTCTGCGCCTCTTCGACAAGAAGCCCATGCCCAGCTGGGGCTCCGACCTCTCCGGCATCGACTTCGACAACATCAAGTACTTCGTGCGCTCCACCGAGGCCCAGGCCGCCTCGTGGGAGGAGCTGCCCGAGGACATCAAGAACACCTACGACAAGCTCGGCATCCCGGAGGCGGAGAAGCAGCGCCTGGTCGCCGGTGTCGCCGCGCAGTACGAGTCCGAGGTCGTCTACCACCAGATCCGCGAGGACCTGGAGGAGCAGGGCGTCATCTTCCTCGACACGGACACCGCGCTGAAGGAGCACCCGGAGCTCTTCCAGGAGTACTTCGGCACCGTCATCCCGGTCGGCGACAACAAGTTCGCGTCGCTGAACACCGCCGTGTGGTCCGGCGGGTCGTTCATCTACGTCCCCAAGGGCGTCCACGTGGACATCCCGCTGCAGGCCTACTTCCGTATCAACACGGAGAACATGGGCCAGTTCGAGCGGACGCTGATCATCGTCGACGAGGACGCCTACGTCCACTACGTCGAGGGCTGCACCGCCCCGATCTACTCCTCGGACTCGCTGCACAGCGCCGTGGTCGAGATCATCGTCAAGAAGGGCGGCCGCTGCCGCTACACGACCATCCAGAACTGGTCGAACAACGTCTACAACCTGGTCACCAAGCGCGCCGTGGCGTACGAGGGCGCGACCATGGAGTGGGTCGACGGCAACATCGGCTCCAAGGTGACCATGAAGTACCCGGCCGTCTACCTGATGGGCGAGCACGCCAAGGGCGAGACCCTGTCCATCGCCTTCGCGGGCGAGGGCCAGCACCAGGACGCCGGCGCCAAGATGGTCCACATGGCCCCGAACACCTCGTCCAACATCGTCTCCAAGTCGGTGGCGCGAGGCGGCGGCCGTACGTCCTACCGCGGTCTGATCGAGATCGGCGAGGGCGCGCCGGGCGCGAAGTCCAACGTGCTCTGCGACGCGCTGCTCGTCGACACGATCTCCCGCTCGGACACCTACCCGTACGTCGACGTCCGCGAGGACGACGTCTCCATGGGTCACGAGGCGACCGTCTCCAAGGTCTCCGAGGACCAGCTCTTCTACCTGATGAGCCGCGGCATGACCGAGTTCGAGGCGATGGCGATGATCGTGCGCGGCTTCGTCGAGCCGATCGCCAAGGAACTCCCCATGGAGTACGCGCTGGAGCTCAACCGGCTGATCGAGCTGCAGATGGAGGGCTCGGTGGGCTGACGCCTCCCGGGACCGCAAGCAGCGACCGACTTCTGACGTAGGAAGAGAGCAAGACGACAGCCATGGCTGAGGCTCAGAACATCCCGGTGGGCTCCACCACCGCCGGCTCGATCGCGGTGGCCGCCGAGTCGACCGTCGCCACCCGTATGAGTGCGCCCCCGTCCTTCGACGTGGCGGACTTCCCGGTCCCGCACGGCCGCGAGGAGGAGTGGCGGTTCACGCCGCTGGAGCGCCTCGCCGGTCTGCACGACGGCACCGCCGTCGCGACCGGCACGGGGATCAAGGTCGACATCGACGCCCCCGAAGGCGTCACCGTCGAGACGGTAGGCCGCGACGACGCGCGGCTCGGCAAGGCGGGCACCCCGGTGGACCGGGTCGCCGCCCAGGCGTACTCGTCCTTCGAGCAGGCCACGGTCGTGACCGTGCCGAAGGAGACGCAGCTCGCCGAGCCGATCCGCATCGCGGTGCACGGCGAGGGCGGCACGGCCTTCGGCCACCAGGTCGTCGAGCTCGGCGCCTTCGCGGAGGCGGTCGTGGTCATCGACCACACCGGCGACGCCGTGCTCGCGGCGAACGTCGACTACGTCCTGGGCGACGGGGCCAAGCTGACCGTCGTCCTGGTCCAGGACTGGGACGACAAGGCCGTCCACATCGCCCAGCACAACGCGCTGGTCGGCCGGGACGCCTCCTTCAAGTCGGTCGTGGTCACCTTCGGCGGCGACGTCGTGCGGCTCCACCCGCGGGTCTCCTACGCCGGCACCGGCGGTGAGGCCGAGCTCTTCGGTCTGTACTTCACCGACAAGGGCCAGCACCAGGAGCACCGCCTCCTCGTCGACCACAACAAGCCGCACTGCAAGTCCAACGCCGTCTACAAGGGCGCGCTGCAGGGCGACGACGCGCACGCGGTGTGGATCGGCGACGTGCTCATCCGCGCCGTCGCCGAGGGCACCGACACCTACGAGATGAACCGCAACCTGGTCCTCACGGACGGTGCGCGGGTCGACTCGGTGCCGAACCTCGAGATCGAGACCGGCGAGATCGCCGGCGCCGGTCACGCGTCGGCCACCGGCCGCTTCGACGACGAGCAGCTGTTCTACCTGATGGCCCGCGGCATCCCGGAGGCCGAGGCCCGGCGCCTGGTCGTCCGAGGCTTCTTCGCCGAGCTGGTCCAGCAGATCGGTCTGCCGGACGTCGAGGAGCGCCTGCTCGCCAAGATCGACGCCGAGCTGGAGGCGTCGGTACTGGAGGCGTCCGCCTGATGGCCTTCGTCAAAGCCTGTGCGCTGAGCGAGCTGGAGGAGGACACCCCCAAGCGGGTGGAACTCGACGGCACGCCGGTGTCCGTGGTGCGGACGGAGGGTGAGGTGTTCGCCATCCACGACATCTGCTCGCACGCCAACGTCTCCCTCTCGGAGGGCGAGGTGGAGGACTGCCAGATCGAGTGCTGGTTGCACGGCAGCGCCTTCGACCTCCGTACCGGCAAGCCGTCGGGCCTTCCCGCGACGCGCCCCGTCCCCGTATACCCCGTCAAGATCGAAGGGGACGATGTGCTCGTCTCCGTCACCCAGGAGTCCTGAGTCACCCATGGCAACGCTTGAAATCCGCGACCTGCACGTTTCCGTCGAGGCCGACAACGCCACGAAGGAGATCCTCAAGGGCGTCGACCTGACCGTGAAGCAGGGCGAGACCCACGCCATCATGGGCCCCAACGGCTCCGGCAAGTCGACCCTCGCCTACTCGCTGGCAGGCCACCCCAAGTACACGATCACCAGCGGCACCGTCACCCTGGACGGCGAGGACGTCCTGGAGATGAGCGTCGACGAGCGCGCCCGCGCCGGCGTCTTCCTCGCCATGCAGTACCCGGTCGAGATCCCCGGCGTCTCGGTCTCCAACTTCCTGCGCACCTCCGCCACCGCCATCCGCGGCGAGGCCCCCAAGCTGCGTACCTGGGTGAAGGAGGTCAAGGAGGCCATGGAGCGCCTCAACATGGACCCCGCCTTCGCCGAGCGCAACGTCAACGAGGGCTTCTCCGGCGGTGAGAAGAAGCGCCACGAGATCCTCCAGCTCGAGCTGCTCAAGCCGAAGATCGCGGTCCTCGACGAGACCGACTCCGGCCTGGACGTCGACGCGCTGCGGATCGTCTCCGAGGGCGTCAACCGCGTCCGCGAGAGCGGCGAGGTCGGCACCCTGCTGATCACGCACTACACGCGCATCCTGCGCTACATCAAGCCCGACCACGTGCACGTCTTCGCGAACGGCCGCATCGTCGAGTCGGGCGGCCCCGAGCTCGCCGACAAGCTGGAGAACGAGGGCTACGAGGCATACACCACCAAGGGAGGCGTCACCGCGTGATCACACTGCCGGGCCTCCTGGACACAGAGGCGATCCGTAAGGACTTCCCGATCCTCGATCGGGTGCTCCACGACGGCAAGAAGCTCGTCTACCTGGACAACGCGGCGACCTCCCAGACGCCGCGCCAGGTGATCGACGTACTCAGCGAGTACTACGAGCAGCACAACGCCAACGTCCACCGCGGCGTGCACGTGCTCGCCGAGGAGGCCACGGCGCTGTACGAGGGCGCCCGCGACAAGGTCGCCGCCTTCATCAACGCGCCGAGCCGTGACGAGGTGATCTTCACCAAGAACGCCTCGGAGTCGCTCAACCTCGTCGCCAACATGCTGGGCTGGGCCGACGAGCCCTACCGCGTGGACAGCGACACCGAGGTCGTCATCACGGAGATGGAGCACCACTCCAACATCGTCCCGTGGCAGCTGCTGTCGCAGCGCACGGGCGCGAAGCTGAAGTGGTTCGGCCTCACCGACGACGGCAGGCTCGACCTGTCGAACATCGAAGAGGTCATCACCGAGAAGACGAAGATCGTCTCCTTCACGCTGGTCTCCAACATCATGGGCACGGTCAACCCGGTCGAGGCGATCGTCCGCCGGGCGCAGGACGTCGGCGCGCTGGTGCTGATCGACGCCTCGCAGGCCGCTCCGCACATGGTGCTGGACGTGCAGGCGCTGCAGGCCGACTTCGTGGCCTTCACCGGCCACAAGATGTGCGGCCCGACCGGTATCGGTGTGCTGTGGGGCCGGCAGGAGCTCCTGGAGGACCTGCCGCCGTTCCTGGGCGGCGGCGAGATGATCGAGACCGTCTCGATGCACTCGTCCACCTACGCTCCCGCGCCGCACAAGTTCGAGGCGGGTACGCCCCCGATCGCCCAGGCCGTCGGTCTCGGCGCGGCCGTGGACTACCTGAGCTCGATCGGCATGGACAAGATCGCCCAGCATGAGCACGCGCTCACCGAGTACGCGGTGAAGCGGCTGCTGGAGGTCCCCGACCTGCGGATCATCGGCCCCGCGACGGCCGAGGACCGCGGTGCGGCGATCTCCTTCACGCTCGGTGACATCCACCCGCACGACGTGGGCCAGGTCCTCGACGAGCAGGGCATCGCGGTGCGCGTGGGCCACCACTGCGCGCGCCCCGTCTGCCTTCGGTACGGAATTCCTGCGACCACGCGGGCGTCGTTCTATCTGTACTCCACGCCGGCAGAGGTCGATGCTCTGGTCGACGGCCTGGAGCACGTCCGTAACTTCTTCGGGTAGAGGCGGCGACTTGTGAAGCTGGATTCGATGTACCAGGACGTCATCCTGGACCACTACAAGCACCCCCACGGGCGGGGCTTGCGGGACGGCGACGCCGAGGTGCACCACGTCAACCCGACGTGCGGCGACGAGATCACCCTCCGTGTGAAGTACGACGGATCGCGTATCGAGGACGTGTCCTACGAGGGCCAGGGCTGTTCCATCAGCCAGGCCAGCGCCTCCGTCCTGAACGAACTTCTGGTCGGCAAGGAGCTCGCGGAGGCGCAGAAGATCCAGGGCACCTTCCTGGAGCTGATGCAGTCCAAGGGGCAGATCGAGCCGGACGACGCGATGGAGGAGGTGCTGGAGGACGCGGTCGCGTTCGCCGGCGTCTCCAAGTACCCCGCCCGTGTGAAATGCGCGCTGCTGAGCTGGATGGCGTGGAAGGACGCGACGGCCCAGGCGATGGGCGAAGACCGCGACAAGGCTGCGAGGAAGACCGCATGAGCGAGAACGAGACGACTCTCACGAAGCCGGCGTCCGAGGAGGAGGTCCGCGAGGCGCTGTACGACGTCGTCGACCCCGAGCTGGGCATCGACGTCGTCAACCTCGGCCTCATCTACGGCATCCACATCGACGACTCCAACGTCGCGACGCTGGACATGACGCTGACCTCGGCGGCCTGTCCGCTGACCGACGTGATCGAGGACCAGGCGAAGGCCGCGACCGACGGCATCGTCAACGAGCTGAAGATCAACTGGGTCTGGATGCCGCCGTGGGGCCCCGACAAGATCACGGACGACGGCCGGGAGCAGCTCCGAGCGCTCGGGTTCAACGTCTGACGCCTCCGGCAACGGACTGCGACGGCCATGCCCGCCAGGCACACTGGCGGGCATGGCCGTTTCTCTGTACCAGATCGCGATCGACTGCCAGGACGCCCCGAAACTCGCCCGCTTCTGGGCGGAGGTGCTCGACTGGCAGATCCTCTACGAGGACCCGGAAGAGATCGTCATCGGCGCCGGGCCGAGCGCGCTGCCCGGCATGGTGTTCCTCACCGTGCCGGAGCGCAAGGCCGCGAAGAACCGGCTCCACCTCGACCTGAGCCCCGACGACCGGGACGCCGAGGTGGAGCGGATCATCGGTCTGGGCGCCCGCAAGGTCGACGTCGGGCAGGGCGAGGACGCCACCTGGGTCGTCCTGGCCGACCCCGAGGACAACGAGTTCTGTGTGCTGAGGCCGAAGAAGACGCTGCTCGACTAGGCCCTGTCCGGGCCTAGTACGCGGCAGGGGGCGCCGTGGCCGCCTCCGCGAGGGACGGGGCGAGGTTCTCGGTGCGGATGCGCCGGTCGACGTAGAGCAGGCTCACCACCAGCTGCGGGAACGCGGCCGTGAGGGCCTGCCCGATCAGCACGGTGACGAGGAAGAAGACCATCGAGGTGATGACGACGGTCAGAGCGGCACCACTCGTCGACACGTCCTCCGTGAAGCCCGGGCCGAGGAGGTTGAGGAACGAGAACGGCAGCTGGATCACGTAGGCCGCCACCGCCGCCATGCCGTAGGCCAGCAGCGATATCCCGAAGATCCGCCACCAGTCGCCGCGGACCAGCCGGGAGGAGCGGGTCAGCGCCGCGACGGCTCCCTGCCCCTCGAAGACGGCGGCGGCCGGCGCGAGGGAGAACTTCACCCAGAGCCATACCGCCAGGGGGCCCGTGGCCAGCGCACCGAGGAAGCCGATCAGGATCAGCCAGCCGAAACCACCGGCGTCCGAGGACAGCGTGATGAGGGTGATGACGGTGGCCACGAAGGCCGTCCCGATCAGCACCATGGGGACCGCCACGATCAGCGAGGTGAGCAGGACGGCGCCGAGCACCGACCAGACCCGTCGCATGCTGCGGCGCCACACCCGGCCGAACGTCGAGGGGTGGCCCAGCACCGCGTCCTGGAGGACTGCGGGGCAGCTCGCGTAGACGAGTGCGTTGGCGACGAGCACCACGAAGAGACCGAAGAGGTAGACCGCTCCGAAGGTGAAGACGACGGGTGCGACGTCGTCCCAGCCGGGCGCGGCATCGGCGTCCAGCACATGCTCGAGCGTGTTCGCGTGCGCCGAGTAGGCGATGCCGATCGCCGCGGCGATGGCCGCGAGCGCCAGACCGTAGGCGGCGAACGCCACGCCGAGCAGCTGCTTCCAGTGCCGGCCGATCGTCGCGAACGCCCCGCCCAGGATGTCGCCGAGACCGAGCGGGCGGAGCGGTACGACGCCCGGCTTGGGCGGCGGCGGCATCCAGCCGCCCCAGCCGGGAGGCCCGGACGGGCCGGCCGGTCCTGGGTACGGCGGCGTGCTTCCGTATGACATCGGTCGTCCCCCCGAATGTTCTGCGTCCATCTGTACGTGTCCTGCCGGCCGGGGCGTCGCCGCGGCCCGGTCGGCACACCGTAGCGCCCGGCAACTGAGACCGGTTGGCCCGGGTGCCACCAGGGCGGTTAGGTTTTCTGTCATGACCGACACGTCTTCCGCACCCCGTACCACCGGCGCCGTCGCCGCCGGCCTCGCCACCGTCACCGACGACGGCGTTGTTCTCGACACCTGGTTCCCCGCCCCCGAGCTCGTCGCCGAACCCGGTCCGGCCGGTACCGAGCGGCTGACCGCGGAGCGGGCCGTGGAGCTCCTCGGCGCCCCCGCCGCGAAGGCCGTCGGCCCCGACGCGCGACGCGGTGTCGAGGTCGTCGCCGTGCGCACCGTCATCGCCTCGCTCGACGACAAGCCGCTGGACGCCCACGACGCCTATCTGCGTCTGCACCTTCTCTCCCACCGGCTCGTGAAGCCGCACGGACAGAGCCTGGAGGGCCTCTTCGGCCTCCTCGCCAACGTCGCGTGGACCAGCCTCGGGCCCGTCGCCGTCGACCAGGTCGAGACCGTGCGGCTGAACGCCCGCGCCGAGGGCCTGCACCTCCAGGTCACCTCGATCGACAAGTTCCCGCGGATGACGGACTACGTCGCACCCAAGGGCGTGCGCATCGCCGACGCGGACCGGGTCCGTCTCGGCGCGCACCTCGCCGAGGGCACCACCGTGATGCACGAGGGCTTCGTCAACTTCAACGCCGGCACCCTCGGCACCTCGATGGTCGAGGGCCGCATCTCCGCCGGCGTCGTCGTCGGCGACGGCTCGGACATCGGCGGCGGCGCCTCCACCATGGGCACGCTGTCCGGCGGCGGCAACGTGATCATCGCCATCGGCGAGCGCTGCCTCATCGGCGCGGAGGCGGGCGTCGGTATCGCGCTCGGCGACGAGTGCGTCGTCGAGGCCGGCCTGTACGTCACGGCCGGCACCCGCGTCACCATGCCCGACGGGCAGATCGTCAAGGCCCGTGAGCTGTCCGGCGCGAGCAACATCCTCTTCCGCCGCAACTCGGTCACCGGCACCGTGGAGGCCCGCCCGAACAACGCGGTCTGGGGCGGCCTCAACGACGTGCTGCACAGCCACAACTGAGCGGTGGTTCCTCGCTCTCGATCGTGTGACTCCGCGTAACTTCGGCCCGCGCAGGCCGATAAGCAGTCCGGATACGCGGAGCCACCCGACCGATCTGCCTGAACGGGCAAGGCGAGGAACCGACATGAAGACCAAGCTGACCACCCTCGGCCTGTGTGCCCTGTTCGCGGCACTGTCCGCGCACGGGGCCGCACACGCCGACGAGACGCACACCGACGCGCACAACGGCCACCGGGTCTCCCTGATCTCGACAGGGCAGATCGACGACCCTCTCGAGGACGTGCTGGAGCACGCCGCGATTCTCGGCAGCACCTACGTCCGCGACTGAGGGACCCCGTCGAGCCGCCGGCCGGTCAGCTCCTCGTACGCCGCCAGCAGCCCGTCGACCGCCCCGCGTGCGGCGGGCTGCAGTGGTTCGCGGACCGGCCCGGCGGGCAGGCCGAGCGCGCCGAGCAGTGCCTTCGCGGTCACCGTGCCCGGCAGGCCGGACGCCATCATCAACTCGACGAGCGGCAGCGTGGCCTGGTGCAGCGCCGTGGCGGCCGCGTTGTCACCGGCGTCGTAGGCGTCCAGGACGGCCCGCAGCTGCGGGGCCGCGACATTGGCCACCGTGGAGACGAACCCCGCGCCGCCCACCGCGTACAGCGGCAGATTGAGCTCCTCGCTCCCCGAGTAGTACGCGAGGCCGCCGCCCGCGATGACCTTCGAGCTGCCGAGCAGGTCGTAGGCGCAGTCCTTGACGGCCACGATCCGCGGATGTTCCGCGAGCCGCAGCATCGTGTCCGGCTCGACGCGGGTGCCCGTGCGGCCGGGGATGTCGTACAGCATCAGCGGGATGCCCACGGCGTCGGCCACCCTCCGGAAGTGCGCGGCCACGGCCTCCTGCGGGGGGCGGCTGTAGTACGGAGTCACCACGAGCAGCCCGGCCGCGCCCGCCGCCTCCGCGGCCCGCGCCAGCTCGACGGTGTGCCGGGTGTCGGGGGTGCCGACGCCCGCGACGACGACGGCCCGGTCGCCGACCGCCTGGACGACCGCCCGCACGAGCGCCGCCTTCTCGTCGTCGGAAGTGGTCGGTGACTCACCGGTCGTGCCGGACAGCACCAGGCCGTCGCAGCCGGCATCGACCAGGCCGGCGGCCAGCCTCTGCGCCCCGTCGGGATCGAGGGCACCGTCGGCGGTGAAGGGCGTGACCATGGCGCACAGGGCGCGGCCGAAGGGGGGAGAGGAGGTCATGCGAGCAGTCTGCGGCGGCCCGGGGCCCGGCTCCAGCGAAATCTGCTTCCGGTAACCGTGAAGCAGCGCTTCAGGGTCGGAAGGGCCTGGCATGATCGGCGGGGGGACGGGGCGGCCCACGGGAGGGGACGGGATGTCGAGGACGATCGGACGGGCGGCGGGCGTGGTGGCCGCTGTGACGGCCGCCGGAGTGCTGGCCGGCTGCGGCGTGACGAGCGACGCCGGTGGGTCCGGGGACCGGGACCACAGGGTGAAGGCCGACCGGCTGGATCCCTCCGCGTTCCCGCGGTACGGCGCGCCTTCTCCGGCGGTGGTCCCTTCGGTGGCGCCCACCCCGGCCACGTGCCCCCGCTCGGGGGCCGTGGTGACCACGGGCGTCGTCGACACGGCCATGGGCCGGCGGGCCACCGTCGTCGAGCTGACCAACTGCGGCACCCGGCCCTACGACGTCGACGGCTACCCCCGGATCGGCGCCCTCGACGCGGACCGTGAGGCGCTGGAGCTGACCATCACCCACGATCACCCGTACACCGACGCCGGCCGGGATCAGGGGCCGAAGCCGCTGACGCTCCTGCCGGGGCAGAGCGTGAAGTCGGTCCTCAACTGGAACAACCGGGTGACCTCCTTCGACCCGGTCACCGAAGGCGCCTACCTGGTGGTGACACCGAAGGAGGGCGAGAGGCCGCAGACGCTGCCGTTCCGCCTGGACATCGGTACGTCCGGGGAACTGGACGTCACCGCGTGGGCGCGGGACCTGCTCGGCTGAGCCGCAGGTCCCGCGCGTCACACGCGCCTACGGGCGGAAGCGCAGCACCTGCGGGTCGTGGTCGCTGTTCTGGTCCGAGAACTCCGCGTTGATGTGCACGCTGTCGTAGCTGAAGTCGCGGATCGACGGGCTCGTGAGGATCTGGTCCAGCACCTGGCTGTTGCCCTGGTACACGTACGAGTAACGCTCCGACCGGGGAAGGGACTTGATCGCCGGGTAGAGGGCGCCGCCGTCCGTCAGGGCCTTGGTCGTCTGCGAGAACTCGAAGTCGTTGATGTCGCCCAGCACGACGACGTCCGCCTTGTGGTCGGCGTCGAGGACGTCCTTGACGAAGGCGTTCACGGCCTGAGCCTGCTTCAGCCGCTGCACCTCGGAGGAACGGTTCGGCGGCTGGTGGTGCGAGACCAGCGACTCGTCGCCGCCCTTCGAACCGAAGTGGTTGGCGACCACGAAGACCGTACGGCCCCGGAAGGTGAACTCGCCCGCCAGCGGCTTGCGGCTGTCGTCCCAGGCGTCGTTCGCCGGGTCGATACGGCCCGGGGACAAGGTCAGCGCGGCCCGGCCCTGCTCCCGTACGACCCCGGTCGCGGTCGTCGCGTCGCCGCCCGCGCGGTCGGTGAAGGAGACACGCTCCGGGTTGAAGAGGAACACCTGGCGGATGTTGCCGCCCGGCTGGCCGCCGTCCTCGTTGTTCACCGGGTCGACGGAGCGCCACTCGTACGCGGGACCGCCGGCCGCGACGATCGCGTCCGTGAACTTCTTGACCGTCTGGGCGGCCGACACGGTGCCGTCGTTCGTGGCGCCGCTGTCGTCCTGGATCTCCTCCAGAGCGAGGATGTCGGGCGAGGCCAGGTTCTCCACGACGGCCCTCGCCAGCGCGTCGAACTTCTCCTGCGGGTCGGACGGGTCCAGGTTCTCCACGTTGTACGTGGCCACGGCCAGTTCACCGTTGCGCTGCTGACGGGTCCGCTCACGCGTCAGACCGCGGTCCTCGACCGTGCCGAGGGTGCGGGCGGTCAGCGTGTAGCCGCCGTACTGGTTGAAGTCCAGCGGGCCCTCCGTGGTGCCCGCGAGCACGTCGCCCACGTTCGCCTTCGGGAAGGGCTGCTGCGCCAGCGGGATCAGCGACTGGATCTGAAGACGGCCGGTGTTCTGCGACTCGTAGGAGCCGTAGACCGTGCCGCCGCGCCGGTTGTCGTTCTCCCACGGCTTCACCGTCACCCACAGCTCGGCATGCGGATCGGTCGCACCGACCACACGCGAAGTGCCGACGCGGATGTTCGTGCCCTCCAGCGACTCGTAGTAGTCCAGGGCGTACGTACGCGGGGCCAGGGTCAGGCCGTTGATGCTGCCGTCCGCCGCCGGGTCGCCCTGCGGGGCGTACTCCGAGGGCACCGACCAGGCGGAGACGGTCACGGGAGCGGGCACCTCGTTGCCGGAGGACACCACGGTGACGGTCGGCTTCGATATCTCCGTCAGCGACTGGTTGCCGGACGACGCGCCCCCGGGGACGTACTCCGTGACCGTGCCGGAGACGGTGACCCGGTCGCCCACCGCGACCTTCGGCGCCGAGCCGGTGAAGACGAAGACGCCCTCGCTGGTCGCCGCGTCACCGTCGGCCTCAGGGTCCTGGAACCAGAAACCCCGCGAGCCGTAGGTCCGTACACCCGTGACGATGCCCGGCACATCGGCGACCTGCTTCCCCTCCAGCGGGGACATGCGGGTGTTGCCCTGGATGTCGTGGATACGCACCTGTGCGGCACCGGCCGTGGTGTCGTCGGCGGCGTTCGCGGATCCGGCGAGCAGACCGGCGGCCAGCGCGGCGGCCACGACGGTCGCCACGGCGGTAGTTCTCGGTACGACGGAGGAAGGCATCAAGGTTCTCCGGAGGTGAGGGATGAGGGGTGCACGGGGCCCCATAGGGCCCGGGCAGGTTCTACGCGCGTCAATCTCTTGGCTGAACAGGCCACTTGTCAAGGGTCGGCCGGTGTACTGAGACCTAAGTCCACATGAACCCGCGCCTCGGCGAAGGCGCGGCCGGCGGACCGGCCGACGGGATCCGGCGGGCGCGGCGAAACCGCACGAAATACGTCTACGCTGGGGGCCGTCCAGTCGCCCACAAGGCCGCCCGGAACCGGTACGCCGTGGAGGAGACCCACCAGATGCCCCAAGACCGTCCCACCCTGCCGCCGGTACGGCTGAACTCGGACGCGCAGCTGGCGCGGGACGCGCTCGCCACCCCGCTGCTCTCCCGGGCCGTCAGGCTCGCCCGCTGGGCGGGCCCGCAGACCCGGGTCGGCGTCGGCGGCGAACTCGTCGACGAGCAACTGCCCGCGGCGGCGGAGGCGCTGGGACTGGACGGCGGGGACGAGGACGGCCGGGCCTGCGCGAGCGAGGCGTGGCGCGTCGCCGTCGACACGGGCCTCGTGGACGCCGAGGACCCCGCCGACGACTCCGACACCGCGGGCGCCGCCGCAGGGGCCAACCTCGCACTCGTCACCGGCGGTTCACCGCAGGACGTCCTCGGCCTGTGGCTCGACGCCCTGGACGTCGTCTTCGCCGACGCCATCGCGCCCGTCCTCGACGACATCTCCGCGGTCGTCGGCGACGACGGGGAGATCGACCTCGAAGCGCTCGACTGGGACCCCGAAGGCGAAGCCGCGTTCCTCGAAGGGGTCCTCGGCAACCTCTACCTGCTCACCGTCTCCGACAGGGCCGCCGAGGAGGAACCCGTCCCGCTGCCCGTGCTCGCCGCGTCGATGATCGTCCCCGACGACATGGGAGAACCGACCGACGACGTCCTGGAACAGGTCTCGGAGGCGATGATGCGCCTCGACGACCAGTTCCGCGTACTCGAGCCGGTCGGGCTCGTCCGGTACCGGCCCGTGGACGAGGCGTTGATGGTCGAGGAGAACGCCGCGGAAGGACCCGGGCCGCTCGTCGACGACGAGGACGTCACCCGCTACGGCATGGTCCGGCTCACCCCCCTCGGCCTCTACGGCATCAGGGCCCGCCTGCTGGAGGCCGGAGTCGAGGCACCCGCGGTCGGCGACCTCGCCGACAAGGGCGCGGACGTACTGCTCGACGGGCTCGCCCGGTACCCCGAGCTCGCCGCCAGGGCGGAGACCGAGCAGTGGCTCGCCCGGCGCGCCCCCGCCGACGCCGCGCGCGAACTCCTCACCGCCGCGCGCGGCGACGACCAGGGCGCGCCGCTGCGCCGCCTCCACTGCCAGCAGGCACTCACCCTGGTCGGGCGGCAGGCCGAGCCCGCGGTGCGCGACGTGCTCGACGACCCCCGACTCGGCGGCCTCGCCCGCGTCTGGCTCGCCGAACACGGGGCGCCGGACGTGCCGGCGCCGCCGGAGTCCATGATCTTCTGGCTGGCGATCGACACGATCGCCGCGCAGCTCGCGGCGGGCGGTGAGGCCGCGGAGCTCCAGGACCTGGTCGAGGAGCTGGTCGGCCGCCACACAGGGTTCTTCGACGCGGCGTGGCGGGTGGAGCACCCGGCGACGGCGGACGTGCTGGAGGCGATGGGGAGGCTGCACCGGGACAAGGCGACGGCGAAAGAGGCGCGGAAGGCGGCCTTCAAGTCCCGCTCGGCCCACTGACGTTCGCGGCCATAGGGCACGTGCCGGCCCGGTCCGTGAGCGTGACGCCCTCGAGGGCGCGTCGGGCGTGACGTCTCCGGGCGCGGCCGGGCCTGGTGGGGCGCCCTTGGGGGGCACCTCGTCCGGTGGCGCTGACGTCCCCGGGGGCGCTTCGGGCGTTGCCCGGCCCGGGGGAGACGGCCTTGGGTGTGGCCGGGTCCGGGGGCGACGGCCTTGGGTGGGCCGGGTCCGGGGCGGGACGCCCCCACGCGACCACGGGGTGTCGTGCAACGTTCAAGCGCCGTTCGTGGGCGCACGCGAGGGTGTGGCCCGGATCAGCCGGCCGAATGCGCCTCTCAGGAGAATCGATGCCGCTCACTCGCAGGGAATTCACCAAGCAGTCCGCTCTCACCGCCGCGGGCGTGGCCCTCACCGGTGCCGTCGGGGCGCTCGCCACCGCCCCCGGCGCACTCGCGGAGGACACAGAGCGCCATGGGAACGAGGCTCCGGGCTACGGGCCGCTGATCCCGGACCGCGCCGGCATGCTCGCGTTGCCCGCCGGGTTCACGTACCGCGTTCTGACACGCAGTGGTGTCACCCAGCTGGAGACGGGCGAGTTCACGCCCGGCAAGCACGACGGAACCGCGACGTTCGAGGGACCGCGCGGTGTGACGCTGCTCGTCGTCAACCACGAGCTCAAGGGAGAGCGGGCCAAGGTCGCGCACCCCGTACCGCTCACCGAGGGTCTGGTCTACGACCCGGCCGCGCCCGGCGGCTGCACCGTCGTGGAGAGCCACCGCAGCGGCGAGGTCGCCCAGTGGGTCGGCATCGCGGGCACGGTGCAGAACTGCGCCGGCGGGACGACGCCGTGGGGCACCTGGCTGACCTGCGAGGAGACCGAGGACAAGGCGGGCAGGAACGGCCTGACCAAGGACCACGGCTACGTCTTCGAGGTCGATCCGTACGACCGCCGCGCCAACCGTGACCCCCGGCCCGTCAAGGCGCTCGGCCGGTACGCCCACGAGGCCGTCGTGGTGGACCCGAAGCGCGGTCACCTGTACCTCACGGAGGACGCCGACACCCCGAACGGCCTGCTCTACCGCTGGGTGCCGCCGCACGGTTTCAAGCACGGCCGCGGCCGGCTGGGCACGCTCGCCGACGACGCGGGCGTGCTCCAGGCCGCCAAGTGCTTCGACTCCGGCGGCCGGTTCGTCGACGACCTGGCCCGCGCCACGAGGATCGGCACGGTGTACGGCGTGGACTGGGCGGAGGTCCCGGACCGTGACGCGCGGGCGGTCTCGGTGCGCAGGCAGTTCGGCGACGGCGAGGTCACCCGGGGCCGCAAGCTCGAGGGCATGTGGTGGGGCGACGGCGGCGTCTACATCGTCTCGTCGTACGCCCGGGAGGAGAGCCCCGAGCAGCACGACGGCCAGGTCTGGTTCTACGACCCGCGCCGGCGGACCCTGACGCTGAAGGTGCTGCTCGGTGTGAACCCCGACCCGTCCAAGGACGGCGCCTACGACGGCCCGGACAACATCACCGTCTCCCCGTACGGCGGGCTGATCATCGCCGAGGACGGGGAGGGTGTGCAGCACCTGATCGGCGCCACGGACGGCGGCCGTACGTATCCGATCGCCCGTAACGAGTTCAACGTCGGCACCGACGACGACCCGGACTACAGCGAGTTCGCCGGTGTCGTCTTCTCGCCCGACGGCCGGACGCTGTACGCCAGCATCCAGACGCCGGGCATCATGTTCGCGATCACCGGCCCCTGGAAGCGCCAGGGCGGCCGCCACTGAGGCTTCCGCGGCTCCGGCGGCGGTGAATCGGCACACTTTCCGCGGCCCCGCAGACGGCGCTTTCCCCAGGGTTTCGCTGATCGAACGGGGTCCGGCGGCGGGCCCGTCCCGGAAGTGACAGCGCTCGGGCGTGGCGTGGCGGGGTGCCGGGGGCGCATACTGAACGTAATGACAAAGTCAGCCGGTTCCCGGCGCCACCTGCCGTCCAGCCCCTTCAACCGTCCGTCCCTGGAAGAGCCGCCGATCGAATGCTTTGAAGCGGGCGACAGGGTGTCCCACGATCAGTTCGGTCTCGGAAGAGTCCTCGCCGTGGAAGGTGACAACGCCGCTGTGCTCGTCGACTTCTCCGGCCGCCAGGGCCGCATCCTCAGTCCGTTCTCCAAACTGGCCAAACTCTGAGCACGCTTTTCAGCTTTTTCCCCGCCGGGGGTGTCCGCCGCACAGCGACGGGCACCCCCGGCGGACTTTTCAGAGCGCCTGCGCGGCGGGCTTGACCATGCCCCGCACGGTGCGCGACTTCACGAAGTCGCCCATGGCGGTCATCTCCCACTCGCCGGAGAACTGCTTGATCAGCTTGGCCATCATCACGCCCGTCTGCGGCTCCGCGGTGGTCAGGTCGAAGCGGACGAGCTCCTCCCCGGTCGTGGCGTCCATCAGCCGGCAGTAGGCCTTGGCCACCTCGGTGAACTTCTGGCCGGAGAAGGAGTTGACCGTGAAGACGAGGCCGGTCGCGTCGGCGGGAAGCCGGCCGAGGTCCACGACGATGACCTCGTCGTCGCCCGCGCCCTCACCGGTGAGATTGTCGCCGGAGTGCTTGATCGAGCCGCTCAGGATGGAGAGCTTGCCGAAGTAGCAGCTGTCCAGGTGGTTGCGGTTCGGGCCGTAGGCGATGACGGAGGCGTCGAGGTCGATGTCCTTGCCGCGGAACGCAGGCTCCCAGCCGAGGCCCATCTTGACCTGGGAGAGCAGCGGACGGCCGCCCTTGACCAGGGACACCGTCTGGTTCTTCTGCAGGCTGACCCGGCCCTTGTCCAGGTTGATCTTGCCGCTGGGGGCGGCGGGCGCGGCCGGCGGGGCGGCGGGCGGAGGCGGGGTCGCGGCGACGCGCGGGTCGGCGGGCGGGGCCGCGGTGACGGGCGGGGCGGTCACCTGAGGGGCGGCCGGGGCGGCCGCGGGCTCCTCGTCGACCGAGACGCCGAAGTCCGTGGCGATGCCCGCCAGGCCGTTCGCGTAACCCTGGCCGACCGCGCGGGCCTTCCAGACGCCGCCGCGCAGATAGATCTCGACGACCACCAGCGCGGTCTCCGCGCCGAGCTGCGGCGGGGTGAAGGTGGCGAGGGCGCTGCCGTCGTCGGCGTTGCGGATGGTGGCGGTGGGCTCGACGCCCTGGAAGGTCTGGCCCGCCGCGTCCGGGCTCGCCGTGACGACGATCTTCTCGATGCCGGGCGGTACGGCCGCGGTGTCGACCACGATCGCGTCGGGCGCGGTGCCGCCGCCGGAGCGGTAGCTCACGCCCGGGCCCTGGGGCTGGTTGTAGAAGATGAAGTCGTCGTCGGAGCGCACCTTGCCGTCGGCGGTGAGCAGCAGGCCCGATACGTCGAGCCGCACCGGAGCGGCGACGTCCACCGCCACGCGCGCGGCGGTCAGGGGGATGTTCGAGCCGGGGGTCATAGCTGTCATGACTGGGGTAACGAGCGAGTCCGCTTTACCGTTCCCTTACCGTTGTCACCCGTTACGGGGATGATTTCTGGCCACGCGCTCATTGCCGAACTTGTACGCGCCCGTCCACCGCGCCATGACGAGTTGCGCGTCCCCCGAGCCCACCTCCGCCAGGAACTTCTCCGCGCGCGGGCCGCGCAGGGTCCCCGCCGCGCGGCCGCGATGACTGATGGTGACCGTACCGTCACCGAGCTGTGTGTACGTGAATCCGAAGGGTCTCGCCATGGGCGCCATCGTGGCGGAACCCGGTCCGAGCGGCATGCGGTTTTTCCCCGGGCGTCAGTAGGGCCACTGCGGCGGGTCGGTCGTGAAGTGGCCGCCCAGGTGCGCGTGGTCCGGGTTGTCCGGGTCCAGTTCCCCGTATTCGGCGACGAGCTTCTCCGCGTACTGCTCCGAGTCGTCCTGCGGTTCGTAGCCGAGCGCCCGGGCGCTGGTCAGGTCCCACCACAGGCGGGTGTTCGCGGAGGAGCCGTGGACGATGGTGTGACCGACGTTCTCGGCGGTGAGGGCCGCGTGGAAGAGGCGGGCGCCGTCGCCGGGGCTCATCCAGACGGAGAGCATCCGTACGGACGTCGGTTCCATGAAGCATGAACCGATGCGCACGGACACGGTCTCCAGGCCGTGCCGGTCCCAGTACAGCTGGGCCAGGTCCTCTCCGAAGCACTTGGACAGGCCGTAGAAGGTGTCGGGGCGGTGGCGGGTCTCGACCGGGATCAGCGCCTCGGGAGGGAAGGGGGCGTCGCCCTCGGGGCGCGGGACGAAGCCGACCGCGTGGTTGCTGGAGGCGAAGACGATCCGCTTCACCCCTTCCTCCCGTGCGGCCTCGTAGAGGTTGTACGTGCCCTCGATGTTGGCCCGGAGGATCTTGTCGAACGACGCTTCGAGGGAGATGCCCGCGAGGTGGACGACCGCGTCGACGCCCCGTACGGCCTCACGCACGGCTGCCTTGTCGGCGAGGTCGGCGGTGATCGCGTCCGGCTCGCCCTCGATGGGGGTGACGTCGAAGAGGCGGAGCTCGTAGCCGTACGCGGGCAGCAGGCCGCGCATCAGGGTGCCGAGTCCGCCGGCTGCGCCGGTGAGCAGGACGGTACGGGCAGCGGGCATGGGCGGATCTCCTTGAGTGCGCTCAAGTGTATGGATGATATTCACATGCGTGGACACGCTAAGGAGTGACCCCGGCAGCGTCAAGTGTCGCGCGGGGCGGGCGATTCTGTGCCTGGAATGCAGGTTTCCGTCTTGACCGGTGCGAGGGGGCTGCCATAGCGTGGATCGCGTTCAGAAATATGGACGTCGATCAGAATTGTGCACGGGCTCGGAGCCCGGAGCACGGCCCAGGGAGCGCCCGTGACCTCAGATCCGCTCGCAGCCCGGCTCACCCGGGTCAAGGGACCGTTGTTCTTCCCCGTCACCGCGTACGGACCGGACGGCGACCTCGACCTCGAAGCATTCCGCGCGCATGTGAGAAAGGGCGTCGACGCCGGCGCGGCCGCCGTCTTCGCCTGCTGCGGGACGGGGGAGTTCCACGCCCTGACGCCCGAGGAGTTCCGCGATTGCGTCGTGGTGGCCGTCGAGGAGACGGCCGGGCAGGTGCCCGTCCTCGCGGGAGCCGGCTACGGCACCGCCCTCGCCGAGCGGTACGCGAAGATCGCCGAGGAGGCGGGCGCGGACGGACTGCTCGCCATGCCGCCCTACCTCGTCGTCGCCGACCAGGCGGGCCTCCTGAACCACTACACCCGGCTCGCCGCCGCCACCTCGCTCGACGTCATCGTCTACCAGCGTGACAACGCGATCTTCTCGCCCCGCACCGTGGTCGAACTGGCCGGCGTCGAGAAGATCATCGGGCTCAAGGACGGCCACGGCGACCTGGACCTCATGCAGCGGATCGTCAGCGCCGTACGCCGTGAACTCCCGGAACGCGACTTCCTCTACTTCAACGGACTGCCCACAGCCGAGCTCACCGGGCCGGCCTACCGCGGCATCGGCATCACCCTGTACTCCTCAGCCGTCTTCGCCTTCGCCCCCGACATCGCACTCGCCTTCTACCGGGCCCTCGACGGCGGCGACGACAAGACGGTCGACCGTCTCCTCGACGGCTTCTTCGTACCGCTCGTGGAACTGCGCAACGAGGGCCGCGGATACGCCGTGTCCCTCGTCAAGGCGGGCGTACGGCTCGAAGGTCTGGACGTCGGCCAGGTACGGCCGCCGCTGACCGAGCCGGCGGACCGGCACGTCAAGGCGCTCGCGGCGCTGATCGAACAGGGCAGGGCGCTGCTGGAGGACGGCGAATGAAGGCCTCCGCGTTCCTGTACCCGTGGGACGTCGTGGGAGACCCGGACGCCGCCGTCCGCATCGCGGACCTCGGCGTCCGGCAGGTCACCCTCGCCTCCGCCTACCACTCCACGCGCGCCCTGACGCCGCGTCACCCGGCCCACCGGATCGTCACCGCCGAACACGCCGCCGTGTACTACCCGCCGGACGAAGGCCGCTGGGCGGGGCACGGCCTCAGGCCGTACACGGCGGGGGAGTGGGCGCCGGGCGACGCCTACGGCGAGGCGGCCGCCGCGCTGGCGGACGCCGGCCTCGACGTCCACACCTGGGTCGTCCTCGCCCACAACTCCCGTACGGGGGCAGAACATCCGCGGACCTCGGTCGTCAACGCCTACGGTGACCGCTACCCCTGGGCGCCCTGCATCGCGCAACCCGAGGTGCGGGAGTACCTCGTGTCGCTCGCGGCGGAGGCCGCCGTCCGCCCCGGCGCCGACGGCACGGAACTGGAGTCCTGCGGCTGGTACGGGGTGTCCCACCTGCACGCCCACGACAAGATCGCGGGCGTCGCCCTGGACGACCCGGCGCAGTACCTGATGTCCCTCTGCTTCTGCACGGCCTGCCGGGACGGCTACCAGGGCCTGGGCGTGGACCCCGGCCGGCTCGCGGAGTCGGTGCGCGACGCGCTGGAACCGCTGTGGCGGGGCGGGGCGGCACAGTCACTGGACGCGGAAGTGGCCCTGCCCGTACTGGAGTTCCGTACCCGCACGGCCCGGACGCTCCAGGAGGACGCCGTCGCGGCGGTGCGGGCGGCGGCCCCGGCGGGCTTCCAGGTCCTGCTGCACGCCGACCCGGTGGCGCACCATTGCGGCGCCAACGCCGGAGTGGACCCGGCGCACATCCTGGGAGTCGCCGACGGCGTGGTCGTGCCGTGCACCGGCGGGCCGCGGCTGCTGGGCCCGTTCGCGGAACACGCGACGGACCGTAGCGTGCTCGCCGCGAACTTCACCGTCGTGACGGGTATGGGGGGCGCGCCCACCACGCTGGCCGCGGACGCGAAGCAGGCGGTGGACCTCGGCGCGACCGAACTCCGCCTCTACCACGCGGGCCTGGCGTCCGACGCGGACCTGGCGGCGGTCCGTTCGGCGCTGTCTTAGGGGGCCGGCGCGGACAGTGGTTCACTGCGGGGCACCGAGCGGGAGCGGGTCCTGCCGCGGGGCCCCGCGGCCGCGTTCGAAACGCAGCGCCAGACCGGTGGCCACCGCGCCGAGCCCTTCCCACAGGCCCACACCGAGGAAGCCGGAAGGGGCGCGGCCGCCGACCACCGCCAGGGTGAAGACGGTGCACGTCAGCAGCCGGAACGGGACCGTCCAACGGAAGAAGGGCTTCCAGTCGGCGAGGGACGCCAGAACGTAGTAGACGCCCATATTGACCGCGGCCATCGAGGAGGCGGTGACAAAGACCGGAGTGTGGTCCCCGTCCGCGCGTCGGGAGCCGGGTACGGGGTCGAAGCCCATGGTGGCGAGCAGAGCATCAGGGGCGATGAGACCGAGGACACCGAGCACGGCCGCGAGGACGCCGAAGACCGCCATGGTCCAGCCGGAAGGGGAGCGGGGCAGGAAGCGCACACGATTCTCCAGGGCACCGAACGGATGCAGAAGGCCCCTGCATACCGCGCTCCCCGCCCCGCCGCCCAGAGTTCTTCACCGGCCGGTCCGGCGCCGCTTCCTCACTTCAGTGCCGCCTCCATCATCTTCCGCGCCACCGGCGCCGCCAGCCCGTTGCCGCTGACCTCGGAACGCTCCGCGCCCGAGTCCTCGATGAGCACGGCCACGGCGACGGCCTTACCGGTGTCCGGATCCTTGGCGTACGAGGTGAACCAGGCGTACGGCGTCTTGCTGTTGTTCTCGCCGTGCTGTGCCGTGCCGGTCTTGCCGCCGACCTCGAGTCCCGGGATCCGCGCGTTGGAGCCCGTGCCGTGCTCGACCACCGTCACCATCGCGCTGCGCAGTTGCTCCGCCGTCCCGGCCGACATGATCCGCTGTGAGGCGCCGTCCTCGAAGGACTCGAGGGTGTCGCCGTCCGCGTCCACCACCTTGGAGACCATATGAGGTGACGCCATGACCCCGTCGTTGGCGATGGCCGCGGACACCAGCGACATCTGCAGCGGAGTCGCCGTCACATCGAACTGGCCGATGCCGGTCAGCGCGGTCGACGACGCGTTCATCCCGGACGGGTACACGCTCGCAGAGGCCCGTACCGGCACATCCTGCTTCTCGTCGTTGAAGCCGAACTTCTCCGCCGTCGCCCGCACCTTGTCCTGTCCCAGGTCGACGGCCATCTTGCCGAAGACGTTGTTGCACGAGTACCGCAGCGCGGTCCGGATCGTGGCGTTCTCGCAGGGTGCGGACGGGTTCTCGTTCTCGAGGTCCGTGACCGTGCCGGGCAGCCGGTAGGGGTCCGGGCTGTCGGTCCGCTCGTCGACGGACGCGTACAGGCCGTCCTCCAGCGCGGCCGCCGCGACGACCAGCTTGAACGTCGAACCCGGCGGCAGCGGCTGCCGCAGCGCCCGGTTGACCAGCGGCTTGTCCTCGTCGTCGAGCAGCTTCTGCCAGGCGTCGCCGTCCAGGGTGCCGCTGATCGTCGACGGGTCGTACGACGGGGTGCTGACCATGCCGAGGATCTCGCCGGTCTCCGGGTCCATCGCGACCGCGGCTCCCTTCGTGTCGCCGAGCGCCTCGAAGCCGGCCTTCTGCACCGCGGGGTCGATCGTCGTCACCACGTCACCGGGGTCCTGCTGCTTGCCCGTGAGCGTGTCCAGCGGGTTCTTCAGCTTGAGGTCGGTCCCGTCGAGGATGCCGGAGTAGATCCCCTCGAGCTGGGTCGCCCCGTACGCCTGCGAGCTGTAGCCGGTGACGGCCGAGTACAGCGCGCCGTCGGTGTAGGAGCGTTTGTACGCGAGATCGCCTCCTTGAGTGCGCTGCGAGCCCGTGACCGAGGAGCCGGCCACGATGATGTCGCCCAGCGGATGCGCGTACTGCGCGATGATCTTCCGCCGGTTCCGGTCGTTGTCCGTGAGGGCCGTCACCTCGTACGCCTGCACCCACGTCGCCCGCCCCAGAAGGGCGAGGACCAGCAGCAGACTGAAGACGGCGGCACGCCTGATCGTCTTGTTCATCCCGTACGAGGGACGAGCGGCGCGGCACGGTTCGTTCCGCTGCGTCCGTTTTCTCAGGACTTCCTCATCTGCGGCGGGGAAGACCGGCGCCGGTCAACGGGGCGAGATGAATCCCGACTCGTACGCCGCGATCACCGCCTGTGTACGGTCCCGTGCGCCGATCTTGCCCAGGACCGCCGCGACGTGGGTCTTCGTCGTCGCCGGGCCTACGCCCATCCGGCCGGCGATCTCCGCGTTCGTCAGCCCGGTGGCCATCAGCCGCAGCACCTCCGCCTCCCGTCCCGTCAGCCGAGCCGCCCACGGTGGAGCGGTCGCGGCCGGCCGGCGGCCGTACTCGGCGGCGAGCGAGCGCACGGCCGAGGGGAACAGCAGCGAGTCGCTGCGCGCGACCAGCCGGACCGCCTGGACCAGCTCCTCGGCCGCCGCCCGCTTCAGCAGGAACCCGGCCGCCCCGGCGCGCAGCGCGTCGTACACGTACGAATCGTTCTCGAACGTCGTCACGACGACGATCCGAGGCGGCTCGTCCATCGTGGACAGGATCTGCTCGGTGGCGCGGATGCCGTCGATCTCCGGCATCCGCACGTCCATCAGCACCACGTCGGGGCGCAGCTGCCGCACCACGGACACGGCCTCCGCGCCCGTCGCCGCCTCTCCGACGACCTCCAGGTCCGGTTCCGCGTCGAGGATCACGCGCAGCGCGGTGCGCACCATCCGCTCGTCGTCGGCGAGGGCGACCCGCACCGTGCTCATCGGCGGCCCGCCAGCGGCAGCCGGGCCGACAGCCGCCACACGCCGTCGTCCGGCCCGGCCGCCGCCTGCCCGCCGAGCAGCGCGGCGCGTTCGGCGACGCCGCGCAGCCCGCGGCCACCGCCGGGGCGTCGCACCGGGGCCCGGTCGGGCACGGGATTCTCCATCCTGATCTCCAACTCCTCGTCTCCTGCGGCGATCCACAGCGTCACCGGTGAAGCCCCGGCATGGCGAAGGGCGTTGCTCAGCCCCTCCTGGACGATCCGGTACGCCTCGCGGGAGACCGGCGCCGCCACGGCCGTGAGCGTGCCCTTCGTGTGCAGGGTGACGGCCACACCGCTGCGGGACAGCAGTCCCTCCAGGGCCGCCAGCGTGGGCCCGTCGAGCCGGCCGTCGCCGTCGCCGTCCTGGCGCAGCAGGCCGAGCACGGCGTCCAGCTCACCCACCGTGCGGCGGGTGGTCTCCTCGATCGCGGCCAGCGCTTCCCGGACGAACTCCACATCGGCGGCCCGGCCGCTTTCCAGCACCTTGCGGGCCGCTCCCGCCTGGAGGGTGACGGCGGACAGCGCGTGGCCCACGGAGTCGTGCAGTTCACGGGCGAGGCGGTTGCGCTCCGCCAGCTCGGTCGCCCGCCGCTCGGCCGCGGCCAGCCGGTCGGCGGGGGTCGGGCCGAGCAGCACCGGCGCCTGGCGGGCCAGCAGCGCCCCGGTGGCCGCGGACACGGCCGCGAGCGCCAGCAGCATCCCGGTTCCGGCGGCCACCAGCAGCACCGACCACCAGGCGTCGTGCGGCACCCCCAGGTAGTCCCGTACCCCCGGGAACACCGGGGAGAGGATCAGTCCGACGGCGAACGGCGGCAGCGCGAGGGACGCCCCGCTGATCAGCGCACCCACCCCGAGGTGCAGGGTGAACCAGCCCGCGGTGCGTACCCGGGCGGCCCGGGTACGTGCCTGCCCGTCCGCGAGCCGCTCGCCGGGAACGCCGCACAGCGTGCGGGCGACGACCACCGACAGCGGCCTGGCCATGGGGAACAGCCCGGCGACAGCGGTGAGCGGCAACGCCACGGCGTACGCGCCGAACTGGAGCGCCAGGGAGCCCGCGAAGAAGTTCGACGCGTCCGTCAGCGGACCCACGACCACCGTGCCCACCAGCCAGAACGGCATCAACAACGCGCCGCCGAGCACCAGATGGACCCAGCGCAGCCGGGCCCGGCGGCCGAACAGCGCCCGGCCGGCGGACCGCAGCACCCGGCCGGGTCGGGTCATGCGCCGCGCCTGCGCAGCAGGGAGGCGACGGCGCAGGTGAGCAGCAGACCCGAGATCATCTCCCCAGCGTAGGTGAGCATCAGCAGCGCCGGGGTCTGCTTTCCCTCGTCCGACTCGGGCATGAGCGCGCCGAGAATCATCCAGCCTGCCCAGGCGCCCAGCGCGCTCGACCCGACCCAGGCCGCGGCCAGCGGCCCGCGCACCGACAGGGCGGGGCGCAGCCGGAAGGCGAGCAGCAGCACACCGGCGACCGCCAGCACCGCGAAGCCGACGCGGACGCCCTCCAACAGGTAGAAGGCCGTGGTGCGTTGCAGCACGCGGTCGGCGGGGAGCGCGGTGGTCCCGCCGGCGGCCCACATCGCGTGCATGACCGCGGGGAACAGGGCGAGCAGCGAGCCGGCGACGGCGGTCCCCCGCATGAACGTGCCCGTCGCGCCGGTCGGCAGCTCCCACACCCGGCCGCGCCACAGGTGACCCCAGCGCTTCCCGGCGTACAGCACGAACAGCGTGCCCAGGGCCAGTCCTTGGAGGATGAAGCCGCCGTACACGACGCCGAACACCCAGTCGTGCAGGAAGGGCTCCTCGGCGGCCGGTGCCTCGCTGCCGCCGACGGCCGTGCCGATCAGCTGCACCGGGAACCCGACCATGATCGGCGCGAGCAGCCCGGTGGCGGCCCACATCGGCACCGCCAGCAGCCACGCGGGTACCCGCTGCCCCCACGGCCGGGTGAGCAGCAGCGCCAGCACCACGACGGACGCGTCCATCAGTACGGTGACGCTGTTGGCGACGGCCATCACCAGACGGTGGTCCAGGAGGGCGCTGCCCTCGGGGATGCCGACACGGCTGCCCGCGATCCAGGCGATCTTGAGCCCCAGGTACGGCAAGCAGGCCACGATCGCGACGGCACGCAGCGCGGCCGTGAGAGGGCGGTGTCGCAGTGAGAGGCCGGTCCCGGCCGAGGTCGTTGTCATGCCCCCAACGCTCCCGCGCCCGCCGGTCCTGCCACCTCCTGCTGCGTGACGATCCGTCTCCACCGCGCGGGGGAGCGGCGCCGCCGTGAGGGCTTGCCCGGCCGCGAGGGACGGGGGCTCACGCCAGTGTCAGGACCACCTCGTCCGTCTCCTCGCCCCGCGCGTTGGCGAACCCCCGGTCGTGGCCCGTCACCACGAACCCGCACTTGCGCAGCACCCGGAGCGAGCCCGCGTTGTCCGCCGCCGCACGCGCGTGCAGCGGACGGGCCGGTACGGCCTCCAGCAGCGCGCGCAGCGCCAGCGTGGCGATGCCGCGCCCCCAGCGCGCGCGGTCGATGACGTAGGTGACCTCCCGTTCCTCCGGCGGCCCGTACACGGCGGTGTGGCCGACGACCTCTCCGTCGGCGACGACCGTCCGTATCACCGCGTCCGACACCCTGATACGCGCCCAGTGGGCGTCGAACGCCGCCCGGTCCGTCGGGTCCTCGCTGGTGAAGGCGGCCATCCGGTTGGACTCAGGGTCACTCATGTGCCGGAAGAACACCGGGAGATCACTGTCCTGGACCTCACGCAGAACCACATCCACGGTCAGAGCCTCCGGGTCGCCAGGGTGAGCCGGTCGCGGGCGTCGAACAACGCGTCCTTGATCATCTGCTCGTGCGCCGGCGTGAGCCTCGCGACCGGCACCGAGCAGCTGATCGCGTCGCGCGCCGGAGTGCGGTACGGGATGGCGATGCCGAAGCAGCGCAGCCCGAGTGTGTTCTCCTCGCGGTCCACGGCGTAGCCCTGCTCGCGGATGAGGTGCAGCTCCTCGATGAGCTTCTCGCGGTCGGTGATGGTGTGCTCGGTCAGCGGTGCGAGGGTCTCCGGCAGCAACTTGCGCACCTGCTCGTCGCTGTAGGTCGCGAGCAGCGCCTTGCCGAGCGAGGTGGAGTGCGCGGGCAGCCGCCGCCCCACGCGCGTGAAGGGGCGCAGGTAGTGCTGGGACTGCCGGGTCGCGAGGTAGACGACGTTCGTGCCGTCGAGGCGGGCGAGGTGGATGGTCTCCGTGGTGTCGTCGGAGAGCCGGTCCAGGGTGGGCCTGGCGGCCGCCACGACCTCGTCGCCGTCGATGTACGACGTCCCGACCAGCAGGGCGCGCACCCCGATGCCGTACCGCGTGCCCGTCGCGTCCGTCTCCACCCAGCCGAGCTCCACGAGGGTGCGCAGCAGCATGTACAGGCTGGACTTGGGGTAACCGACGGCTTCCTGGACCGCGGCGAGCGAGTGCATGCCGGGCCGCCCGGCGAAGTATTCGAGCAACTCCACGGTCCGCACTGCGGACTTGACCTGTGCCCCACCGGAATCGGCAACTGACATTGCTGTACGCCCCTTCTTGACCGTGCGGAACGCCCGGAAATAGAGTCCCCAGCATATTCACCACCAGGAACGCTGTTCAGAATACCGAACAACTCCGGTGGGTGGCAGAGACCGGAAGGAAGCCGCCGTGGCAGCAGCACCAGTCTGGAGTGTCGACCCCCGTAGCGGGAAGCGGCGGGAGCGGGTCGGGGTGGAGGCGTCTGTGGGGGAGGTGGACGTTGTGGTGCGGGCCGCGTGGGAGGCGCGGGGTTCGTTGGCGGATCGTGGGGTGCGGGCGGGGTTCTTGCGGGGGGCGGCGGATCTGCTGGAGGAGTCGTCGGCTTCTTTGGTGGAGGTGGCGGACGGGGAGACGGCGCTGGGTGGGGTGCGGTTGCGGGGTGAGTTGGCGCGGACGTGTTTTCAGTTGCGGGCGTTCGCGGAGGTGGTGGAGGAGGGGTCGTTCCTGGGGGTGATCATTGATCATCCTGATGCGGGGGCGACGCCGCCGGTGCCGGATCTGCGGCGTTGGAAGGTGCCGTTGGGTGTGGTGGCGGTGTATGCGGCGTCGAATTTTCCGTTCGCGTTCTCGGTGGCGGGTGGGGACACGGCCAGTGCGTTGGCGGCGGGGTGTCCGGTGGTGGTGAAGGCGCATCCGGATCATCCGGGGTTGTCGGAGCGGGTGGCGG
>NZ_JBFAQK010000070.1:0-39080 GCF_040677245.1 Streptomyces kurssanovii
GTCATCGAGCTGGCGTCGTTCCAGCCGTTCACGCAGATCCAGCGGGACTTCCTGAACCAGATCGCCGAGATGATCGCGACGAGCGTCAACACGATAGGGGCGGGGTGGGGAAACGCCCGCCGCAGGCGCAAGCCGGCCCGGCCCGGCGCCTCACAGGCACCCCGCGGCGGCGCTGAGCGCAGCGTTCCCCGTGGGAAACAGAAGGGAACCTGCCGGGTAACACCGCCGACGCACGCTGCTTGCATGACTTCGGAGATCGTGGTGATCGGCGGCGGGACGGCAGGCGCGCGGCTCGCGCGTCAGCTCGGCGCGGGCGCCCGCGTCACGGTCCTCGGCGAGGAGACGCACGCGCCCTACAACCGGGTGCTGCTCGCGGAGGTGCTCGCGGGGCGCTACGGCCCCGAGGTGATCGCGCTGCCCGAGGTGCCGGTGCGCCGCGGTGTGCGGGCGACCTCCGTAGACCGGGACCGGCGGCTCGTGCACTGCGCGGACGGCACGTCCGTGGCATACGACCGCCTGGTGCTGGCGACCGGCTCCAACCCGGTGCTGCCGCCCCTGCGCGGACTCGGGCCCGGCCTCCCCGACGGCGTCCATCCGTTCCGTACCCTCGACGACTGCGCGGCGCTGTCCGCCGCGGTCCGACCGGGGACGCGGGCGGTGGTCGTCGGCGGCGGGCTGCTGGGTGTCTCCGCGGCCCGGGCGCTCGCCACCCGGGGCGCGAAGGTGGTGCTGGCCCAGCAGGGCGAGCACCTCATGGAGCGCCAGCTGGACACCTCCGCCTCCGCTCTGCTGCGGGCGCACCTGGAGCTCCTCGGCGTCGAGGTGCACACCGAGTGCCGGGTGCGCGGTCTGCGGACCACCGCCGACGGGGCCGTCGGCGCCGTGGTCCTGGCGGACGGCTTCGCGCTGGACGCCGAGATCGTGGTGCTGGCCTGCGGGGTGCGTCCCCGTGTCGGTCTGGCGGTCGACGCCGGGCTCGAGGTGCGGCGCGGCATCGTCGTCGACGACGAACTGCGCACCTCCGACCCGTACATCCACGCCATCGGCGACTGCGCCGAGCACGACGGCGTCGTGCACGGGCTGGCGGGCCCGGCGCTGGAGCAGGCCGATGTGCTGGCCGCGGTGCTCCGCGCCGAGGGAGCCCGCTACACCGGCACCCGGGCACTGACCCGGCTCACACTCGCCTCCACCACGAGCCCGTTCGACCTGGCCGCTTTCGGCGACCCGACCCCCCGCCCGGGGGACGACGTCGTCCAGCTCGCCGACGCCACCCGGGGCGCGTACCGCAAGGTCGTCGTCCGCGGGGACCGGCTCGTCGGCGGCGTACTGCTCGGGGATCTCGCCTCCGTCGGCGCGCTCGCCCGGGCCTGGGAGGGCGACGAGGCCCTGCCGGACTCCCTCCCCCTGCTCCACCTGCTCACCGATGATGGAGGCCTCTGACATGGCTGCGAAGTCCACTCCCGCGTCCACTCCCACGATCGTGGTCGTCGGCCACGGAATGGTCGGCCAGCGGTTCCTGGAGGCCCTCGCCGAGCGCGGCGTCACCGAGCGGGCACGCGTCGTCGTGCTGTGCGAGGAGCCCCGTCCCGCCTACGACCGGGTGCGTCTGACCTCGTACTTCTCCGGGAACACGCCTGACGACCTGTCGATGGTCGAGGACGGTTTCATGGCGGAGCACGGCATCGAGCTGCACCTGGACGACCCCGCGGAGACCATCGACACGACCACACGCACCGTCACCTCCCGCGCCGGGCTGTCCCTGACGTACGACACGCTCGTGATGGCCACCGGCTCGTACCCGTTCGTGCCGCCGGTGCCGGGCAAGGACGCGGAAGGGTGCTTCGTCTACCGCACCATCGAGGACCTGCTCGCGATCGAGGAGTACGCGAAGACGGCCCGCGTCGGCGCGGTCGTCGGCGGCGGTCTGCTCGGGCTGGAGGCGGCGGGCGCGCTCAAGGGTCTCGGTCTCCAGACGCACGTCGTCGAGTTCGCGCCGCGGCTGATGCCGGTACAGGTCGACGAGGGCGGCGGCGCGGCGCTGCTGCGCACGATCGAGAACATGGGCCTCTCGGTGCACACCGGCGTGGGCACCCAGGAGGTCCTCGCCGGCGAGAGCGGCGCCGTCAACGGCATGGCGCTGTCCGACGGTTCGAAGCTCGCCACCGACCTGGTGGTCTTCTCGGCGGGCGTACGGCCCCGGGACCAGCTCGCCCGTGAGGCCGGCCTCGCGGTCGGCGAGCGCGGCGGCATCATCGTGGACGAGCAGTGCCGCACCTCCGACCCGGCGGTCTTCGCGATCGGCGAGTGCGCGCTGGCCTCGGACGGCCGGGTGTACGGCCTGGTGGCCCCCGGCTACGAGATGGCCGAGGCGGTGGCGGATGTGATCGACGGCGGCACGCGGTCCTTCACCGGCGCCGACACCTCGACGAAGCTGAAGCTCCTCGGCGTGGACGTGGCCTCGTTCGGTGACGCGCACGGCGCGGCCTACGGATGCCTGGACGTCGTGTACTCGGACTCGCGCGCCGGCGTCTACAAGAAGCTGGTCGTCGACGGCGAGGGCACGCTGCTCGGCGGCATCCTCGTCGGTGACGCGGAGTCGTACGGCACCCTGCGGGCGCTGACCGGCAGTGTGCCGCCCGTCTCCCCGGAGCAGCTGGTGCTGCCCGCCGGCGCGGGCGCGCCGGCCGCGCTCGGGCCGTCCGCGCTGCCCGACGAGGCCGTGATCTGCTCCTGCCACAACGTCACCAAGGGCACGATCCGCGGCGCGGTCACCGAGCACTCCTGCACCACCGTGCCGGAGGTCAAGAAGTGCACCAAGGCCGGTACCGGCTGCGGCAGTTGCGTCAAGGTGCTCGGCCAGCTCGTCAACGCCGAGCTGGAGGCGTCCGGCGTCGAGGTCGACAAGGGCCTGTGCGGCTGCTTCGGCCAGACCCGCCAGGAGCTGTACGAGATCGTCCGCGCCCTGCGCGTCACCTCGTACCAGCAACTGCTGGACTCGCACGGCCGGGAGGCGGCCCGCGGCGGCAACGGCTGCGAGATCTGCAAGCCGACCGTCGGCTCGATCATCGCGTCGCTGGCGCCGTCGATCGGAGCGAGCGGCTATGTGCTGGAGGGCGAGCAGGCGGCGCTCCAGGACACCAACGACCACTTCCTCGCCAATCTGCAGAAGAACGGCTCGTACTCGATCGTGCCGCGCATCCCCGGCGGCGAGATCACCCCGGAGAAGCTGATCGTCATCGGCGAGGTGGCCCGCGACTTCGGCCTCTACACGAAGATCACCGGCGGTCAGCGGATCGACCTGTTCGGGGCGCGGGTGGACCAGCTGCCGCAGATCTGGGCCCGGCTGGTGGACGCGGGCTTCGAGTCCGGCCACGCGTACGGCAAGGCGCTGCGGACCGTGAAGTCCTGTGTGGGGCAGACCTGGTGCCGCTACGGCGTCCAGGACTCGGTGCGGATGGCCATCGACCTGGAGCTGCGCTACCGGGGCCTGCGCTCGCCGCACAAGCTGAAGTCGGCGGTCTCCGGCTGCCAGCGCGAGTGCGCGGAGGCCCAGTCCAAGGACTTCGGCGTGATCGCCACGGCCAACGGCTGGAACCTGTACGTGGGCGGCAACGGCGGCGCCACCCCGCGCCACGCGGACCTGCTCGCCCAGGACCTGTCCGACGCCGAACTGGTGCGTCTGATCGACCGGTTCCTGATGTTCTACATCCGTACCGCAGACCGGCTGGAGCGCACCTCGACCTGGCTGGAGCGCATCGAGGGCGGCCTGGACCACGTACGTGACGTGGTCGTGCACGACTCCCTCGGCATCTGCGCCGAGCTGGAGTCGCTGATGGCCGACCATGTCGCCGGCTACCGCGACGAGTGGGCCGAGACGCTGAACGACCCCGAGCGGCTGCTGCGGTTCGTGTCGTTCGTCAACGCGCCCGACACCCCGGACCCGACGGTGAAGTTCGTGCCCGAGCGCGACCAGGTCAAGCCCGATCTGCCGCTGCTGTCCATCCGTTCGCTCGAAGAGACCCTGGAAGGTGCCGCCCGATGACCGCGACGACCCTCGCCCCCGCCACGACGGAGGTCCTGATCCAGCTCCGGCCCGCCGACGAGTGGCTGGCGGTGTGCCCCCTGTCCCGGCTCACGCCGGGACGCGGAGTGGCCGCCCTGCTGCCGGACGGCCGCCAGGTGGCGCTGTTCCTGGACCGCGACGGCGTCCCGTACGCGATCGACAACCGTGACCCGTTCACCGGGGCGCAGGTTCTCGCGCGCGGTCTGGTCGGCTCCGCGGCCGGCCGGCCCTTCGTCGCCTCGCCGCTGCTCAAGCAGCGCTTCGACCTGTCGACCGGGCGCTGCCTGGACGACGAGTCGGTGGCGGTGACGGCGTACGAGGTACGGGCGGCCTGAGGGGGCACCTCCCACGGCCGCCAGGCCGTAGGGGGACTCCCGTACCACTCCCCGACTCCGCTCACGCGTCGTCTGTCACTGCCCTGACCTTCGCGACGCGTGAGCGGCCGGTCTCCCCGGCGACGGCGGACGCGGCGTCACTCGCCCTCCGCCGTCGCCTTCTGCATCGCCTCGACGTCCATCCAGACGACCTCCCACAGGTGGTGGTCGGGGTCCTGGAAGGAACGGCCGTACATGAAGCCGTAGTCCTGGGGGTCGTTGGACGGCGAGCCGCCGGAGGCGAGGGCGGCGTCCACCAGCTCGTCGACCTTCTCCCGGCTGTCGGCGCTCAGGGCGAGGATGACCTCCGTGCTGGTGGCGGAGTCGGCGATGTCCTTCTTGGTGAAGTCCTTGAAGCGCGCCTCGGTCAGCAGCATCGCGAAGACGGTGTCGCTGAAGACCAGGCAGGCCCCGGACTCGTCGCTGAACTGCGGGTTGAAGGAGTAGCCCAGCTTGCCCCAGAAGGCCTTGCTGGCCTCGAGGTCCTTCACGGGCAGGTTCACGAAGATCATCTGAGCCATGGCTGTCTCTTTCCCTCTCTGTGCCCCGCGTGCTGCGCGGTGCGGTGCTGTCCGGTGCGTTCGAAGGGGTAGACGGACGGGGCCGCCGTGATTCATCGGTGCCGGGCGGGGAATTTTCTTGGAGCACGACCACCGCGGCCATCCCGCGTTGCACCGGGCGTCACCCGCCCGTCCTAGGTTCCTTCTCCGCGCGACCCCGTGGCGCCGGCCGGTGTCACGGGGCGGTCATCCCACCCTGGAGTGACAAGTGGAACGTCGCAGCTTCCTGCGCGGAGCCGTCGTCGGTACATCGGCGGCGGCCTTCGGCTTCACGTTGTGGCAGGGCGCCGCCTCGGCGGCACCGGCCCAGCCCGGCCCCGGCCCCTACGGAGCGCTCGGCCCGGCGGACGCGAACGGCATCCAGCTGCCGGCCGGCTTCACCAGCCGGGTGATCGCCCGATCCGGTCAGCGGGTCGGCTCCACCTCGTACACCTGGCACAACGCCCCTGACGGCGGTGCCTGCTTCGCCGACGGCGCCGGCTGGATCTACGTCTCCAACTCGGAGATCTCCTCGACCGGCGGTGCCGGTGCGATCAGGTTCAACTCGTCCGGCGGCATCACCGGTGCGTACCGCATCCTGTCCAACACCAACCGCAACTGCGCCGGCGGGGCCACTCCCTGGAACACCTGGCTGTCCTGCGAGGAGGTCAGCACCGGCTACGTCTACGAGACCGACCCGTGGGGCGTGAATCCGGCTGTCCGCCGCGCCGCGATGGGCCGCTTCAACCACGAGGCGGCCGCGGCCGACCCGGTCCGCAAGGTGATCTACCTGACGGAGGACGCGTCGGACGGCTGCCTCTACCGGTTCGTGCCCACCACCTGGGGCAACCTCTCCTCCGGCACGCTCCAGGTCCTCAAGGCCGGCACGGCGACGTCCGGCAGCTTCACCTGGGCGACCGTGCCGGACCCCGACGGCTCGCCGACACCCACCCGCGACCAGGTGTCCGGCGCCAAGCTGTTCAACGGCGGCGAGGGCTGTCACTACGCGAACGACACGGTGTGGTTCACCACCAAGGGCGACAACCGGCTCTGGCAGCTGAACCTCCTCTCGAGCACCTACGAGCTCGCCTACGACGACTCGCTCGTCACCGGCACCGCGCCGCTCACGGGCGTCGACAACGTCACCGGCGCCGCTTCCGGCGATCTGTTCGTCGCGGAGGACGGCGGCAACATGGAGATCTGTGTGATCACTCCGGCCGACGTCGTCGCGCCCTTCCTCCGGGTGAACGGCCAGTCCTCCTCGGAGATCTGCGGCCCGGCCTTCTCCCCCGACGGCAGGCGGCTGTACTTCTCCAGCCAGCGCGGCACCAGCGGCAGCTCTTCGGGCGGCATCACCTACGAGGTGACGGGGCCGTTCCGCGCATAGCGAGCTCGGGCTCCGGTGTGGCGCCGCCGCGCAGCAGGGCGGCGCCCAGCGGGGTGAGCGTGTGCAGTACCGCGTTGCCGTGGCGCAGCGTCACCACCAGCCCGGCCTCCCGCAGCACGGCGGCGTGCTGGCTCGCGGAGGCCAGCGAGACGCCGGCCCTGCGGGCCAGTTCGCTGGTCGTGCAGCCGCCGCGGATGGCCTGGAGGACCGCGGAGCGCGTATGCCCCACCAGGCGCCCGAGCGAGGCGCCCGTCACGTCTCCCGCGGCCTGCTCGCAGCTGTGCGAGACCGGGTAGACGAGCACCGGCGGCAGCGACGTGTCGCGCAGGACCACCGGTGTCCCCCGGCAGAAGAACGACGGCTGGAGCAGCAGTCCGCGCCCGTCCAGGTGCAGTTCACGGTCGACGGGATAGTCGGCCTCCAGTACGGGTGAGCGCCAGCGCAGCACCGGCGGCAGGGAGGCGAGCAGTTCGCCCGCGCCGCCGTCGAGGAGCGCTCGGCCGCGCACGGCGCGGTCGGCCTCCACGCGGCCCTGGATGTGGGTCCAGTAGGGCTCCACGGCCGCGTGGTAGTACGCCCGCAGGGCGGCGACGAGCCGGGCGACGGACTCGGCCCTGCCTTCCGCGAGGGACGCCAGCCGGCCGGGCAGGGAGCGCAGCGGCGAGCGGTGGGCGGCGGCGAGGGCCACCTCGGTGTGCAGCCGCGCCGGGGGTGTGGCCCGCAGCGCCTCGAGGCCCGTGTCGAGCCCTTCGCTGCCCTCCGCGGGGGTGAGGAAATCCGGGAAATAGCCCCGCTGGGGAACGAGCGCGGAGAGCAGTCGTGTTTCACCTTTCAACCGCGTTCGTGCTTGGGAACGCCATTCCCCGAAGACCAGAGCGCCCCTTCGGTCACGCAATCGGTGAAAACTGAGAATCGATTCCCACAACGCGTCGGGCCTGGCGGCCATCCGCACGCGCGCCAGATCGTCCGCATTGAAATGAATACGAAGCACCGAACCCCCACTGTTGCAACCGCAATCGCCCCCATCACTGAGTATGCATGCAATCACAGGTTGTTACCACGGTGTTTCAGCCACAGTTGAAACGCCTCGCGGGTCCTGGGGGGCAACCGAAAAGCTGTACGACGTCGGGCATGAAACCTACTTCACCGATGTGACGCAGCGAGGACCGTGGGGGGCTTTGCGCGTCCGGCGGCGGTGATGGAGGTTGCGGCTCCGTGTCCGGCACGGGTAATGGAGCGCGGTCGGTGGGTGGGGATCCGCCGGCCGCGCTCCGTCCGTTGTATCCGGCGCGAAACAGAAGAAATTTGTTTGAATGTCAATCAGCGAAGGTTGACTGATCCGCGATTCAACTGACTTCCGGTTCAACAAGGGCCCCGTGAGCGCCGGTGCGACAAGGCCCCGGGCATGCAGAAGGGGCGGGCGCCCCGCACAGGCGCCCGCCCCTTCTCTGTGGGTCCGGAGCCGCCACCGGGTAGCCGGTGAGGGTCGGGGTACCGGGCTCCGGGGTTCGTGCCCCGGCCCCGGTGACGACCCCGGAGTCTGATGGTCCCTAGCGGGAGTCGCTGCCCGTCGAACGGACCGCCGCGGCGCGGCCCGCCTCCAGCCGCGCCACCGGGATGCGGAACGGCGAGCAGGACACGTAGTCCAGACCCACCTCGTGGAAGAAGTGCACCGACTCGGGGTCGCCGCCGTGCTCGCCGCAGACGCCGAGCTTGAGGTCGGGCCGGGTGGCCCGGCCGGCCTCCACCGCGCTGCGGACGAGGGAGCCGACGCCGTCCTTGTCGATGGTCTCGAACGGGGAGACCCCGAAGATGCCCTTCTCCAGGTACGCGGTGAAGAAGCTGGCCTCCACGTCGTCGCGGGAGAAGCCCCACACGGTCTGGGTGAGGTCGTTGGTGCCGAAGGAGAAGAACTCGGCGGCCTCGGCGATCTGCCCGGCGGTCAGCGCGGCGCGCGGCAGCTCGATCATCGTGCCGAGCGCCAGCTTCAGGTCGATACCGGTCTGCTGCCGCACCTCGGCGATGACCTGCTCGGCCTCCTCGCGGACGATCTCCAGCTCCTGGACGGTGCCGACGAGCGGGATCATGATCTCGGCGCGCGGGTCGCCCTTGGCCTCGATGCGCTGCGCCGCGGCCTCGGCGATCGCCCGGACCTGCATGGTGAACAGGCCGGGGATGACGAGCCCGAGGCGTACGCCGCGCAGGCCCAGCATCGGGTTCTGCTCGTGCAGCCGGTGCACGGCCTGGAGCAGACGCAGGTCGTTCTCGTTGTGGTCCTTGCGGGCCTCGGCGAGGGCGACGCGCACCGACAGCTCGGTGATGTCCGGCAGGAACTCGTGCAGCGGCGGGTCGAGCAGACGCACCGTCACCGGCAGTCCGTCCATCGCCTCGAACAGCTCGACGAAGTCCTGCTTCTGCTGCGGCAGCAGCGCCCGCAGGGCCTCCTCGCGCTCGTCGTCGGTGTCCGCGAGGATCAGCTTCTCGACCATCTCGCGGCGCTCGCCGAGGAACATGTGCTCGGTACGGCACAGGCCGATGCCCTGGGCGCCGAAGCGGCGGGCGCGCAGCGCGTCCTCGGCGTTGTCGGCGTTCGCCCGCACGCGCAGCCGGCGTACCCGGTCCGCGTAGGCCATGATCCGGTGGACGGCCTGGACGAGCTCGTCGGCGTCGTCGGCGCCGGCGTGCATGCGGCCCTCGAAGTACTCGACGACCGGGGAGGGCACGACGGGCACCTCACCCTTGTAGACCCTGCCGGTGGAGCCGTCGACGGAGACGACGTCGCCCTCCTCGATGACGGTGCCGTTCACCGTCATCCGGCGGCGCTTGGTGTCGACCTCGAGCTCCTCGGCGCCGCAGACACAGGTCTTGCCCATGCCGCGGGCGACGACCGCCGCGTGCGAGGTCTTGCCGCCGCGGGAGGTCAGGATGCCCTCGGCGGCGATCATGCCGTCCAGGTCGTCCGGGTTGGTCTCACGGCGGATGAGGATGACCTTCTCGCCGGAGCGCGACCACTTGACCGCGGTGTAGGAGTCGAAGACGGCCTTGCCGACGGCCGCGCCCGGGGAGGCGGCGATGCCGCGCCCGAGCAGTTCCGTCTTCGCCTTCTCGTCGAAGCGCGGGAACATCAGCTGCGCGAGCTGGGCGCCGTTGACGCGCTGGAGCGCCTCGGCCTCGTCGATCAGGCCCTGGTCGACGAGCTGGGTGGCGATGCGGAAGGCGGCGCCGGCGGTGCGCTTGCCGACGCGGGTCTGCAGCATCCACAGCTGACCGCGCTCGATGGTGAACTCGATGTCGCAGAGATCCTTGTAGTGGTTCTCCAGCGTCTCCATGATCTGCATCAGCTGGTCGTACGACTTCTTGTCGATCGACTCGAGGTCGGCCAGCGGCACGGTGTTGCGGATACCGGCGACGACGTCCTCGCCCTGCGCGTTCTGCAGGTAGTCGCCGTAGACGCCCTGGTGGCCGGAGGCGGGGTCGCGGGTGAAGGCGACGCCGGTGCCGGAGTCGGGGCCGAGGTTGCCGAAGACCATGGAGCAGATGTTGACGGCCGTGCCGAGGTCGCCGGGGATGCGCTCCTGGCGGCGGTAGAGCTTGGCCCGGTCCGTGTTCCACGACTCGAAGACCGAGCAGATCGCGAGGTCCATCTGCTCACGCGGGTCCTGCGGGAAGTCGCGGCCGGCCTCGGCCTTGACGATCTTCTTGAACTGCTTGACGAGCTTCTTCAGGTCGGCGGCGTCGAGGTCGGTGTCGACGGTGACCTTCTTGGCGGCCTTGGCCTCGTCGAGGGCGTCCTCGAAGAGCTCGCCGTCGACGCCCAGCACGGTCTTGCCGAACATCTGGATGAGGCGGCGGTAGGAGTCCCACGCGAAGCGCTCGTCGCCGGCCTGCTGGGCGAGTCCCGCGACCGACTCGTCGGAGAGGCCGATGTTGAGGACGGTGTCCATCATGCCGGGCATGGAGAACTTGGCGCCCGAACGTACGGAGACCAGAAGGGGGTTGTCGGCCTGGCCGAGCTTCTTGCCCATCGTCTGCTCGAGGGCGTCGAGGTGCGCACTCACCTCGTCGCGCAGCTCGGCCGGCTCTTCGCCGCTCTCGAGGTAGACCTTGCAGGCCTCGGTGGTGATCGTGAAGCCCGGAGGGACCGGCAGACCGAGGTTGGTCATCTCGGCGAGGTTGGCACCCTTGCCGCCGAGGAGGTCCTTGAGCTCTTTGTTGCCCTCGGTGAAGTCGTAGACGAACTTCTGATCTTTGTTTTCCGACACGGGTCTCGACTCCTCGAGGACTCGGTGGCTGCCCTGACGGCGAGGAACATACCCAGATCGAAGGCGTCTGGGTACGTCCACTTGCCCGTCATACGGCCTTAACCACTCGTCCGCCAGCCAATCGAAAGTGCTCGGAGGCGAGGAAGGTGGAGACCCTTCACTTCAACTCCTGAATGAATGATCACTTCCCGCATTCGCCGGACGGCACACAACTACGCAGAGTCACAAGTCACTCCATGCCTCAAAAGCCAAAAGGGTGGCACTGAGTGCCACCCTTTGAGAGATGCAGCCGCTCGGATTTCGCTCATCTGAGCGCACCCCCTATCAGGGGTGGCGAGAATCACGCCTTCCGGGGCACCGGAATTCCATCATCCGGACCGCATCCGCCACCGGTCAGCCACCGGAAGTGTCCAGCTCGGCGTCCGCTCCGACACCCGCGCAGTCGTACGGATCCCTGAGCCAGCCGTCCGGCAGCACCACCCGGTTGTTGCCCGATGTACGCCCGCGGGGGCCGTCCGCGCCCGCCGGCCACGGCTGGTCCAGGTCGAGCTCGCTCAACTGAGCGCCCAGCTCGTCCAGCGACGAGGTGATCGCGAGCTTCTTGCGCATCTCGGAGCCGACGGCGAAGCCCTTCAGGTACCAGGCCACGTGCTTACGGAAGTCGACCACTCCGCGCGACTCGTCCCCGATCCACTCCCCCAGCAGCGTCGCGTGCCGCAGCATCACGTCCGCGACCTGGCGCAGTGTCGGCCGCGCGTAGTCGTCGCGCCCCTCGAAGGCCGCCACCAGGTCCGCGAACAGCCATGGCCGGCCCAGGCAGCCGCGGCCGACGACCACGCCGTCACAGCCGGTCTCTCGCACCATCCGCAGGGCGTCGTCCGCGGACCAGATGTCGCCGTTGCCGAGCACCGGGATCTCCGGGACGTGTTCCTTGAGGCGCGCGATCGCCTCCCAGTCCGCGGTGCCGCCGTAGTGCTGCGCCGCCGTGCGTCCGTGCAGGGCGATGGCCGTCACGCCCTCCTCGACCGCGATCCGGCCGGCGTCGAGGTAGGTGATGTGGTCGTCGTCGATGCCCTTGCGCATCTTCATGGTCACCGGCAGGTCGCCCGCGTTGGTGACCGCCTCGTGCAGGATCGCGCGCAGCAGGGGCCGCTTGAACGGGAGGGCGGAGCCACCGCCCTTGCGGGTGACCTTGGGGACGGGGCAGCCGAAGTTCAGGTCGATGTGGTCGGCCAGGTCCTCGTCCACGATCATCCGGACGGCCTTGCCGACGGTGACCGGGTCCACCCCGTACAGCTGGATCGAGCGCGGGGTCTCGGTCTCGTCGAAGTGGATGAGCTGCATCGTCTTCTCGTTGCGCTCGACCAGGGCCCGCGTGGTGATCATCTCGCTGACGAACAGGCCCTTCCCGCCGCTGAACTCCCGGCACAGCGTCCGGAAGGGCGCGTTCGTGATGCCGGCCATGGGAGCGAGGACCACCGGCGGCTGCACGGCGTGCGGACCGATCCGGAGCATGTTCGAGGAAGCGGGGGCGAGCGTGGTCATTCGCCCATTGTCGCGCACTGCCGGGATTGTCGGTCAGCCATACGATTCATCGCATGCCCGAGCTCAGCCACCGGCACCGGATCCTGGTCCTGGCGATCTGCTGTATGAGCCTGCTGATCGTCAGCCTCGACAACACGATCCTCAATGTCGCGCTGCCCTCCCTGCGCCGGGAGATGGACGCCTCGGTCGCCGGGATGCAGTGGGTGATCGACGCCTACACCCTCGTGCTGGCCTCGCTGCTGATGCTCGCCGGTTCCGTCGCGGACCGGGTCGGCCGGCGCAGGGTCTTCATGATCGGGCTCGTGTTCTTCACCCTGGGCTCGCTGCTGTGCTCCCTCGCCCAGAACCTCGAGTCCCTCGTCGCGTTCCGCATGGTGCAGGCGGTGGGCGGTTCCATGCTCAACCCGGTCGCCATGTCGATCATCACCAACACCTTCACCGATCCCCGTGAGCGCGCCCGCGCCATCGGCGTCTGGGGCGGGGTCGTCGGGATCTCCATGGCCGCGGGCCCCCTCGTCGGCGGCCTGCTCGTGGACGGTGTCGGCTGGCGGTCCATCTTCTGGGTCAACCTGCCCGTCGGTCTCGCCGCCCTGCTGCTCACCTGGCGCTACGTGCCCGAGTCCCGTGCCCCGAAGGCCCGCCGCTTCGACCCCGTGGGCCAGCTGCTGGTCGTCGTGCTCCTCGGCTCTCTGACGTACGCGATCATCGAGGCTCCGGTGGCGGGCTGGTCCTCGCCGCTGATCCTCACCCTCGCCGTCGTCGCCGCACTCGCCCTCGCCGGGCTGCTGCGCTACGAGCCGCGTCGCGCCGAGCCGCTCATCGACCTGCGTTTCTTCCACAGCCTGCCGTTCAGCGGGGCGACCGTCATCGCGGTGAGCGCGTTCGCCGCCCTCGGGGGCTTCCTGTTCGTCAACACGCTGTACCTCCAGGACGTCCGCGGTCTGACCGCCCTCCACGCGGGCCTCTACATGCTGCCCATGGCCGGGCTCACGCTCGTCTGCGCGCCCCTTTCGGGGCGGCTGGTGGCCGCGTACGGCCCCCGCCCGTCGCTGCTCGCCGCCGGCATCACGATGACGGCCAGCGGTGTCCTGTTCGCCGCGTTCGAGGCGGAGACCTCCACCTCCCTGCTGTTCACCGGCTACGTCCTCTTCGGCCTCGGCTTCGGGCTCGTCAACGCCCCGATCACCAACACGGCCGTCTCCGGGATGCCCCGTGCCCAGGCCGGAGTGGCGGCGGCGGTCGCCTCGACGAGCCGGCAGATCGGCCAGACACTCGGTGTCGCCGTGATCGGCGCGGTGCTCGCCGCCGGGGTCTCCGCCTCCTCGCACACCGAGGGCTTCGTGGCCGCGAGCCGGCCCGCCTGGTGGATCATCGCCGGCTGCGGTCTGTGCGTGCTCGTGGTCGGCGCGCTCACCAGCGGCCGGCGGGCGCGGGAGTCGGCACGGCGGACGGCGGAACGGCTCGGCGAACCGGAGATCGACCGGATCCCCTCCCGCAAGGACGGCCCGAGCCGGCGCACACGCTGAACGCTCCGGGCGGTGGGCCCCCGGCGAACGGCGGTGGGGCCCGGCGGACATGCGGAAGGGCCCGGACCGCGTGGTGCGGTCCGGGCCCTTCCGTCGATCAGGCCTGCTCCCCCTGCGGGGCGGCGTCCGGCTGCGCGTCCGCGTCCGTCTGCGGCTCGCCTTCCGACCGGTCGGCCTGGGCGCGCTCACGCATCTTGCGCACCAGTTCCTGCTTGTGGTCCTCGGCGGCCCTGCGGTCGGCGTTGCGGGCGGGGCCGCCCGCCTGCTGGTCGGCGCGGGACAGCTTCTTGCGCTGTCCGCCTACGCCGAGAAGGTTGTTGCGGCTCTTGGCCATGGGGTTCTCCCATTCATGGTGAGAAGTGACTCGGGAAACGTCGGACGGAGGCGGTACGACCGCCGCCCTCTCACTCGTAGATCTGGAAGAACGAAGACATGCCGACGACGGTACCCTGCCGGGCGGGGCGAGGGCATCCGGTTTTCGGGCACATCACACGAAGAAGCGCCGACGGCCTCAGCCGCCGGTCGCGGACGGGTCGACGGTCGCCTGATGGGCCTCCGCGAGATGCTCCTCGGCCTTGAGCCACGGCAGGAACTGCGCGTTCTTGCGCCAGTCGCAGGTGCCGCAGATCAACTGCCGCTGGATGCCCGCCTTTTCGACCCGTACGACGTGTTCGCGTCCGTGCTGGTCCCATCTCTGGACCTTGCTGGTGGTCATGGACGGCATGTGGTGCGCCTCCTGTGCCTGGCCCGCTCGGGGGTACGCGTGGGGCCCAGTGTGCACGAAGCCCCCGGTTCCGTTACCCGGAACCGGGGGCTTCGAACGCGTCGGGCGGTCAGCAGCCCAGCAGGCGGCTGCCCAGGTAGCCCTGGATCTGGTCGAGGGAGACACGCTCCTGCTTCATCGTGTCGCGCTCGCGCACGGTCACCGCGTTGTCGTCGAGGGTGTCGAAGTCGACGGTGACGCAGAACGGGGTGCCGATCTCGTCCTGACGGCGGTAGCGGCGGCCGATGGCGCCCGCGTCGTCGAACTCGATGTTCCAGTTCTTGCGCAGGTCCGCGGCAAGACCCTTGGCCTTCGGCGAGAGCTGCGCGTTGCGGCTCAGCGGCAGGACGGCGACCTTGACCGGCGCGAGGCGCGGGTCGAGGCGCATCACGGCGCGCTTCTCCATGACGCCCTTGGCGTTGGGGGCCTCGTCCTCGTTGTAGGCGTCGAGGAGGAAGGCGAGCATGGCGCGGCCGACACCCGCGGCGGGCTCGATGACATACGGGGTCCAGCGCTCCTGCGCGTCCTGGTCGAAGTAGAGCAGGTCGTTGCCGGACGCCTTGGAGTGGGCCTTCAGGTCGTAGTCGGTGCGGTTGGCGACACCCTCGAGCTCGCCCCACTCGCTGCCGCCGAACTGGAAGCGGTACTCGATGTCGGCGGTGCGCTTGGAGTAGTGGGAGAGCTTCTCCTGCGGGTGCTCGAACCAGCGCATGTTCTCCTCACGCAGGCCCAGGTCGCGGTACCAGTTCCAGCGCTGCTCCATCCAGTACTCGTGCCACTTCTCGTCCTCGCCCGGCTTGACGAAGAACTCCATCTCCATCTGCTCGAACTCGCGGGTGCGGAAGATGAAGTTGCCCGGAGTGATCTCGTTCCGGAAGGACTTGCCCATCTGCGCGATGCCGAACGGCGGCTTCTTGCGCGAGGTCTGCAGCACCTGGCCGAAGTTGGTGAAGATGCCCTGGGCGGTCTCGGGACGCAGGTACGCGACGGAGCCGCTGTCCTGGGTCGGGCCGAGGTGCGTGGAGAGCAGGCCGGAGAACTGCTTGGGCTCGGTGAAGGTGCCCTTGTTGCCGCAGTTGGGGCAGTTCAGGTCGGCGAGGCCGTTCTCGGGGAGGCGGCCGTGCTTCTCCTCGTACGCCTCCTCCAGGTGGTCCGCGCGGTAACGCTTGTGGCAGGAGGTGCACTCGGTGAGCGGGTCGGTGAAGGTGGCGACGTGGCCGGAGGCCTCCCAGACCTCGGTGGCAAGGATCACCGACGAGTCGATACCCACGACGTCCTCGCGCGAGGTGACCATGTAGCGCCACCACTGGCGCTTGATGTTCTCCTTGAGCTCGACACCCAGCGGTCCGTAGTCCCAGGCGGCCTTCTGACCGCCGTAGATCTCGCTGCAGGGGTAGACAAAGCCACGGCGCTTGCTCAGGTTGACGATCGTATCGATCTTGTCGGCGGCCACGGTGCTCTCTTCATTACGACGACGACGAACGGAGAATGACTCAGGTTACCGGCGGCCGCACCCCCCGGATCAAATCGGTGCGGTGACGGAGGCGACCCCGGCGTTTATTGACAATCGTTTCCGCTTTTGTTGAAAATGAGTGTCATGAACGTACGACGCCTCATACCCACCGCCGCCACCGCCGGAGCAGTCACGCTCGGCCTCCTGGCCCTGTCCGCCTGTTCCACGTCCGACGCCGCGAGCGTGGACGGCGACGGCCGGCTGAAGGTGTCCGCGTCGTTCTATCCCATGCAGTATCTCGCCGAGCAGATCGGTGGCGCCAATGTCACCGTCACTCCCCTCACCAAGCCGGGTGTGGAGCCGCACGACCTCGAGCTCAAGCCCCGCCAGACCGCCGAGCTGAACGACTCCGGTCTGATCCTCTACCTCAAGGGCGTCCAGCCCGCCGTCGACGAGGCCATCGAGCAGTCGGACGTGAAGTACAAGGTGGACGCCGGGACGCTCACGCGGTTCGAGCACTTCGACGGTGCCGGCGGCCACGACCACGGTCACGGGGAAGGCCACGAGGGCGAGAGCGAGGCGGAGCACGAGGAGCACGCGGCAGAGGGGGAAGCGGGCCACGAGGAGCACCAGGACGAGGCCGGCGCCGATCCCCACGTCTGGCTCGACCCCGTGAAGTACGCCGAGGTCGCCAAGGGTGTCGGCGCCCAGATGGAGAAGGCCGACCCCGACCACGCCGCGGACTATCGGAAGAACACGGACGCACTGGTCGCGAAGCTCACCGCCCTGCACACCGACTTCGAGCAGGGCCTGAAGAACTCGTCCACGAAGACGTTCATCACCACCCACTCCGCCTTCGGGTACCTCGCCGCGCGCTACGGCCTGGAGCAGGAGGGCATCGCGGGCGTCGACCCGGAGTCCGAGCCCAGCCCGGCCCGGATCAAGGAGCTCCAGGGCATCGCGAAGAAGGACAAGGTCACCACCGTCTTCTTCGAGACGCTCGCCAGCGACAAGACGGCCAAGACCCTCGCCTCCGACACCGGTCTCAGGACGGACGTCCTCGATCCGCTCGAGGGAATCACCGACAGGTCCAAGGGCGATGACTACATCGAGGTCATGCGCTCCAACCTCGCCGCGCTGCAGAAGGCCCTCGGCGCGAAGTGACGCGATCCCACCAGGAGAGGCGGCCCCCCATGAGCAGCGAGCCGGTCATTTCCGTCCACGGAGCACGGGCGACGCTCGGCTCCCGGCCCGTGCTGCGGGGCATCGACCTCGCGGTGCGCCAGGGTGAGGTCGTCGCCCTGCTCGGCGCCAACGGCTCCGGGAAGTCGACCGCCGTGCGTTCCGTGATCGGTCAGGTGCCGCTCACCGACGGCCGGATAGACCTGTTCGGCACCGAGCTGCGCCGCTTCCGGCAGTGGTCGCGGGTGGGCTACGTGCCCCAGCGCACCACCGCCGCGAGCGGTGTGCCCGCGACCGTCCGCGAGGTCGTCGCCTCCGGCCGGCTGTCGCGCGCCCGCTTCGGCCTGCCCTCGCGCGCCGACAAGTCGGCCGTGCAGCACGCCATCGAGCTCGTCGGACTGGGCGACCGGGCCAAGGACTCCGTGAGCGCGCTGTCCGGCGGCCAGCACCAGCGGGTGCTCATCGCTCGGGCGCTGGCGGCCGAGCCCGAGCTGCTGATCATGGACGAGCCGATGGCGGGCGTGGACCTGGCCAGCCAGGAGGTGCTGGCGGCCACGCTCCGCGAGCAGGTCGCCGCCGGTACGACGGTGCTGCTGGTGCTGCACGAGCTCGGCCCGCTGGAGCCGCTGATCGACCGCGCCGTGGTGCTGCGCGACGGCTGCGTCGTCCACGACGGGCCGCCGCCGGAGGCCGTCGGGCAGCACGCCCTGCCCGGTCACGACCACGTACATCCGCACGCGGCCGACGAGCCGCTCCGCACTGGACTGCTGACATGATCCTGGAAATGCTGCAATCCCCGTTCATGCAGCGGGCGCTGCTCGCGGCGCTGCTGGTGGGCATCATCGCCCCGGCCGTCGGCATCTATCTGGTGCAGCGCCGGCAGGCCCTGATGGGCGACGGAATCGGCCATGTCGCGATGACCGGTGTCGGCCTCGGCTTCCTGATGTCGACCAACCCCGTCTGGATGGCGACGCTGGTCTCCGTCCTCGGCGCCGTCCTGATGGAGCTCATCCGCATCTACGGGCGCACCCGCGGCGACATCGCGCTGGCGATGCTCTTCTACGGCGGTATGGCGGGCGGTGTCCTGCTGATCGAACTCTCCGACGGCGGTTCGGTCGCCAAGCTGACCACGTACCTCTTCGGCTCGCTCTCCACGGTCTCCGACGCGGACGTCCTGGCGATCGTGCTGCTCGCGGCCTTCGTGGTGCTGGTGTCGCTGGGGCTGCGCCGGCAGTTGTTCGCGGTCAGCCAGGACGAGGAGTTCGCCCGGGTCACCGGCCTGCCGGTGCGGGCCCTGAACCTGCTGATCGCCGTGACCGCGGCGGTCACCGTCAGCGTCGCCATGCGCGTGGTCGGCCTGCTGCTGGTCAGCGCGCTGATGGTGGTCCCCGTGGCGGCCGCCCAGCAGATCTCGCGGTCCTTCAAGGCGACGTACGCGCTGGCGGTCGCCATCGGTGTGGTGGTCGCCCTGGCCGGAACCACCACCTCCTACTTCCAGGAGGTGCCGCCCGGCGCGACGATTGTGATGCTCGCCATCGCCGTGTTCGTGGTGCTGACCGCCCTGGCCACGCCACTGGCGCGGCGGCGGGCGAAGGCGCTGGAGAACGGCGGCGCGAACGAGGAGGCCTGTACGGCCCCGATGCCGGGCACCCGGCGTCCGGGCGACGACGTCAAGGTCTGAGCACGGAACGGGCCCGCACCGCGTTCGACCGCGGGCCTGGCAGAATGGCCCGACATGTGTGCGGGCGAAGCGAGGAGGCACCTGTGACCACGGCGCCAACCGGCGGGAACACCGCCCCGGTGCGAGGCCGGTCGACCCGGCAGCGGGCCGCGGTGGCGGCGGCGCTCGACGAGGTCGACGAGTTCCGCAGCGCGCAGGAACTGCACGACATGCTCAAGCACCGCGGCGACTCGGTGGGCCTGACGACGGTCTACCGCACGCTGCAGTCGCTCGCCGACGCGGGTGAGGTCGACGTGCTGCGCACCAGCGAGGGCGAGTCGGTCTACCGGCGCTGCTCGACCGACGACCACCATCACCACCTGGTGTGCCGCATGTGCGGCAAGGCCGTGGAGGTCGAGGGTCCGGCCGTGGAGCAGTGGGCGGAGGCGATCGCCGCGCAGCACGGATTCGTGAACGTGGCGCACACGGTGGAGATCTTCGGCACCTGCGCGGAGTGCGCGGCGAAGGCCGTCTGAGCACTGTCATCGTGGCCCGCACGCCCGGTTCGTCCGGGAGTGCGGGCCACTGTCGTGCGCCGGGTCAGAGGTCGAAGCAGTCGTAGGACCCGTCGGCGTCGCGGCCGACGGTGTTGTGGTCCCAGCAGTGCAGGGCCGGCGCGATGGTGTGGAGACGCCAGACGAGCGCCGCGGCCAGGCACACGGCGGCCCCGAGAGCGAGCAGGGAGCGCCGCCCCGCGAGCCGGAGGCCCCACAGGGCCGCTCCGGCCGCGAGCACGGCGAAGAAGAGCGCGATGCCCGCGTCGTTGGGACGCAGCCCCGCGAAGGTCTCCATCTCGACCGTGACGCCGAAGCTGAACCAGGCGAGGAGGGCGGCGAACGCGAAGAGCGCGGCGCTGCCGCAGCCGCGCAGGGTCATGCCTTCCCCAGGTGCCTTTCGAGCAGGGACCTCAGCCGCTCCGTGCCGGCCGGTTCCGTCGCGCCCCGCTTGGGCAGCACCATGACCCCGACGCCGTGCTTGTCGCCGGTGAGGAGGACGAACACGTCGTCGGTCTCCGCGTACCGCGAGTACATCGCCCAGTTGGTGGTGGCGTCGGAGTCGCGGGTGGTCAGCCGGATGCCGACGTCGTCGACGACGGCACGGAACTCGCCCTGCCGGGCCGCCATCGAGTGCAGCTGGCGGCCCTGCAGCCACGGCAGCAGGTACAGGCAGGCGAAGGCGAGAACGCCGGCGCCGAGCATGAGCCACAGCCGCCAGGTCATCGCGTCCATCAGCACGAGGAAGCCGAAGCAGAGGACGCACAGCACGCCGGCGAAGAGCAGCAGTCGCCGGACGCGGCGGCCGGCGGGGGTGGCTCTGGTGCGGGCCCGCAGGGCGGAGACCATGTCACGGGCGACGGGCTCGTAGACCAGCTCCACCGTCTGCCCCGCCTGTTGTCGCTCCACCTCGGCCATGGCCCCTCCCCGGTCCGGTGACGAGCTGTGATCGTAGCGGCCGGGCCGGACACGGCCGCGCGGGGCCGGGCGCGTACGCCGTGCCGGGCGCGACCGGTGTACGCGGGCCCGGCAGCACCGTCCCGTACGGCCTCCGGATCAGGAGGCCGGGGTGTCGGGGCGTCCCCGCATCGCCTCGAGCTCCTCGTTCGGGATCGCGCCGCCGAAACGGCGGTCGCGCTGCGCGTACTCGAGGCAGGCGCGCCACAGGTCACGGCGGTCGAAGTCCGGCCACAGCACGTCCTGGAACACCATCTCGGCGTAACTCGACTGCCAGATCAGGTAGTTCGAGATGCGCTGCTCGCCGCTGGGGCGCAGGAACAGGTCGACGTCCGGCATGTCCGGGTAGTACAGGTACTTCGCGAACGTCTTCTCGTTGACCTTGCCCGGGTCGAGCCTGCCCGCCGCGACGTCGCGCGCGATGGCCTGTGCCGCGTCGGCGACCTCGGCCCGGCCACCGTAGTTGACGCAGAAGTACAGCGTCATCGCGTCGTTGCCGACGGTCTGCTCCTGGGCGATCTGGAGCTCCTGGACGACGGACTTCCACATCTTCGGCATCCGGCCGACCCAGCGGATACGGATGCCGAGCTCGTCCATCTCGTCGCGGCGGCGGCGGATGACGTCACGGTTGAAGTTCATCAGGAAGCGCACCTCGTCGGGCGAACGCTTCCAGTTCTCGGTGGAGAAGGCGTACAGGGACAGGTTCTTGACGCCCATCTCCAGGCAGCCCTTGAGCACATCGAGCACGACGCCCTCGCCGACCTTGTGCCCCTCGGTGCGGGGCAGGCCGCGCTCCTTGGCCCAGCGGCCGTTGCCGTCCATGACGCACGCCACATGGTTCGGCACCAGCTCCGCCGGGATCTTGGGCGGGCGGGCGCCGGACGGGTGCGGCTCGGGGACCTTGTACTCGCGGCGGGACCGGCCCAGGATTCCGCGTCGTGCCATGCGGCTCACATCTCCTATTTCTCTACGTACCTCAGGGAGCGCAGGCCGCGCTCCAGGTGCCAGTGCAGATAGGCGGACACCAGTCCGCTGCCCTCCCTGACATGGCGCGCCTCGCACGCCTCCGCGGCCGGCCAGTCGCCGGTCAGCAGCGCGCTGAGCAGCCCGATGGCCTCCGCAGAGGGTACGACGCTGCCGGGCACCCGGCAGTCGCCGCATATGACGCCGCCCGCGGCGACGGAGAAGAACCGGTTGGGGCCGGGCAGCCCGCAGCGCGCGCAGGCGTCGAAGCTGGGCGCGTAGCCGTTGACGGCGAGGGACCGCAGCAGGAACGCGTCGAGCACCAGGTGCGGCGCGTGCTCGCCCCGGGAGAGGCTGCGCAGTCCGCCGACGAGCAGCAGGTACTGCTGGACCGCCGGCTCGCCCTCGTGGTCGGTGAAGCGTTCCGCGGTCTCCAGCATGGCGGTGCCGGCGGTGTACCGGGCGTAGTCGGTGACGATCCGGCCGCCGTAGGGGGCGATGGTCTCCGACTGGGTGCACAGCGGCAGTCCGCGCCCCACCAGCTCGCTGCCGCGGGCGAAGAACTGCACGTCGACGTGGGAGAAGGGCTCGAGCCTCGCTCCGAACTTGGACTTGGTGCGCCGCACCCCGCGGGCGACCGCGCGCACCCGGCCGTGACCGCGAGTGAGCAGGGTGATGATGCGGTCGGCCTCACCCAGCTTCTGGGTGCGCAGGACGACACCGTCATCACGGAACAGGCTCATGCCCCCATTCTCCCGTACGGGCCGCGGCCGCCTGGCCCGGGTTCGCCGATCGGGGACGTACGCGTGGCGGCGCGGGTGCGGAAATGCCGGTGCGGCGGGGCCCGCCGCCGCGCTAGCGTCCACGGCCATGGCGATTTCCCGTACCCGGCCCCCTTTCAGCGCGGACGAGAGGACACAGCTGACCGGCTGGTTCCAGATGCAGCGCGCGATCATCCACTACAAGTGCGAGGGCCTCTCCGAGGAGGACGCCCACCGGGTGGTCCTCCCCGCCTCTCCCCTCATGACCGTCGCGGGCATCGTCTCCCATCTGCGGTGGACCGAGCAGACCTGGTTCGAGGTCCTGTTCCTCGGCCGCCCGGCCGATGGTCCCCAGTTCTCGGAGGACCCGGAGGACGCCGACATGCGGGTCGAGGGCGTCCCTCTCGCACAGCTCCTCGACGAGTACACCGAGCAGTGCGCGATCTCCGACGAGATCATCGCTGCCCACGACTTCGACGCGGTCGGCCGGCACCCGGACTTCCGCTCCGCCGCCGCGTCGCTCCGCTGGATGCTGATCCACATGGTGGAGGAGACGGCACGGCACGCCGGTCATCTCGACACGATCCGCGAGCTGCTGGACGGCGAGAAGGGCTACTACTGATCCCGGGCCGGCGGCCGCCGCCTCCGTGACAGCCGGCGACCGCCCGCCTCAGGTCACCTCGCCGCGGCTGCGGGCGTTCACGTACGCCGTCGTCGCGCTGATCCGTTCGGCGGCCGTGGCGGGGCGCACATGGTCCGGCGAGCACTCCCACTCACGGCCGCCGCCGACCGGTCTGAGGCTCAGCCACGGACCCGCCTCACCCATGAACCGGCCCACACGGCCGGTCCTCGTGTCGACGAGATACGTACCGATGGGCACGGTCATGGCGTATGGCCCCCGTCCCTGGGCAGCAGGGCGGAGACCAGACGCACCGTGCCGCCGCGGTCCACGGGCGGCCGGGGAACGTCCACGGTGTCGGGGACGGGCGCGGTACGCAGCGAGGCGCGCGATGAGGGGAGTGTGGTCCCGGACCGTTTCAGAGCCACGCGCAATGTGTTCACGGCATCCTCCGCCTCTGCTCCGCACGCCACCGGATGGCGCCGGCCCATTTCGTCTCGAGTCGCTGCCCCACATGATTTCCCTTCCATGGTGGGCTTCACGAATCGCATTACGAAGGTGACGCTCCGCGAGTACTCTGATCAAGAGTATGTCTGCTACAACTGGGCAGCTCGGCAAGGGTGTTGAGCCATGGCCAAAGCTCCACGGCAAGCGCACACGAGAATTCCCCGGCCCGCGACCGGAGTCGTGCCGGAAAGCCGCGAAACGCACCCGGGAGGAATCGGGCGGGCGAGTGTTCGTATTCGGCGGATACGCCGGCCCATTCGAACAGGCGGCGGGCCGACCGCGTTCGGACGGCGCGAAAGAACGACACGATGCCGCCGGTGCCGGGCATTCACGCCCCGGCAGCGGAATGCGGGCGATCCCCGAGCGCGACGGGCAGGCCGCCGGCGTCGCCGCCATCCCGGCATCAAGGGGACCTTTGAGGGGCCATAAGTCTGCCTTATGAGGTCATAGGCCAGGGGCGAGTACTGACTTAGGCTTGCCTTTGTTTAGGGTTACCGACGAGCCAGTTGTCGCCGCTCGAAGGGAACCTGTCATGCCCCGCCCCCTGCGGGTAGCCATCGTCGGAGCCGGCCCCGCCGGGATCTACGCCGCCGATGCGCTGCTGAAGTCCGAGGTGGCTGCCGCCGACCCCGGCGTGTCCATCGACCTCTTCGAGCGTATGCCCGCGCCTTTCGGCCTGATCCGTTACGGCGTCGCCCCCGACCACCCGCGGATCAAGGGCATCATCACGGCCCTGCACCAGGTGCTCGACAAGCCGCAGATCCGCCTCTTCGGCAACGTCGACTACGGCAACGACCTCAGCCTCGACGACCTCCGCACCCACTACGACGCGGTGATCTTCTCCACCGGCGCGACCGCCGACCGGGCGCTCGACATACCGGGGATCGAGCTGGAGGGCTCCTACGGCGCCGCCGACTTCGTGTCCTGGTACGACGGGCACCCGGACTGGCCGCGCACCTGGTCGCTGGAGGCCGAGAAGGTCGCCGTGCTCGGTGTCGGCAACGTCGCGCTCGACGTGGCGCGCATCCTGGCGAAGACGGCGGACGAGCTGCTGCCGACCGAGATCCCGCCGAACGTCCACGAGGGCCTCAAGGCCAACAAGGCGCTCGAGGTGCATGTCTTCGGACGGCGCGGCCCGGCGCAGGCCAAGTTCAGCCCGATGGAGCTGCGCGAGCTGGACCACTCCCCCAACATCGAGGTCATCGTCGACCCCGAGGACATCGACTACGACGAGGGCTCGATCGAGACCCGCCGCGGCAACAAGCAGGCCGACATGGTCGCGAAGACCCTGGAGAACTGGGCGATCCGCGATACCGGCGACCGGCCGCACAAGCTGTTCCTGCACTTCTTCGAGTCGCCCGCCGAGATCCTCGGCGAGGACGGCAAGGTCGTGGGCCTGCGCACCGAGCGCACCACGCTCGACGGCACCGGGAACGTGAAGGGCACGGGCGAGTTCAAGGACTGGGACGTCACGGCGGTCTACCGGGCCGTGGGCTACCTGTCCGACGAGCTGCCGAAGCTTCCCTGGGACGTGGCGTCGGGCACGGTCCCGGACGAGGGCGGCCGGGTGATCGAGGAGTCCGGGGAGCACCTGGACTCGACGTACGTCACGGGCTGGATCCGGCGTGGCCCGGTCGGCCTCATCGGCCACACCAAGGGCGACGCGAACGAGACCGTCGCGAACCTGCTGGACGACTACGCGCACGGCCGCCTCCAGACCCCGGCGTCGCCGGAGCCGGAGGCCGTCGAGGCCTTCCTCGCCTCCCGCGGCGTCCGCTGGACGACCTGGGAGGGCTGGTACAAGCTCGACGCCGCGGAGAAGGCGCTGGGCGAGCCGCAGGGACGCGAGCGCGTGAAGATCGTCGAGCGCGAGGACATGCTCAGGGCGAGCGGCGCGTAACACCGCTCGCGACGCGGGACGGGCCCGGTGGCATCACGCCGCCGGGCCCGTGCGCGTTCCCGGATGCGCCGGCCGGCCGCGCCGGTCCGGCTCTCCGCGCGCTCCTACGGCTTGGGCACCGTGCAGCCGGGGCGGCTCAGGTCGACGCGGCTGCCGGGGCCTATGCAGGCGGCCAGAGTGTAGGTCTGCTGCCCGTAGTTGATGCCCTCCCGGACGGTGACGACGCCGCTCTCGTCGACCTCGCAGGGGTTGTTGTCCGTGCAGCGCCCGCCGCTCTCGTTGCCGGTGTTGTTGACGGCGACGACCTTGCCGGTGGCGGTGTCGACGACGGGCGAGCCCGAGGTGCCGCCGATGGTGTCGCAGCCGGAGGTGTAGCGGACGGAGTCCTTCCAGGTCCACGAGCCTTCCTTGAGGCGGTAGGCGAACCCGTCGATGTCGCAGCTGTAGATCCGCTTCCAGTACCCGGAGACGACCTTGATGTCCGTACCCTGCGCCGGACGCGCGGCGCTCAGCTCCAGCGCCTTGATGCCGTAGCGGGACTCGATCTGGCCGTAGGTGCTCGTGAGTTGGTACAGCGAGACGTCGGTGTCGGTCATCGTCCCGTAGGCGATCTTGCTCGCCCGGAGGGTGGCGACGCGCGTCCCGGCGGAGTTGAGCAGGCCGAAGCTGCGGGAGGAGGCACGGTCGACCACCACCTGGCCGGGGGCGGGGAAGCCGGTCTCCAGGCAGTGGCCGTTGGACATGACGAGCGCCGGGTCGTTCGGCTGCGCGGCGGCCGTACGGACCACGGAACCGGAGCAGTTGCTGAGCGCGACCGTTCCGGCGAAGTCCACCGCCTTGGCGGAGACGTCCGCTTCGGCGGCGACGGCGGGTGCTGCGCCCGCTCCGAGGAGCGCGAACGCGAGCAGCGCGCCGGCGAGAGGCTTGTTCATGTGGGGGTCCCCTCAATGCGACGGGTGGGGCCGGAGTGACACTCCGACTTGTCATGCGCATTGTTGGGGTACGGGTCCGGGTCGACAAGGCACCGATTCCGGCCACGAGCCGTGATCGCGCCCGGCCGGTCGCGGGGAAGGGCAAGGGTGAGCCGGCGGGCCCCGGCTCATCCCTCGCCCGGGACCACCAGCCCCGACTCGTAGGCCACGATCACCAGTTGGGCCCGGTCCCGGGCGCACAGTTTGCTCATGATGCGGCTGACATGGGTCTTGGCCGTCAGCGGGCTCAGGCCCAGGGACTCGGCGATCTCCGTGTTGTTCAGGCCCCGGGCCACCAGGGCCAGGACCTGGCGTTCGCGGTCCGTGAGTACGTCCGGGCCGCCCGCCCCGTTCGGCGCGGGGACCTGCGGGGCGCTCAGGACCCGGGCGATCAGGCGGGACGTCGGCCCCGGGGAGAGCAGCGACTCGCCGGCCGCGACCGTGCGGATCGCCGCCAGCAGATCGGCCGGCCTGGTGTCCTTCACCAGGAAGCCCGACGCGCCCGCGCGCAGCGCCTCCATGATGTGCTCGTCGGTGTCGTACGTGGTCAGGACGAGCACCTTGACGCCCGCCAGGTCGTCGTCCGCCGCGATCAGCCTGGTGGCCTCGATGCCGTCGAGTTCGGGCATGCGGATGTCCATGACGACGAGGTCGGCCCGTTCGCTGCGGGCCAGTTCGACCGCCTCCGCGCCCGTGCCCGCCTGGGCGACGACCTCCATGTCGCGGGCCGACTCGACGAGCATCGCGAAGGCCGCGCGCACCAGCGTCTGGTCGTCGGCGAGCAGGACGCGGATCGGATTCGTCGGGCTCATGCGGTGGCCTCCGTGGGCTGAAGGGGCAGGATCGCGGCGACCTCGAAACCGGCTGCTTCGCCGCGTGGACCGGCCGACAGCGTGCCGCCCACGCTGCGGGCCCGCTCCCGCATCCCGAGGATGCCGAAGCCGGAGCCGGGCACCGGAGGCTCCGCGGCCCCGTCGTCGGTGACGTGGACCCGCAGGGCGTCCTCCTCCCGGACCACCGTCACCGCGATACGTACCCCCGCTCCGCCGTGCCGCACCGCGTTCGTCAGCGACTCCTGCACGATCCGGTACGCGGCCGCCTCAACGGCGGGCGGCATCGCCGACTCGCCCGTGCGCAGGGTGAGTTCGGCGCCGGCCGTCCGCACCAGGTCCGGCAGCGCCGCCAGGTCCGGCAGCGGGCCGTCGCAGTCGGGGCCGTCGGTGCGCAGGACCTCCAGCGTGGTGCGCAGTTCACCGCGCGCGGTACGGCATGTCTCCGCGATGTCGTCGAGCGCCTTGGCGATCGCCGCCCGGTCCAGCCGGTCCGGGTCGACGCTGAGGACGTGGGAGGCGACGGACGTCTGCACGCCGATGAGGGTGATGGAGTGCGCGAGCAGGTCGTGCAGATCGCGTGCGATCCGCAGCCGCTCCTCCGCGACCCGGCGTGCCGCCTCCTCCTCGCGGGTGCGCTCGGCCCGTTCGGCACGGCCCACGACGGAGGCGATGTAGTGGCGGTAGGTGCGCACGTCGACGCCCAGGACGAGGACCGCGAGGATCCAGCCCGAGGTGCGCAGGGCCTCCAGGCCCTCGTGCGTGCCGACGTTGAACATGACGGACAGGCTGACGCCGATGACCAGACAGCCGACGAAGAAGGTGTACAGCGGCCGCCCGGTCACGGCCACGGTGTAGAGGGCGACCAGGGACGCGGGCACCGGCGCGGCATGGGTGTTGTCCAGCGCGTGGTACGGCCCGACGCACAGCAGTACGGCGGCCAGGACGAGGCCGGGGTGCGACCGCCGCCACACGAGCGGCACGACGCTCCCCGCCAGGAGCGCCCAGCCCAGGGCGTCCGGCCTGCGGCCGTCGTCGACGAGCAGCGCGAGCGCGAGGGACAGGACGCCGATGGCCGCGGCGATGACGGCGTCGTTGCGGGTGCGGTCGGGGACGGTGAGGGGGTCGCGGCTGACGGCGTTCAGCACGCGCTCGCCGAGACGGGGGCGGGGTGGGTGCGGCACGGGTCCATCCTGGTCCAGGAGTTGTGTTTTCCCCACCCCGCCCCTTCCCGTGATCGGGGCAGGCCCCGGACCCCGTACCGGGCCGCGCCCGGACCCCTACCGCCCGGCGGGCGGCGTACCGCGCGTGGCGCGCCGGCCTCATGCGCCGTCTTGGGCCGGATTGCGCCGCGCGGCGAACCCGGCCGGCGGCGGGGCGTTCCAAGCCCCGCCGGTGATCGGGATTGCGGGGGGTCCGGCGGGGCCCCCGCGAACGGGTCCGGGCGGAGCCCGGTCATGGGAAGGGGCGGGCGGGGCCGGGTACATGCCCCGCGGGCTAGCGGGTGTCGCCCGCCGGTTGCGGCTCGCGTGCCGCCCGCGTCGCCGGCCCCGGCTTCCCCGCCGGGCGGCGGCTCAGCGGTCCGGGCCACCACACCCGCCGCCCCAGCAGCAGGCTCGCAGAGGTCACCAGGTACGTGCGGACGAGGAACGTGTCCAGCAGGACGCCGACCGCCACCAGGAAGCCCATCTCGAAGAGCGGCACCAGCGGGAGGTTCATCAGGACGGTGAACGTCGCCGCGAGCACGATGCCCGCGGAGGCGATCACCCCTCCGGTCGTGCGCAGCGCGGTGAGCGCCGCCGTCTCCGGCTCGGCGCCCGCCAGGGACTCCTCACGCATCCGGTGCATCAGGAAGATGCCGTAGTCGACCCCGAGGGCGACGAGGAAGACGAACGACAGCAGCGGAGTGCTCGGGTCGAGCCCGGAGAACCCGAAGACCGGCTCGAAGAGCAGTCCGCCGAGGCCCATGACGGCCCCCCACACGGCGACGACGGCCGCGGTGAGGATCAGGGGTGCGACGAGGCTGCGGAGCAGGACCATGAGGATCAGCAGGACCGCGCCGAGGACGAGCGGGATGACGATCTTCTGGTCGCGGGCGTTGGTGTCGGCCAGGTCCAGCTGCTGCGCGCTGGGCCCGCCGACGTGGCTGCCGTCGAGCCCCGCCCGCAGGGCCTCGATGGTGGCGGTCTCGCCCGCGCTCTCCGGCGCGTCCTTCGCGAAGACGGTGATCTCCGTCCAGCCGCCTCCGGAACGGCCGGTCTCCGCCGCGGCGACGCCCTCGGTGCCGCGGGCCCGGGCCAGCGCCTGGTCCGCCTTGTCGGTGGGGGCGACGATGCTGATCGGCTGACTGCCGCGGTCCGGGTACGCCTCCGCGAGGACCTTCATCGCGGAGACGGACTCGGGCCGCTCGGTGAAAGTGTCCTCCTGGGCGAGGTTGCCCGGCAGGTTGAACACGCCGAGCGCCAGCGCACCGAGCAGCAGCGCCCCGGACACGAGGACCGCGCCCGGCCGGCGGCCGGCGGAGCTGCCCATCGCCGCGAACAGCGAACGGCCTCGCTTCGGCTCGGAGCCGTAGGCGGGCACCAGCGGCCAGAACACCCGGCGGCCGAGGAGCACCAGGACGGCGGGCAGCAGGGTGAGCATCGCGGCGAGGGAGCACACGACACCGACCGCGCCGACCGGGCCGAGTCCGCTGGCGCTGTTGAGGTCGGCGGCGAGCAGGCACAGCAGCCCGGCGGCGACGGTGCCGGAGGAGGCGACGACGGCGGGACCGCAGCCGCGCAGGGCGGCGAGCATCGCGTCGTACGGCTGCTCGACGCGGCGCAGCTCCTCCCGGTAGCGGGCGACGAGCAGCAGCGCGTAGTCGGTGCCCGCGCCGAACACGAGGACGGTCATGATCGCGGCGCTCTGACTGGTGACGGTGAGGTCGAAGCCCTGGATGAGCCCGTAGACGACGGCCCGGGAAGCGACGGCCGCGAAGCCGACGACGGTGAGCGGCACGAGCCACAGGAACGGGCTGCGGTAGGTGAGGACGAGCAGCACGGCGACGACGAGCACGGTCGCGACCATGAGCGTGCCGTCGATGGTCTCGAAGACCTTCTCCATGTCGGTCGCCAGGGCGCCGGGACCGCCGAGTTCGGCGCCGAGACCCTCGACCGGGTCGGCGCCGAGCCGTTCCCGCACGTCGTCGACGAGCGCGATGCGGGCGTCGTTGTCGGTGCCGGGTGCGGTGGTCGACATCGGGTACATCAGGGTCGTGCCGTCCTTCGACGGGATGCCCCGCGGTGCGCCGCCGTCGAACTCGTGGGCGCCGTTGATCCCCTCCACCTGCTGCTGCGCGTGGGCGCGGTCCGCGGCGGTGAGCCCGCCGTCGCGGTGGTAGACGACGACCAGCTCGGTGGACTCGCCGCCGGGCAGCGCCTGTTCGACCTTGGCGACCTGGGTGGAGTCGGCGCTCGCGGGGAGGTAGTCGACGATGTTGTCGCGCTGTGCGTCGCCGAGCTTCCCCGCGAAGGGGACGGCGAGGGCGACGGCTGCGATCCACAGGACCAGGACCGCCCAGGGCAGGGCTCTGCGGCGGGCGGTCGGCCTGGTGGGTGGTGGTGCGGTCGCGGTCGGTGCGGCGGGCCCCATAGGTGTCTCCCCTTCGTCACGGGCGTCCGGTGGCTGGATGCACCACCAGACTTCCGCCGGGCAGGGGAGGTTTCGTCGCACGCGCGGGCGAGATGGGCGCTACTGCGCAGGGTGGCCCGCGGGGTGCGTTACTCCCCGGGGAGTACGGCAGGGAGAGTACGGCGCGGGAAGAACGGCGCGGGAGGTACGGCCCGTGGGCACGGCACCCGTCTGGCTCTCCGCCTGCCGCCGGGACCGCAGGGCCCCGCCGGCCAGGGCGCTCGGCGCGCTCCGGCGGGGTCAGAACGGCGTGTGCGCCGCCGTCTCCAGGAGCTGCTCGGTGTCGTCGTCGCAGAACTGGAGGGCCGCGCCGACCGTGGTGAGGACCTCGCGCTCGGCGGGGGTGTAGGGGCCGTCCGCGAGGGCGATGCGCGCACCCTGGAGCAGGATCGACTCCCGTCCGGCGGGAGCAAGGTGGGGCGCGAGCGGCTCCAGCGCCTCGTGGAGCTCGATCGCGAGCGCCGCGCCGTACGGTCCGGCGTCCGCGACGTACCGGCCGGTGTCGGCGGCGAGGGCCTCGATCAGGGAGGTGAGCTGGTCCTCCGTGCAGTCGTCGAGCCCCGCTGCGCGCACCGCCTGTACGGCGGTCTCGCGGACGGTACGGGAGGAGGTGCCGCCGGAGGCGAGGACGGCGAGGGCGACGGTGTGGACCGCGTCCCTGAGCATCGCGGAGAAGCGCCCGGTGGTGGGGTGGTCGAGGACGTCCGTGCCGAAGTGGCTGTGGCAGGCGGCGCATTCGACGACGGGGCCGGCGAGGCCGCGCGGCAGCAGGGGCACTCCGAGGACGGTGAAGCGGCGGCGGCCGGTGCGGCGGCGGTAGTTGCGGTCGCCTCCGCATTCGGGGCAGAAGAACTCGCCGTCACCCACGGTGTTCCAGGACGTGTGAATGCCGCATACCCGCAGTTTTCGGACGAACAATCTCCGGGCTGGCAGCACGTCGCACCTCCATGAAGCTGCGGCAGCGCTGCCGCGTTGACGTGATGTTAGCCACATGGATGATGTCGCGTCAGCACCCCGGAAGAAGCCTGAATCGACATGGCCGATTCCGCTCCCTGGCACAACTGCGTGCACAGCGACGCAAATCGCCGGGCCCGCCCGTGATCAGGGCAGGCCCGGCGACCGGGCCGGTTCGACCGGTGTACTAGCGGGCCGCGCGGTTGACGGCCGAGACGACCGCCTTCAGGGAGGCGCGGGTGGTGTTGGCGTCGATGCCGATGCCCCACAGCACCTGACCGTCGATGGCGCACTCGATGTAGGAGGCGGCCTGCGCGGACGCGCCCTCGCTCATCGTGTGCTCCTGGTAGTCCAGCAGCCGTACATCGACGCCGATGCCGTTCAGAGCGGCGAAGAACGCCGAGATCGGACCGTTGCCGGTGCCGCTCAGCACCGTCTCCGTGCCGTCCACGACCGCCTCGACGGTCAGGGTGTCCACGCCATCCTTGTCGGTGGTGGTCTGGCCGGAGCGGATCTGGATGCGCCCCCACGGGTTCTCGGGGTTCGGCAGGTACTCGTCCTGGAAGACGGACCAGATCGCGGCCGGGGTGACCTCGCCGCCCTCGGTGTCCGTCTTCGCCTGGATGATCTTCGAGAACTCGATCTGCATCCGGCGCGGCAGGTCCAGCTTGTGGTCGTTCTTCAGGACGTAGGCGATACCGCCCTTGCCGGACTGCGAGTTGACCCGGATCACGGCCTCGTACGAGCGGCCGACGTCCTTCGGGTCGATCGGCAGGTACGGGACGGCCCACTCGATCTCGTCGACGCTCTTGCCGGCGGCGGCCGCGTCGGCCTCCATCGCGTCGAAGCCCTTCTTGATGGCGTCCTGGTGGGAGCCGGAGAAGGCGGTGTAGACCAGGTCGCCCGCGTACGGGTGGCGCGGGTGGATCTCCATCTGGTTGCAGTACTCGCTGGTGCGGCGGATCTCGTCGATCTGCGAGAAGTCGATCTGCGGGTCGACGCCCTGCGAGAACAGGTTCATGCCCAGGGTGACCAGGTCGACGTTGCCCGTCCGCTCGCCCTGACCGAACAGGCAGCCCTCGATACGGTCCGCGCCCGCCATGATCGCCAGCTCGGCGGCGGCGACGGCGGTGCCGCGGTCGTTGTGCGGGTGGACCGACAGGCAGACGTACTCGCGGCGGGTCAGGTTGCGCGACATCCACTCGAAGCGGTCGGCGTGCGTGGAGGGGGTCGAACGCTCCACGGTGGCCGGCAGGTTGAGGATGATCTCGCGGCCGGGGCCGGGCTGCCACACGTCGCACACCGCTTCGCAGACCTCCAGGGCGAAGTCCAGCTCGGTGTCGGTGAAGATCTCGGGGCTGTACTGGTAGCCGAAGGCGGTCTCGTCGCCCAGCAGCTTCTCCGCGTACTCCATCACCAGGCGGGTGCCGTCGACGGCGATCTGCTTGATGTCGTCCTTGGAGCCGCGGAAGACGACGCGGCGGAAGGTGGGCGCGGTCGCGTTGTACAGGTGCACCGTGGCCCGCTTGGCGCCGACCAGGGACTCGACGGTCCGCTCGATCAGGTCCTCACGGGCCTGCGTCAGCACCGAGATGGTGACGTCGTCGGGGATCGCGCCGTCCTCGATGATGGAGCGCACGAAGTTGAAGTCAGTCTCGCCGGAGGACGGGAAGCCGACCTCGATCTCCTTGTAGCCCATGCGCACCAGCAGGTCGAACATCTCGCGCTTGCGGGCCGGGCTCATGGGGTCGATCAGCGCCTGGTTGCCGTCGCGCAGATCGGTGGACAGCCAGCGCGGCGCCTTGGTGATCCGCTGCTCGGGCCAGGTGCGGTCGGGGATGTCGACGGACTCGTACCCGCGGTACTTGTGGATCGGCATCCCGGACGGCTGCTGCGTGTGCGTCGTGCTGGTGATCGGGGTGGGACGGCCGATCCACTGCGACTGTGACATGGCGTAGGGCTCCTCGGATCCTGCAGGAAGGGGGCCGACTGAGTCGAAGCAGCACCAGACTCCGCGGGGAGGGGGTCGGCCTACGACTACAGGCCCTCGCCGCGGCAGCTAAGGAGAAGCAGCCCGAAACGCATGATGCACAGCAGACTAGCCGAGCCTCGGCGGGAGCGTGGGACCCGTTCCAGTATGCGGGACGACCGATCAGTAACGGTCAAATATGACCTATCACTCCATTTCGCTAACCGTTCTCACTTTCCGCGACACCGTAAGTACTCAGTGCCACTGTGCCGCTCATGGACATTCGCACCCCGGTCTTCTGCGGCATCGTGCCGCCGCACATCCTCGACAAGCTCGCCCGGGCCGACGACCCCGCCGTGTCCGGCCCGGCCCGGCGCACCCTCCAGGCCGACGCCGCGCAGCGCACCGGCCGTCGGCTGACCACGGTCCTGGGCGCCGCGGCACGCCCGGTCGCCGCCCCGGCCGACGGCCCGCGCCGGACCGTCTACGACGCCCGGGGCGGCACGGACCTCCCCGGCATCCGGGCCCGCGGCGAGGGCGAGGAGGCCGTCAAGGACGCCACCGTCAACCGCGCGTACGCGGGCCTCGGCGCCACCTTCGAGCTGCTCACCGCCTACGGGCGCAGCTCCATCGACGGTGCGGGACTGCCGCTGGACGCGTCCGTCCACTACGACGAGAAGTACGGGAACGCCTTCTGGAACGGCGAGCAGATGGTCTTCGGCGACGGTGACGGCGAGATCTTCCTCGACTTCACCGTCGCGGTCGACGTCATCGCCCACGAGCTGGCGCACGGCCTGACCCAGTACACGGCCAACCTCAGCTACTTCGGCCAGCCCGGCGCCCTCAACGAGTCGGTGTCCGACGTGCTGGGGTCCCTGGTCAAGCAGCGCACGCTCGGGCAGAGCGCGGAGGAGGCGGACTGGCTGATCGGCGCCGGCCTGCTCGCGCCCCGGGTCGAGGGCGTCGCACTGCGGTCGATGAAGGCGCCGGGGACCGCGTACGACGACGACGTGCTGGGCAAGGACCCGCAGCCGGCGACCATGGAGGACTACGTCCGCACCGGTCGCGACAACGGCGGCGTCCACATCAACTCCGGCATCCCCAACCACGCCTTCTACCTGCTGGCGACCCGGCTCGGCGGGCGCGCCTGGGAGCGGGCCGGACAGATCTGGTTCGACGTGCTGACCGGCGGCAAGCTGACGGTGGACGCCGACTTCGGCAGCTTCGCCCGCCTGACGGTGGCCGCGGCCGCGGCCCGCTACGGCGAGGGCGAGGAACACGAGGCCGTGCTCAAGGCCTGGTCACAGGTCGGCGTGAAGACGTCGGACTGACGGCCGGGTCCACCGCTGGGCCGGGCGGCCCGACTGTCGCCCGGCCCCGTTCCGTACTACAACGGGAACCATGCGTATCCAGGTAAGGCGTACAGGAGGCTTCGCCGGGATCGAGCGCCTCGCCGAGGTCGACACCTCGGACCGGGCCGATGCCGGCGACGTGCATGCCCTCGCCGCACAGGCGGTGTCCGAGGCCCGCGACACCCCGCCCATCGGCGTCCCCGACGGGTTCAGTTACCAGCTCACGGTCGACGGGCGCACGGTCTACTGCTCCGATCCCCGGCTGACCGACGCCCAGCGGCAGCTGATCTCGCTCGTGCTCAAGGAAGGTTCCTGACGGGGCCGTCCGGCGGAGCGTCTCGCCACCGCGCCGGCCCCGCGGTCAGAAGCCGAGCTTGCGCAGCTGCTTGGGGTCGCGCTGCCAGTCCTTCGCCACCTTCACATGGAGGTCGAGGAAGACCGGCGTACCGAGCAGCGCCTCGATGTGCTTCCGGGACTTCGTGCCGACCTCCTTCAGGCGCTTGCCCTTCGGGCCGATGATGATGCCCTTCTGGCTGGGGCGCTCGATGTAGACGTTGGCGTGGATGTCCAGCAGCGGGCGGTCCGCCGGACGGTCCTCGCGCGGCAGCATCTCCTCGACGACCACCGCGATCGAGTGCGGGAGCTCGTCCCGTACGCCCTCGAGCGCGGCCTCGCGGATCAGCTCCGCGACCATGACCTGCTCGGGCTCGTCCGTGAGGTCGCCCTCCGGGTAGAGCGGGGGGCTCTCCGGCAGAAGGGGGATCAGCAGGTCCGCCACCAGCTGCACCTGTGTGTCGCCCACCGCGGAGACCGGCACGATCTCGGCCCACTCGATCCCGAGCTCCTTGCCGAGCTTGTCGACGGCGATGAGCTGCTCGGCCAGCGTCTTGGAGTCGACGAGGTCGGTCTTGGTGATGATGGCGACCTTCGGGGTCTTCTTGATCCCGGCGAGCTCCTTGGCGATGAACCGGTCGCCGGGGCCCAGCTTCTGGTCGGCGGGCAGACAGAAGCCGATCACGTCGACCTCGGCCCAGGTGGTGCGCACGATGTCGTTCAGCCGCTCACCGAGCAGGGTCCGCGGCTTGTGCAGCCCCGGGGTGTCCACCAGGATCAGCTGCGCCTCCGGCCGGTGCACGATGCCGCGCACCGTGTGCCGGGTCGTCTGCGGCCGCGTGGAGGTGATCGCCACCTTCTGGCCGACGAGAGCGTTCGTGAGAGTGGACTTGCCCGCGTTGGGGCGGCCGACGAAGCAGGCGAAGCCGGCCCGATGGGGGGCTTCGGAAGACTGGGTACGAGCGCTCATGGCGCCCATTGTCCCTGATGTCACGGGCCCTCGGTCACGCACGCCCGCGCCCGGCGCATCCCGGCCTCGCCCGGCCGGCCGCGAAGGCCGCCGCGCGGGGCGCGGGCGCGGGTACTTCAGCCCGCGGTGACCGCGGCCTTCAGTTCGCCGTCCGGGCCCGCGAGCAGCACCGGAGTCCCCGCGCCGCCCAGGTCCCGTACCGCCGCCCGGTCCTCGTCGGAGGCGGCGTCGGCGTCGGAGACCACCGCGGCGGCCTCCAGCGACGTGGCGCCGCTGGCCACGGCCATGGCCACGGCGGTCTGCAGCGCGCTCAGCTTCAGCGAGTCGAGAGCCACCGTCCCGGCGACGTAGGTACGGCCGGTCTCGTCGCGGACGGCCGCGCCCTCGGGCACACCGTTACGGGCCCGGGCGCTGCGCGCCAGCGTGATGATCTTGCGGTCCTCGGGGCCGAGGTCGGAGCTCTGCGTCATGCCCAGAGCATAGATCGGCCCCGGCGTCAGCCCGCCACGGGATACATCGACCCGCGCCGGCCCTCGGGGCTCGCGAGCCACTGGAGCTTCGCCGCCGTGTCCGTCGCCGCGTCGGGCACCGGGGTGTGCATCACGATCACCAGATCCGGCCGGGCCGGCACCCTCAACTGGGTCGACTCCACGACCAGTCGGCCCACCAGCGGATGCTGCATCTCCTTGCGGATCTGCCCTCCGGGCGCGACGTCCCGGCGCTCCCACAGTTCGGCGAACTCGGGGCTCGCCGCCCTGGCCTCCGCGACCACCGTCCGGAACCCCTCGTCGTCCGGCCCCTCCGAGCACGCGGCACGGAACTGCGCGACGACCTGCGGCGCGTTCTCCGCCCAACCGGAGCTCCGGGCACGGTAGACGGGGTCCGTGAAGTACGCGATCAGACAGTTCTGCACGATGCCGGGCCGCATGCCGAGGACCGCGGCCGCCGCGTCGTTGTACATCACGGTGTTCCAGTAACCGTCCATGATGTGCGCCGGGTACGGCATCCACGCGTCGATCAGCCGCCGCAGTCCGGCGCACATGTCGCGGTCGCCCGGATCGGTCCGGGGCGGCGGCGGATTGAGACCCGCGAGGACGTACAGATGGCGGCGCTCGGCGCTGCTCAGCCGGAGCACCCGGCCCACCGCGTCCAGGACCTGCGGCGAGACGGTGATGTCACGTCCCTGCTCCAGCCACTGGTACCAGGAGACGCCGACGCCCGCGAGGACGGCGACCTCCTCCCGGCGCAGACCCGGCGTGCGGCGACGGGCGCCGCCGTCCGGCAGGCCCGCCTCCGCCGGCGAGATCCGGGCGCGCCGGCTCATCAGGAACTCCCGCAACTCGCGCAGCCGGTGCGCCTTCTTCTCGTCGTGTCCGGTCGACGTGGCCACGTACTCCCCCTGTCCGTATGCCTGGTGGTGCGGCCAACAGGATAAGTTCCCGCTCCCCACGGCCGGCCGGGCCGCCGGAGGGTCACCGCTATGGCTACCGACACCACCCTCCCCTCCCCCAAGGGCACGACGCCTCCCCGGCTCGACCGGCGCGCACGGCTGGTCCTGTTCGTGCTGTGCGCCGCTCAGTTCATGGTCGCGCTCGACTTCTCCGTGCTGAACGTCGCCCTGCCCGAACTGGGCCGGGACCTCGGGCTCGGCCCGTCCTCGCTCCAGTGGGCGGTCACCGCGTTCGCCCTGCCGTCCGGCGGCTTCCTGCTGCTCTTCGGGCGCATCGCCGACCTCTACGGGCGGCGCAGGCTGTTCCTCACCGGGCTGGCCGTCTTCGGCGCGGCGTCGCTGCTCGCGACGTTCGCCTGGGACCCTGCGTCGTTCCTCGCCGGCCGGGCGCTCCAGGGACTCGGCGCTGCCGTCATCGTGCCCACCGGCATGTCGCTGATCACCACCACCTTCCCCGAAGGGCCGCGGCGTGAACGGGCGCTGGGCATCAGCGGCACGCTTCTGTCGCTCGGCTTCACCGTCGGCATGCTCCTCGGCGGGGTCATGACGGACACCCTGGGATGGCGCTCGACCATGGGCCTGCTGGCCCTGTTCACCCTGATCGTGCTGCCGCTCGCGCCCGGCCTGCTGACCGAGTCCCGTACGCCGCTGCGGCCGAGGCTCGACGTACCCGGCGCGGTCACCGTCACCGGTGGCCTCCTCGCCGTGATCTACGCCCTGTCCACGGCGGCCGACCGCGGCTTCGGCGGCGCGGACGTGATCGTCACGCTCGTCGCGGGCGTCGCGCTGCTGACCGCCTTCGCGGTCGTGGAGACCCGCAGTCCGGCCCCGCTGGTCTCGCTGCCGATGCTGCGCCGGCGGACGGTGGCGTTCGGCAACCTCGGAGGCCTCGTCACCTTCTCGATGATGAGCACGGTCGTGTTCGTCCTCACGCTGTACCTCCAGGAGACGCTGGGGCTCCCGGCCTACGTCACCGGCCTGGTCTTCGGTGTGCAGGGCGTCCTGTCCGTGATCGCGGGCACGTTCGCCCCGAGGGTCATCGGACGCTTCGGCGCGCCGCGCGTCCTGGTGTTCTCCCTCGCCGGCCAGGGCCTCTTCGTCGCCGCCCTGCTGGGCCTCGGCACCCAGTCGGGCGCGCTGCTCGCGACGGTGGGCGTCTCGCTGGCGAGCATGTGCCACCTGGGGGCGATCATCTCCTACGGCCTGACCGTGACGTCCGGCGTCCCGGACGGCGAACAGGGCCTGGCGACGGGCCTCGTCACCACGACGCAGCAGGTGGGCCTCACGGTGGGCATCCCGCTGCTGGGCGTCCTGGCGACGACGCGGGAGTCGCTGTTCGAAGGGATCCGGATGGTGCTGGCGATCGACGCGGTGGTTGTGGTGGGGACGGCGGTCGTGGTGGGGGTGGCGTTGCGGCGCGTGCGCGCCTGACCGCCTGCGGCGGGCTTGTCCCCTACCCGCCCCGTGACAAAGTCAGCCCCGCCGGCGTTTGAGGCGCGGGGGTCCGGGGGCAGAGCCCCCGAAACACCGCGCGGAGCGCGGTGGCGGGTCCGGGCGGAGCCCG
>NZ_JBFAQK010000071.1:0-36722 GCF_040677245.1 Streptomyces kurssanovii
CGTCACTTGCCGGCTCCCCCGCCCGCGGGGCCGCCGGCCGCCGCCAGCGCGGACGTGGAAGATCTGCACGGCGGCCTCCAGCTCGTCCTCCGCGAGCGCGATGAGGTCGGCGTCGGTCGCGTCGGCCAGCACCACCGCGTTCTTCTCGAGGGCGCGCTTGAGGGCCTCTATGTCGTCGCGCAGCCGGGCGGCCTTCTCGTACTCCATCTCCTCCGCGGCGGCCATCATCTGCTTCTCGAGGCGGCGGATGTAGGTGCCGGTGCGGCCGGCCATGAAGTCGCAGAACTCCTCGGCCAGTTCGCGGTGCTCCTCGGGGGTGACGCGGCCCACACAGGGCGCCGAGCACTTGCCGATGTAGCCGAGCAGACAGGGGCGGCCCTTCTGCACGTGGTTGCGGAAGACTCCCGCGGAGCAGGTGCGCACCGGGAAGACGCGCAGCATCAGGTCGACGGTCTCGCGGATGGCCCAGGCGTGCCCGTAAGGACCGAAGTACCGCACGCCCTTGCGCTTGGCGCCGCGCATGACCTGCACCCTGGGGAAATCCTCATTGAGGGTGACCGCCAGATACGGATAGCTCTTGTCGTCGCGGTACTTGACGTTGAACCGGGGGTCGTATTCCTTGATCCAGGAGTACTCCAGCTGAAGCGCCTCCACCTCGGTGGAGACCACCGTCCACTCGACGGAGGCCGCGCTGGTCACCATGGTGCGGGTGCGCGGGTGCAGATTCGCCAGGTCCTGGAAATAGCTGGCGAGGCGCTGGCGCAGGCTCTTCGCCTTGCCGACGTAGATCACCCGGCGGTGCTCGTCGCGGAACCGGTAGACCCCTGGCGAGTCGGGGATCTGTCCCGGCTTGGGGCGGTAGCTGGAGGGGTCGGCCATGCCGTCCACCCTACTGGCGGACAGTGACAGGCCGGCGACTCTGGTCAGGGACATGACCACCCCCTTTCCCTCCGCCACGGCGGGCGCCGGACGCCGATGGGCGACGGCCCTTGTCGCGCGCAGGTCAACACGCTTCAATGCGGGATTACGCGGCGCTGTGAACGGCCCGACCCGGATGTGAACACTTCCGTCCGGCGCTCCACGTTCCCGGAGGAATCCATGGGCCACACCGAGGCCGAACTGGCACAGGTGCTGAACACCGGCCCCTTCCATCTCGCGCTCCGCGCCGCCCTCGCCGTCCGGGGCCTGCCGCTCCAGCGCGTCCAGCACCACCTCGCCCACCGTGGGATCAAGGTCGGCGTGACGAGCCTCAGTTACTGGCAGCAGGGCGCCCGGCGCCCGCAGCGCCCCGAGTCGCTACGGGCGGTGCGGGCCCTGGAGGAGGTCCTCGGCCTCCCTGCCCGATCCCTGGTGCGGCTGCTCGGCAACGGCGAGGACGGCGGGCCGTCGGAGGCCGAGGGGCCCGCCGGCCGCCCCCACCACGCGCTCGTGGACTCCCTGGACGCGGCGGAACGGCTCCTCACCGGTCTCCGCTCCCCCGAGGGCCAGGGCCTGCACACCATCGGGCACCAGGAACGGGTGCGGATCGGTGCGGCAAGACAGCTGCTGGGACGCGACTCGCAGCAGGTCGTACGCGCCCACCGCGACGGCGTCGACCGCTGTCTCGCCGTCCACCGCGGCGGGACGGGCTGCGACCCGGCGGCCGTGGAGGTGAGCGCCCTGGAGAACTGCCGCCCGGGGAAGGTGAGGTGGGACCGGGCGAGCGGCGTCGTGGTCGCCGAGCTGCTCTTCGACGCCCCGCTGCGGGAGGGCGAGACGTACGTCTTCGGCTACGGCTTCGAGGACGGGACCGGCGGGCCGAGCACCGAGTACGTACGCGGCTTCAGCTCCGCGGGCGGGCACTACATGCTGCAGGTGCGCTTCGAGCAGGGCGCCCTGCCCGAGCGGTGCCACCGCTTCTCCCGGGCCACGACAGGGGCGCCGCGGGGCGCCCGCACGGAACTCACACCCGGTGCGCGGCACCGCACGGTGCACCTCGTGGAGCAGGGGGTCCGCCCGGGGATCCTGGGCATCTCCTGGGCCTGGGACTGAGCAGCGTGTCCCGCGGGCGCGGGTTCTCGCGGGTGTGGGTTCTCGCGGGTGTGGGGCCCTGCGGGCGCGTTTCCGCGGGCGCCCTGGCGGGTGCGGCCCTGCGGCCGCGGGTCCTGCGGGTTACGCGCCGGGGCCCGCGACGAGGTTGCCGCCCTCGGCGCTGACGGGGACCTCGGGCAGCGGCACGGTGGCCGGGCCCTTCAGCGCCTTGCCGGTGGTCACATCGAAACGGCTGCCGTGGCAGGGGCAGTTGCCCTCGGTGCCCTCCACCTTGTCGAGGACACAGCCGGCGTGGGTGCACTGGGCGCTGAAGGCCTTGTACTGGCCCTCTGCGGGGCAGTGCACGATCAGACGCTGCTCCCGGTACAGCTTGGCCCCGCCGACGGGAACGGCGTCCGCCGGACCCAGGTCCACGGGTGCGGTGGGGGTGGGCACCTCCGCGTGCCCCAGCTTGGAGTCGGTGGAACATCCGACGACCCCCAGCCCGGCGGCCCCGGCGACGGCGGCGCCCTTCAGGACGGTACGGCGGGCGGTCGGGGACATGGGGGCTCCATGGGTGGGTCGAGTCGGGTGTCGTCTGGTTCGTCGGGCGGCATCGCTGCCCCGACAGACCCGACGATACCGGCGGAGATCGCCGCGGCGTCGGGCGGGTGGGGGCGGCTCCGCTGCGCGGACCCGCCCCCACTCACGTCGTCACGCCTTCCGCGCCGCCCGCGCCGCCGTCTTCTTCGCAGGCTTCGCCACCGTCGCCGCCGCCTTCACCGAAGCCCCCGCCTTCGCCGACTTCGCCGGCCTGCGCGCCGCCGGCACCGCCGCCGCCGCGTCGCTGATCCGGTCCGCGTCGAGGATGTCCCGCAGGAACTTGCCGGTGTGGCTCGCCGGGACACCCGCGACCTGCTCGGGTGTGCCCTCGGCGATCACCAGGCCGCCGCCGCTGCCGCCTTCAGGCCCCATGTCCACGACCCAGTCCGCCGTCTTGATGACATCGAGGTTGTGCTCGATGACGATCACCGAGTTCCCCTTGTCGACGAGGTCGGACAGCACGTTGATCAGCTTGCTGATGTCCTCGAAGTGCAGACCGGTGGTCGGCTCGTCCAGGACGTAGACCGTGCGGCCCGTGGACCGCTTCTGCAGTTCGGACGCCAGCTTCACACGCTGCGCCTCCCCGCCCGACAGCGTCGGCGCGGACTGACCGAGCCTGACGTAACCGAGTCCCACCTCGTTGAGGGTGCGCAGATGGCGGGAGATCGTCGGGACGGCCTCGAAGAAGTGCAGTGCCTCCTCGATCGGCATGTCCAGGACCTCGGCGATGGACTTGCCCTTGTAGTGGACCTCCAGCGTCTCGCGGTTGTACCGCGCTCCGTGGCAGACCTCGCACGGGACGTAGACGTCCGGCAGGAAGTTCATCTCGATCTTGATGGTGCCGTCGCCGGAGCAGTTCTCGCAGCGGCCGCCCTTGACGTTGAAGGAGAACCGGCCGGGCAGATAGCCGCGGACCTTGGCCTCCATCGTCTCCGCGAAGAGCCTGCGGACGTGGTCGAAGACGCCCGTGTACGTCGCCGGGTTGGACCTCGGGGTGCGGCCGATGGGCGACTGGTCGACGTGGACGACCTTGTCGACAAGGTCGTCGCCGTCGACCCGGGTGTGCCGGCCCGGGACCGACTTCGCGCCGTTCAGCTCGCGGGCGAGGTGGGTGTAGAGGATGTCGTTGACCAGAGTCGACTTTCCGGAGCCGGAGACCCCGGTGACGGCCGTGAGGACGCCGAGCGGGAACGCGACGTCGATGTCCCGGAGGTTGTTCTCCCGGGCGCCGTGCACGGTCAGCCTGCGCGACGGGTCCACCGGGCGGCGCAGGTCGGGGGTCGGGATGGACCGCTTCCCGGACAGGTACTGCCCGGTGATCGACTCCTTGTTGGACAGCAGCTGCTTCAGCGACCCGGAGTGCACGACCTTGCCGCCGTGCTCGCCCGCGCCGGGGCCGATGTCGACGACCCAGTCGGCGACCTTGATCGTGTCCTCGTCGTGTTCCACGACGATGAGCGTGTTGCCCATGTCGCGCAGACGGACGAGGGTCTCGATCAGCCGGTGGTTGTCCCGCTGGTGGAGACCGATGGACGGTTCGTCGAGGACGTAGAGCACGCCGACGAGGCCGGAGCCGATCTGGGTGGCGAGCCGGATCCGCTGGGCCTCGCCGCCGGACAGGGTGCCGGCGGCGCGGTTGAGCGACAGATAGTCCAGGCCGACGTCGACCAGGAAGCGCAGCCGCTCGTTGACCTCCTTGAGGACCCGCTCGGCGATCTTCTTGTCGCGGGCGTTGAGCTTGAGGCGGCCGAGGAACTCGGCGCACTCGCTGATGGACATCGCGGAGACCTCCGCGATGGACTTCTCCATCACGGTGACCGCGAGGACGATCGGCTTCAGCCGGGTGCCCTCACAGGTGGGGCACGGCACCTCGCGCATGTACCCCTCGAAGCGCTCCCTGCTGGAGTCGCTCTCGGCCTCGGAGTGCCGCCGCTTGACGAACTGCACGGCCCCTTCGAAGGCCGGGGTCGTCCAGGCGCGCTCACGTCCGTAGCGGTTGCGGTAGCGGACCTCGAGCTGGGTCTTGTGGCCGTGCAGCAGGGCCTTCTTGGCGCGGGCGGGCAGCCCGGCCCAGGGCATGTCCGTGGAGAAGCCGAGAGCCTGGGCGAGCCCGTCGATCAGGCGGCCGAAGTACTCCTTGGTGTGGCCGTGCGACCACGGGTGGATCGCGCCCTCGTCGAGGGACTTCTCCTCGTCGGGGACGATCAGCTCGGGATCGACCTCCATGCGCGTGCCGATGCCGGTGCAGTCGGGGCAGGCGCCGAAGGGCGAGTTGAAGGAGAAGGAGCGGGGCTCGAGCTCCTCGAAGGACAGGTCGTCGTACGGGCAGTACAGGTGCTCCGAGTACATCCGCTCGCGCTCGGGGTCGTCCTCGGGGAGGTCGACGAAGTCGAGCACGACCATGCCGCCGGAGAGTCCGAGCGCGGTCTCGACGGAGTCGGTGAGCCGGCGCTTGGCGGAGTCCTTCACCGTGAGGCGGTCGACGACCACCTCGATGGTGTGCTTCTCCTGCTTCTTCAGCGTGGGCGGCTCGGCGAGCTGGATGGTCTTCCCGTCGACCCGCGCCCGGCTGTAGCCCTTGGTCTGCAGGTCGGAGAAGAGGTCGACGAACTCGCCCTTGCGCTCGCGCACCAGCGGCGAGAGCACCTGGAAGCGGCTGCCCTCGGGCAGCTCGAGCACCTTGTCGACGATCGCCTGCGGCGACTGGCGCGAGATGGGCCTGCGGCACTCGGGACAGTGCGGCTTGCCGATGCGCGCGAACAGCAGACGCAGGTAGTCGTAGACCTCGGTGATCGTGCCGACCGTGGAGCGCGGGTTGCGCGAGGTCGACTTCTGGTCGATCGAGACGGCCGGGGAGAGGCCCTCGATGAAGTCGACGTCCGGCTTGTCCATCTGTCCGAGGAACTGCCGGGCGTAGGAGGAGAGCGATTCGACGTAGCGGCGCTGCCCCTCGGCGAAGATCGTGTCGAACGCGAGGGACGACTTGCCAGACCCCGAGAGCCCGGTGAACACGATGAGGGAGTCACGCGGGAGGTCGAGCGAGACGTTTTTCAGGTTGTGCTCGCGAGCGCCACGAACGATGAGACGGTCGGCCACGCCGGTCCGCACCTTTCTGAGTAGAAGCGGAGGCACAGCCCCCGTCCGAGGCTGATTCCCAGCCTATGGGGGCCGCCAGAAGATGAATGCCTGACTTTCAAGGATGCCTCCACCGAGCGTATAGCACGCGCATTCGATTTCAGGACGTCCGCCGAGACCTTCACCCGATCGAGTGGGCGGGGCTAGGGTCGACCTCATGATCGATCCTGTGAGCGACCTGCGCTCTGTACGTGAAGCGACGGACCGGCTCCTCACCGCAGCCGCCGGACTGGACAACGCGGCCGTGGCCGGACCGTCACGGCTGCCGGGCTGGACCCGCGGTCATGTACTGGCCCATATCTCCCGTAACGCCGACGCGCTCGTAAATGTTCTCGAAGGCCGGCCGATGTATGTCACAGGTGAGGCGCGCGACGCCGACATCGAGCGCGACGCGCCCCGCCCGCTCCCGGAGCAGCTCGACGACCTGCGGGCCTCCGCGGAACGCTTCCAGGAGGCGGGCCGCGCCTCCGGCGACTGGGAGCGCACCGTGGAGCTGCGCAACGGCGTGACCGACCGCGCCGCCCGGGTCCCGTTCCGCCGCCTCGTCGAGGTCGAGCTGCACCATGTCGACCTGGGAGCCGGCTACGAGCTGGAGGACCTGCCGAAGGAGTTCACCGAGCGGGAGACCGAGTTCCTGGCCGAGCGCTGGAGCGGCCGCTCCGACGTGCCGCCGACCACGGTCCTCGCCGCCGGCGGCGAGTGGCGGACGGGCGGTTCCGAGGGCACGCCGGTCACCGTCTCGGGCTCCCCCGCCGACGTCCTGGGCTGGCTGTCAGGCCGCCGCGACGGCTCGGCCCTGGAGTGTGCCGGAGGCCCGCTGCCCGTACTGCCCCCGCTATAGGCTGAGACGCATGACATACAGCGGAGCGGTGAAGGTCGGCGGCCCGGCGGACGTGCACGAACTCGCCGACCTGATGATCTCCAAGGTCGCGGTCGGACCGATGGACAACAACGCCTATCTGTTGCGCTGCCGGGCCACCGGCGAGCAGCTGCTGATCGACGCCGCGGCCGATCCGGACACGCTGCTGCAGCTGATCGGCGACGACTCCATCGCCTCCGTGGTGACCACGCACCGGCACGGCGACCACTGGCAGGCGCTGGAGGACGTGGTCCGGGCGACCGGCGCGCGTACCTACGCCGGGCGTCATGACGCGGACGGCATCCCCGTCCCCACCGACGTGCTCGTCGACGACGGCGACACGATCCGGGTGGGACGCGTGGAGCTGACCGCCCGCCACCTGGTGGGTCACACTCCGGGGTCGATCGTGCTCGTCTACGACGACCCGCACGGCCACCCGCACCTCTTCACCGGTGACTGCCTGTTCCCCGGGGGTGTGGGCAACACCCACAACGATCCGAAGGCGTTCACGAGTCTGCTCGACGGTGTGGAGGAGAAGCTGTTCGCACGCCTCCCCGACGAGACATGGGTCTATCCGGGGCACGGCAAGGACACCAGCCTGGGCGAGGAGCGGCCGCATCTGGCCGAGTGGCGCGCACGCGGCTGGTGAGGCACCCGGGCTTCGCGCCGGCCCGACGGCCGGCGCGAAGCCTGTCCTGTCCTGTCCTGTCCCCGACTGGCTCGCTCAGCGCGCGGCGCCGAGCAGTTCGAGCACCAGACGTGTGGTGTGCGCGTGCCAGTCGGCGGCGCCACGGAGCATCGCGTGGTCGCCACCGGGCATCGGCAGTTCGCGGACGTCGGCGCCCGCCGCTCGTGCCCGTGCGGCGAACGCCCACGTCTCCGCCGGGTCGGTGATCCGGTCGCGGTCGCCGTGCAGCAGCACCACGGTCCTGCCTTCCAAGTGGTCGACCGGGTCCTCCGGTGGGCACCAGGGGGCGAGACCGACGACCGCCTTCACCTGCGGATGTCCCGCCGCGTGCAGGGCGGCCCGCGCGCCCATGGAGTGGCCCACCAGGACCGTCGGCACGGAGCCGGTCAGGACGGACAGTTCTTCCATGGCCAGGCAGGCGTCACGGGCCGCGTCCGCGCGCTCGCCGTTCCAGCCGCGACGGCCGTAGCGGACCCGGCCGAGCGTCACAGGCTGTCCGGCCGTGGCGCGGCCTATGGCCCGCGCGAACGGCCTCATCCGCGCGAGCGGGAGATTGAGGGCGGGCGGCGGCTCCAGTGCGTCGGCGCGGCCTCCGTGCAGCAGCAGGACGGCGGCCCGGGGCTTCTCCGCGGTCCGGTACAGCCGCAGCGCGGGCAGCGGCTCCTTCGCGCCTGTACGTATGGCGATGGCGGTCACGTCCTCGGTCTCGGCCGGGTGTTGTCGTGGGTCACGGTACGAGACGCCGGGAACGGACGACGGCGGGTGCGGACGGTGCTTCCGTCCGCACCCGCCGGTGCGTGCTCCGCTCGCGGCGGCCGCGCGGTCCGTCAGGCCTCGACGCTGTCCTTCTTCACGCCCTCGGCCGCCTCCCGCTCCGCCTGCTTCTTGGAGGCGATCAGGCTGGTGACGGTCGTGATGACGAGCACGCCGCAGATGACGGCCAGCGAGACCGGGATGGAGATCTCCGGGACGTGCACACCGCTCTCGTGCAGGGCGTGCAGCACCAGCTTCACACCGATGAACCCGAGGATCACCGACAGGCCGTAGCTGAGGTGGACCAGCTTCCTGAGCAGGCCGCCGATGAGGAAGTACAGCTGGCGCAGACCCATCAGGGCGAAGGCGTTGGCCGTGAACACGATGTACGGGTCCTGGGTCAGACCGAAGATCGCGGGGATGGAGTCCAGCGCGAAGAGCACATCGGTGGTGCCGATGGCGAGCATGACCACCATCAGCGGCGTCAGGACGCGCTTCCCGTTGTTACGGATGAAGAGCTTGGTGCCGTGGTACTTGTCGGCGACGCCGAAGCGGTGCTCGATCGACTTGAGGAGCCTGTTCTCCTCGAACTCCTCCTCTTCCTCGTCCGAGCGCGCCTCCTGGATGAGCTTCCAGGCGGTGTAGATCAGGAACGCGCCGAAGATGTAGAAGACCCAGGAGAAGCTGGCGATGATCGCCGCACCGGCCGCGATGAAGATGGCGCGCAGCACCAGGGCGATGAGGACACCGATCAGCAGCACCCGCTGCTGCAGATGCGACGGCACCGCGAACTTCGCCATGATCAGGACGAAGACGAAGAGGTTGTCGACACTCAGCGACTTCTCGGTGATGAATCCCGCGAAGAACTCGCCCGACGCCTGGCTCTCACCGGCGAACAGCAGGCCGAGGCCGAAGAGTGCGGCCAGCACGATCCAGACCACGGTCCAGATGCCGGCTTCCTTGATCGACACGTCGTGGGGCTTGCGCCCGATGAAGAAGTCGACCGCGATGAGGGCGCTCAGACCGAGAATGGTCAGCACCCAGAGAGTCATTGAAACGTCCACTGCGCCTCCGGCGTCGTACGGCAACTGATCAGCGTCGTCGCTGCCGGAGGTCTCCTCCACCCGGGCCGTGCGCCACGGGCCGACGCCCCGGGACCTCTCTGTCGGTCCGTATTGACGGGCACGCCGCGAGTCGGGAGTACTCCCCTCCGCGTAAAGAACGGTACATGAAAGACCAAGGGAAGGTAAAGGCGGAGGTAAAGCAGAGGTCAAGTCACCAGGCCGGCGGCGCAGGCCCGGCCCGCGGGACGGCCGGCGGTGGCCCGCGGGACGGCCGGCGGCCGGCCTGCGGCAGGGTCAGCGGTTCCAGGACCTCCGGGCCTCCGTCACGCGGGTCAGCACCTGCCGCAGCACGTCACTGCCCTCGGGCACGGTCAGCGGCTCGTACGTCCACGCATGCCGCACCCACGGGTCGGCCAGGTGGTCGTCGGGGACCGGTGTGACGCGCAGCAGCGAGCGCCACAGCGGATCGAGGACCGGACCGTAGGCCGTGGCGTCCTCCCGGTCCGCGACCATCATCAGATGGACACCGACGGCCGGGCCCTCGTCGGCCAGATAACGCAGCTGGGTGACCGCGCGGTCGTCGAAGCCGTGCGGGAAGTCGTTGACGATCAGCAACTGCTCGCCGGTGTCGAGGCCGGGCGGGAGCGAGTCGGCCGCCCCGCCGCGCACCGCCATCGTCACCAGGTCGACCCGCTCGGTGAGCTTGGCGAGGACGGCGCTCACGCCCTGTGCGCCCGCGGCCGGCGGACCGGCGAGGGCCCCGGAGTCGACCAGCGGCGCCAGCGAGGCGGCGGCGGAGCCGGCCGGGTCGATGGCGTGGACGGTGAACTCGCCGGGCGGGTACACGGCGAGCAGCCGGGCGGCGAGCGCGACCGCCGAGTCGACGGCGAGCCGGCGCAACTGCGCCTCGTCCATCGCCATCGCGGCGTCCGAGCTCGAGCGGCCGCTGTCCACCCACAGGCCACGCTCCAGCGGCAGCCTCACCAGGCACGGGATCCGCAGCTCGGGGCTCTCCGGCAGATGGAGATCGCCGAGGCGCAGCGCCATCGGGATCTCCATCGGGACGCGGTAGGCGTGCCAGCACGGGTTGTCCCAGCGGGCGAACGCGGGCGGCAGCGCCGGCTCGACGACCTCGGACTCCGCCGCCAGCTGGGCGAGGTCGCGGTCGAGGACCTGGCGGGCCTGGTCGGTCAGCTGCTCGCACTTGGCCCGCGCGGCGGCCCTCGCGGCGTCCCCGGTGCTTCCGATGCGGCTGCGGGGGTCGGACAGGACGCTGTCGAGCTCCTTGTCCATCCGGTTCTCGGCGAACTCGACGGCGCTGCGGTACGCCGCGACGGCCCGGGCGAGGTCCTCGAACATGCCCCAGACCTGGTTGTAGAGCCGCTCCTCCATGGACCAGCCGCTCGCGTCGCCGGCCACCGGTGCGGGCGGCCGGCCGGGCTCACCGGGCTGCGCCGCGGGGGCCGGCGGGGGCGGTGCCGACTGCCTGCGCGGATGGGCGTAGTTGATGGGACCGCCGGGCATCTGCGGGGCGTCGGGCGTGGGCGTCTGCGGTGGAGCGGGGTCGGCGCCGGAGGGCTGGGGGGTGGTGAGGCCGCCGGTGAGCGCGGCGTCCGCGGGGGACGGCTGGTCCGGGCCGGACGCCGCTCCCGCGGCGTCGGCGGCCGTGTGCAGCCGGGCCGGCTCGGCGCGGAGCGCGCGTGGGGCGGCGGTCTCCTGGATGGCCGCCGCCATACGGTCGGCCTGGGCCATGCCCTGGTCGGCCAGTAGCTGGGCGAGCCCGCCCGCGTAGCCCTGGCCCACCGCGCGGACCTTCCACGCACCCTGGCGGCGGTACAGCTCGACGGCGACCAGCGCGGTCTCGGTGTCCAGGCCGGTGATGGTGAAACTGGCCAGCTCGGAACCGTCCTTGGCCATGACCGCCACGAAGGGCGCGGCCGTCACGCCGAAGCGGTCGGGGCCGCCCGTGCCCACGGGGAGCGCGAGCAGCACGTTGACCTGGTGCACCTCCGCGGGCACCGCGTCCAGGTCGACGGCGAACCGGGGGGACCGCTCGGCGCGCTCCGGCACCTCGACGCCGGGCAGGCCGGTGGCGCCGGGGTGTGCCACCCACTCCTCGCGCACGGCCCCCCGCTCGTCGGAGCAGGTGGCGCAGGCGACGACCGGATGGCCGGCCGACACGCGGATCTCAAGTCGGCTGTCGGGCAAGGGGTGGTTCTGCCCCCGGACCAGCTCGGCCGTCATCGCTCTGTCCCCTCGGTGCGCTGCTGTTGCGGTTGGTACGCGGGCAGCTCCCGGCGGCTGTGCCTCCGGGAGCTGCGGTCCGACGGTGTATGCCGCCGGTTCCTACAGGTGCGGCAGGATCGCGGGCATCAGGTCCTGGAACGTACGGCCGTTGGCCGGGTTGCCGAGGGCCGTCATCTGCCAGCCGGCGCCGGCGCGGTGCACCTTCGCCATGATCTGCGCGGTGTACTGGCCGCCGCCGTCAAGGGTGTACCGGGCCAGCTCCTGGCCGTTGGTCTCGTCGACGATGCGGCAGAAGGCGTTCTGCACCTCCTGGAACGTCTGGCCGGTGAACGAGTTCACCGTGAAGACGATCTGGTCGATGTGGACCGGGACCCGCTGCAGGTCGACGAGGATCGCCTCGTCGTCACCGCCGGAACCGGCACCGCCGACCAGGTTGTCACCGGTGTGCTTGACGGAGCCGTCGTCGCTGACGAGGTGGCGGAAGAAGACCACGTCCACCGGCTGCTTGTCGGCGAACAGCACCGCGGAGGCGTCCAGGTCGACCTCCCGGGTGCGTGAGCCGAACAGACCGCGGCGGGGCGCTGCCTGCCAGCCGAGGCCCATCCGCACCGCCGTGAGGGTGCCCCCGTCACTCTTCTGCAGGCTGATGGCCTGGCCCTTGGTCATGTTGACCGTCACGCGCTGTCCCCTTCTCGCGAATTGCCACCGCCCATGTGTGCGGTTGTTCAAGCACCCTACGCAGTCGCACCGACAGCGCGGCGCGGTCGCCCGTTTTTGTGTCGGTCTTGCAACACACCAGGTGTGCGCGCCCGTCACATCCCGCCCACCGGGCTCAGGCGAGTCCGGCCTCCTTCATCTGGCGCAGCTCCTTCTTCAACTCGCCCACCTCGTCGCGCAGTCGGGCGGCGACCTCGAACTGCAGCTCCGCGGCGGCCGCGCGCATCCGGTCCGTCATCTCCTCGATGATCCCGGCGAGTTCGACCGCGGGGCGGTCGGTGAGGATGTCGCCCTTGCGGCCGGCGCCGAGCGAGGGGACGGGCGCCTTGGCGCCCTTGCCCGGCTTGTCGGCCTTTGCCTGGCGGTAGCCGGTGCCCAGCAGTTCCTCGGTGTCGATCTCCTCGCGCGCGATGGTCGCGACGATGTCGTTGATCTTCTTGCGGAGCGGCTGCGGGTCGATGCCGTTCTCCGTGTTGTACGCGATCTGCTTCTCGCGGCGGCGGTTGGTCTCCTCGATGGCCTTCTCCATCGCCGGCGTGATCTTGTCCGCGTACATATGGACCTGGCCCGAGACGTTGCGCGCCGCGCGGCCGATGGTCTGGATCAGGGAGGTGCCGGAGCGCAGGAAGCCCTCCTTGTCGGCGTCGAGGATCGCGACCAGCGACACCTCCGGCAGGTCGAGACCCTCGCGCAGGAGGTTGATGCCGACCAGGACGTCGTACTCGCCGGAGCGCAGCTCCCGCAGCAGCTCCACACGGCGCAGTGTGTCGACGTCGCTGTGCAGATAGCGGACCTGGATGCCCAGCTCGAGGAAGTAGTCGGTGAGGTCCTCGGCCATCTTCTTGGTGAGTGTGGTGACCAGGACCCGCTCGTCCTTCTCCGTGCGCTCGCGGATCTCGTGCACCAGGTCGTCGATCTGGCCCTCGGTGGGCTTGACGACGACCTGCGGGTCGATGAGCCCGGTGGGACGGATGATCTGCTCCACGAAGCCGTCGCCGCGGGAGAGCTCGTAGGTGCCCGGTGTCGCCGACAGATAGACGGTCTGGCCGATACGCTCCTTGAACTCCTCCCACTTCAGCGGGCGGTTGTCGAGAGCGGACGGCAGCCGGAACCCGTGGTCGACGAGAGTGCGCTTGCGGGACGCGTCGCCCTCGTACATCGCGCCGATCTGCGGAACCGTGACGTGCGACTCGTCGATGACGAGCAGGAAGTCCTCGGGGAAGTAGTCGAGGAGGGTGTTCGGCGGGGAACCGGGGTCGCGGTCGTCGAAGTGCATCGAGTAGTTCTCGATGCCGGAGCAGGAACCGATCTGGCGCATCATCTCGATGTCGTACGTGGTGCGCATGCGCAGCCGCTGGGACTCCAGCAGCTTGCCCTGCTTGTCGAGCTCGGCGAGGCGCTGCTCCAGCTCGGCCTCGATGCCGTTGACCGCCTTCTCCATGCGCTCGGGGCCCGCCACGTAGTGGCTGGCGGGGAACACGTACAGCGACCGGTCCTCACTGAGGATCTCGCCGGTGAGCGGGTGCAGCGTGGACAGCGCCTCGATCTCGTCGCCGAACATCTCGATCCGGACGGCGAGCTCCTCGTAGACCGGGAAGATCTCGATGGTGTCGCCGCGCACCCGGAAGGTGCCGCGCTGGAAGGCCATGTCGTTACGGGTGTACTGGATGTCGACGAAGCGGCGCAGCAGCTGGTCGCGGTCGATCTCGTCGCCGACCTTGAGCTGCACCATCCGGTCCACGTACTCCTGCGGGGTGCCGAGGCCGTAGATGCAGGAGACGGAGGCGACCACGACGACGTCGCGCCGGGTGAGGAGGGAATTGGTCGCGGAGTGCCGCAGCCGCTCCACCTCCTCGTTGACCGAGGAGTCCTTCTCGATGTAGGTGTCCGACTGCGGGACGTACGCCTCGGGCTGGTAGTAGTCGTAGTACGAGACGAAGTACTCCACCGCGTTGTTCGGCAGGAGCTCGCGGAACTCGTTCGCCAGCTGGGCGGCCAGGGTCTTGTTCGGCGCCATGACCAGGGTGGGCCGCTGGAGCTTCTCGATCATCCATGCCGTGGTCGCCGACTTGCCGGTGCCCGTCGCTCCGAGCAGGACGACATCCTTCTCACCGGCACGGATGCGTCGCTCCAGCTCGGCGATGGCCGTCGGCTGGTCACCGCTGGGCTGGAAGTGGCTGACGACCTCGAAAGGCGCCACCGTACGTTCGATCTTGGAAACGGGCCGCATGCAACAACCGTACGACCACCCACTGACAGTCGGGGCGTGAACGGTGGCGGACCGGTCGCCTCAGCGGCGGTCCGCTCCCCAGGGGTCCCGCCCGGCCCCCCGTCCGGAGGCCCGGGCGACGGGCCGCCGGATCCCCGGCGCGGGCAGATCGGGGCGCAGCGCCCTGCCGTCGCCGCGCCCGTGCCGGTCAGGACCGCCGGTCACGAGCAGCGGGTCGAACAGGACCGCGATGCCGGCGACCAGCAGGAACACGGCGGGACCCACGAGCATCGGGGCGAGGAGTTCGGCCGGCGGGTCGCCGGCGACGGCGGCGTCCACCGCCTCATGGACATGGACGCTCACGGCGGCCATCCCGGTGTAGTGCATTCCGCTCACGGCGAGGCCCATGAGCAGGCTGGCGCCCAGGCTGACCATGAAGCCGTGGACGGACACCGCCGCCCAGAGCGCCGCGGTGGCCGCGACGACGGCGACCAGGACCGACAGGGCGACCGTGAGGGTGTCGTACTCGATGCGTCCCGGCAGTCGTATGCCGTTCATGCCCAGGTAGTGCATGGAGGCCACCCCGAGTCCGGTGATCGTCCCGCCGGTGACGAGGGACATCCGGGTCGCGCCACGGTGGCCGACGATGAAGATCCCGATGCCCGCCATCACGATGCCCACGGCCAGGCTGGCGAAGGTCGTCGCCTTGTCGTAGCCGATGGGGGCCTCTTCGACGGTGAAGCCCATCATCGCGATGAAATGCATGCTCCAGACGCCCGAGCCGATCGCCGTAGCGCCGAGCGCCAGCCAGCCCGGCCGGAACGAGCCCTCGCCCCGTACGGACCTCGTGGTGCAGCGCAGTCCCAGTGCTCCTCCGAGGCATGCCATCACGTAGGCCGCCACCGGGGTGACGAGGCCGTAGCCGAAACCGTCCACCGTGCCCTGCATCCCGTGCACCTTTCGTCCCTTGTGATCCCCGGCGCCCTACGATCCCCGCGATCTTGGACGGAACGTCTGGTTCTGGGCGAGCGTACGGCTCGCGGAACCGCGCACGGAAGTACGGGCGGACGTCTTCACAGAGATTTGTCGACCCGGGCACCGAGTCCGCCCACTCGGAACCACGCCCAAGACCGCCCGGGGGCGGACCCGTTCACCTTGTGGCCATACTTCGCCTGTGCCTCGTTGGCCGGGAACTGCCACTCTCGGCCCGTCCGTGATCCGACGACGTGAGGAAGAACCCGTGTACGCACGCCCCGTCGCTGTATTGGCCGCCACGACTCTGGGACTCACCGCGCTGGTGCTGCCCGGCTCCGCGGCAGGAACCGAGCAGTCCGCCGCCGGCCGTGAGGACGCTCCTCAGGTGATCGCTCACCGCGGCGCGTCCGCCTACGCACCGGAGAACACCCTCGCGGCGGTCGACCTCGCCGACGAGATGGGCTTCGCCTGGGTGGAGAACGACGTCCAGCGCACCAAGGACGGGGAGCTCGTCGTCATGCACGACGACTCACTCGCGAGGACCACCGACGTGGAGCAGCGCTTCCCCGACCGCGCGCCGTGGAAGGTGAAGGACTTCACCGCCGCCGAGATCGCCACCCTGGACGCGGGCAGCTGGCGCGGCGCCGAATGGGCGGGCGCCCGGGTGCCGACGCTGAAGCAGTACCTGGAGCGCGTGGACGAGAACAACCAGAAGCTGCTCCTGGAGATCAAGAAGCCGGAGCTCTACCCCGGCATCGAGAAGGACACCCTGCGCGTACTGGGCCAGGAGGGCTGGCTCGACCGGAGCCACGTGCGGAGCAGGCTCGTCATCCAGAGCTTCGGCGCGGACAGCGTCAGGGCGGTGCACCAGCAGCGCCCCGACCTCACGACCGGCTTCCTCGGCACCCCCGCGGTCGCCGACCTGCCCTCGTACGCGGCCTTCACCGACCAGATCAACCCCACGCACACGTCCCTCAGCGCCGAGTACGTCGCCGCGGTGCACGCCCTCAAGGGCGCGCACGGCAAGCGCCTGCGGGTCAGCACCTGGACCGTGAACGACGCGGCGGCCGCCACGCGCGTGGCCGGCTTCGGTGTGGACGGGATCATCACCAACAACCCCGACATCGTGCGGGACGCCGTCGGCTGACCGACGCCGGCCGACCGCCCGTCACCGTGCGGCGGGCAGTGCGGGGCCCGACTGTCAGTGGCCCGCCGTACGGTGGTCGGCATGAAGACCTTCGAGTGGGCCGTGACCGGCACCGACATCGGCCCGCTGCTCCTCGCCGCGACCGACGCGGGCCTGGTGAGCGTGGCCTTCCACGCCGGGCCGGCCGTACGGGACCGGATGCCCGCGCAGCTGGCGGACCGGCTGGGGGCAGAGCCCGTCGAGGACCCGGCGGGCCGGCTCGCCGAGCCGATACGCCAGCTCCAGGCCTACTTCGCGGGCACGCTGCGCACGTTCGACCTGCCGCTGGACTGGTCGCTCTCGGCCGGCTTCAACCGGCAGGTGCTGCGGGAGCTGCTGGCCGGCGTGGGATACGGGGCGGTCGTCGGATACGGGGAGCTCGCGGCCCGCGTCGGCCAGCCGGGCGCGGCACAGGCGGTGGGAGCGGCGATGGGGTCCAATCCGCTGCCGGTCGTCGTGCCGTGCCACCGCGTGGTCGAGACGGACGGCGGGCTCGGGGGCTTCGGTGGAGGACTGGAGACCAAACGGCGGCTGCTGGCTCTCGAGGGTGTGCTGCCGCAGCCGCTGTTCTGAGGATGCGGAGCCTTTGATGCGGGCTGTTTCCCGGATCTGCCCGGCAGGCGAGCCCCGCGTCCGGTTCTGAGACACTGCGTCGGTGACCATGCCGTCCGACGCTCCTGACATACCCGAAGCAGCCAAGACCGCCGTGGCGGTGGACGAACTGCCCGCGATACGCAGGCGTATCAACGCTGTGCTGATCGCCAGCCAGATCCTCGGCGGGCTCGGGGTCGCCACCGGTATCGCACTGGCCACGGTGCTCGCCCACGAGGTCAGCGGCACAGAGGCCCTCGCCGGGCTCGCCCCGACCGCCACCGTCGCCGGCACCGCGATCCTGTCCGTGCCGCTGGCCGCCCTGATGACCGCGCGGGGCCGCCGGCCCGGACTGGTACTGGCCTATCTCATCGGCGCGCTCGGCGCGGGAGTGGTCGTGGTCGCCGCCGTCCTCGACCACTTCCCGCTCCTGCTGGTCGGGATGGCGGGTTTCGGAGCCGCGTCGTCCGCCAATCTGCAGGCCCGGTTCGCGGCCGCCGACCTCGCGGAGCCCGAGCGGCGCGGCCGGGCCATCTCCACCGTCGTATGGGCGACGACCATCGGCGCGGTGCTCGGACCCAACATCGCCTCACCGGCCGGCCGGAGCGTGTCGGGCCTCGGCATACCGCCGGCCGCCGGGCCGTTCCTGTGGGCGGCCGGGGTGTTCCTCGTCTCCGCCGTCCTCGTACTGGTCCTGCTGCGGCCCGACCCGCTGCTCACGGCACGGGCGATGTCCCCGGCCGACCGCTCCCCCGAGGGCCGGTCGCTGAAGGCGGGGCTGCTCGCCGTACGCGAGTCGCCCATGGCGCGGCTGGCGCTGGTGACCGTGGCCGTGTCGCACACCGCCATGGTGTCGATCATGTCCATGACGCCGGTCGCGCTCGGTCACCACGGGGCCGGCATCGAGCTGATCGGCCTGGTGATCAGCGGCCACATCGCGGGCATGTACGCCTTCTCCCCGGTGATGGGCCGGCTCGCCGACCGCGTCGGACGGCTCGCCGTGATCGGGCTGGCGGCGGGCCTGCTCTGCGCGGCCGCGGTGCTGGCCGGAACCGCGGGCGGCAACCACGGACAGACCGCGGCGGGGCTGTTCCTCCTCGGCCTCGGCTGGTCGGCCGGACTCGTCTCCGGCTCCACGCTGCTCACCGAGTCCGTCCCGCAGCCCACGAGGGCGGCGGTCCAGGGCCTGTCCGACCTGGCCATGAACACGGCGGCGGGTGTGGGCGGCGCGGCGGCGGGCCTGGTGGTGGCGCAGGCGGGGTACGGCTGGCTGAACGCGGTGGGCGTGGTGCTCCTGCTGCCGATGGCCGGACTGGCGGTGCGCAGGGCGGTGGCCCCGGCATAGGGCGGCGGCACGGGCGCAGGGCGGTGGCCCCGGCACAGGGGCGTGGCCGCTGCGCCGGGGCGTTGCCCTACCGCCCGCCTCGGTCGCCGAGGGAGGTGCTTCCCGGCGGACGTTCGCTGCCTCCCCTACGCCCGTCACCGCACCGGCGTCGGGGACGACGCATGCGCCACGTGCAGACGGGGCCGCCCCGTACCGTCCGCGGGGACCGTCCAGACGTCGGTGCCCCGCCCGTCCTCCCGCGGCAGCGCGTACGCGATCGTGTCGTCGTCGAGCCACGCCGCCTGGTCGTCCACGCCGCGCGTCTCCGCCAGGGGATGCTCGCGCATGGTCCTGAGGTCGAGGACGTGGAGTCGCCACGGCCTGCCCCGGTCGCCGCCGCCGGTCTTCTTCTTGAAGGCGATCCGCCCGTTGTCCGGTGACAGTGAGGGGCACTCGACGTTCTCGCGCAGGGCCCGCGCCGACCAGGTGCGCATGTCGCCCTCCACGAGACGGGTCCGCCCCTTGGACGAGACCGTCGCGTAGAAACGGTTGTCGTCGCGGGCGAAGGTGACGCCCCAGTAGTTGACGTCCGGCGCGTGGTAGCGGCGGCCGTCGACGATGAGGGGGATCTGTTCCATGTTCTTGATCAGGTAACCGGTGCGCAGGTCGAGAATGGAGGTGCGCGTGGAGAAGGACGAGCCGGCGTACGAGTCCCCCACGGCGAACATCGTCCACGACAGCATGCGTCCGGACGCCGACACCCGGGCCCGGTCGGGGATTCCGGGCATCGCGACGCGGCGGGTCTCGCGCAGCCGGCGGTCGAGGACGACCGCGTAGGCGCGCGGTGGTACGCCGGGGCGGCGCTGGAGACACAGCGCGGTGCCGCCCGCCGCGTGGAAGCGGTCGCAGGAGGGCCCGCCGGTCGTGCGGGGCGCGTCCGGTGCCTGCTCCGCCGTGGGCCGGTGGGCTATGCGGCCGTTTTCTTCCTGGGTGCTGCGGAAGTACAGCCGGGGACCGGCCAGTTCGAACGATTCCTCCGCCACGGCCGGATTGTCGCCGCGGCCGGACACGCTCACGGTGTAGCCGACAGCGACGCCGGTCAGCACCACCGTGGCGAGCACGAGTGCGCCGATCCGCCGGCGGGAACCGGGCGTGGACGGACGCGTGGACGGGGGCGGGGGCGGCTTCATGGCGACTGCCTTTCCTGTTCCGTACGGGGCAGAACGGCCCGGGCGAGCACCAGGGCGGTGAGCATCGCGGCGGCGGCCGCGGCGAGCGCGGGCCTCGGGCCCCACCACGTCCACGCGGCGCCGAATCCGGCGGCGGCGATCAGCCGGGCCACCGCCTGGCCGGTCTGGAGCAGCGCGAGGCCGCTCGCCCGCCGGGCAGCGGCCAGCAGGGGTCCGGCGAGCGCCATCAGCACGCCGTCGGTGGTCGCGTAGAAGGCGCCGACGAGAAGCAGTACGAGGGTGAGGAGAGCCGTGCCGTTGATCGGTGTCAGCAGCAGCAGGTAGGCAGCGAGCAGGGCCGCGTGCCCGCACAGGAAAGGGATCCGGCGGCCCACGCGGTCGGCGAGGCGGCCGGCCGGGACGGCGAGCAGCAGGTAGACGGCCGCGGCGCCGAGCGGCAGGAGCGGGAACCAGACCACGCCCACATCCAGCCGGCGCTGCAGCAGCAGGTAGACGAACGCGTCGCCGATGGTCGCCACGCCGAGCAGCGCGGCGGCGGCGAGTATGCGGCGGAAGGCGGGACTTCGGAGCGGATCGAGCAGCGAACGGCGGGCGGGGGCGGGGCCCGTGGCGAGGGTGGGAGTGGGGGCGGGCAGGGTGAAGTGCCCCGGTACCAGCAGGGCCAGCAGCACCACGCCCAGCAGCCCGGTGCAGAAGCTCACGACGAACACCGCGTCGTAGGCGTCCGCGGTCGCCCACAGCAGCCCGAACGCGGCGAGCGGCCCGAGGAGCGCTCCCGTCGTGTCCATGGCGCGGTGGACGCCGAAGGCCCGGCCCAGTGTCTCCGGCGGACTGCTGAGTGTGATCATCGCGTCGCGGGGAGCCGTTCTGATGCCCTTGCCGATCCGGTCGGCGGCCAGTGCGGCCGCGATGCCTCCGGTCGCGCCGCCCGCGAGCAGCAACCCGAGCCGGGAGAAGGCGGAGAGCGCGTAGCCGGCACCGGCGACGCGTTTGTGCCGGCCGCCCCGGTCGGCGGCATGGCCGCCGGCGAGCCGTACCAGGGCGGTCACGCCGTTGAACAGGCCGTCGAGGAAGCCGAACTGGAGAGGCGACAGGCCCAGTCCGAGGACGAAGTAGAGCGGCAGCACGGCGGTGACCATCTCGGAGGAGATGTCGGTGACGAGGCTGACCGCTCCGAGCGCGATCACTGTGCCGGGGACCCGCCGCGCCGCCCCGGGTACTGATCCCGGTGCGGGCGGCGTGTCAGGCCGGCCGGTGGTGGCCAGATACATCGTCAGTGGCAGGTGTAGGTGGGGCTGGTGTCCTTGACGGAGCCGTCGGTGCCCACGTAGCTCCAGCGGTACGTCGTGTCGGTGAAGTCCAGCTTCAGCACGCCGTACGGGCCGCTGATGCGCTTCTGGCTGTTGGGCTGGATCTCCTCGATCGCGTAGGGCTCGGCGCCGCCCGTTCCGCCGACGATCTGGACGATGCCGTCGGCGGTGGCCCGGCCGGCGGGGTCCTGCGGCGCGAAGCGCTCGTAGTGGTGGTCGTGGCCGCCGAGGACGAGATCCGCCTTGGCGCGGTACAGGATGTCCCAGACGGGCCTCCCGACGGGGTCGTTGCCGTGTCCGCCGGAGCTGAAGAGCGGATGGTGCCAGTAGGCGGCGATGCACTTCTTGCCGTTGCGGGCGAGGTCGTCCTTGAGCCAGCTGATCTGGGACGAGTCGTCGAAGGTGTTGGAGTCGAGGGCGATGAAGTGCCAATTGCCCTCGTCGTAGCTGTAGTAGGGCTTGCCCTGCGGGTAGGCGATGGCGCCGAAGTACTGCTTGTACCCCACGAACTCGCCCGCCGGGTCGTACGACTCGTGGTTGCCGGGCACCGGCCGGGTCTTCGACTTGAAGGCGCCCCAGGTCTTGTCGTAGTAGTTGCGGAAGTCGGAGAGACGGGCGTCGTCGTACTGGTTGTCGCCCATCGTCAGATAGAACTTCGGGTTGATCTGCTGGGCCCTGGCGGCGGTCTTCGGGTGGGCGCAGGAGCTGGAGGACGCGGTGCACTGTGCGGCGATGTCGCCCGCCGCGACGACGGTGAAGGCGCCGGTCGGCGGTTCGCCCCCGCCGACCGTGCCGTAGACGTCGACCTCCCAGAGCGAGTAGCCGTACTGGGTGCCGCGTGCGGTGCCGTGGACGCGCAGATAGCGTCCCTTGCCGGCGAGGCCGGTGAACTCGTCCTTACCGCCGTCACCCGCGGTCTCCGTGGCCACAGTGGTCCAGGTGGCGCCGTCGGCGGACATCTCGATGCGGTACTGCCGGGCGTGGGCCACCTCCCAGTCGAGCGTGACCCGGGAGACGGTGGCGGCGCCGCCGAGGTCGACGCTGATCCACTGGGGGTCCTGGCCCTCCGCGGAGGCCCAGCGGGTGGCTGTGTTGCCGTCGAAGGCGTTGGAGGCGGCGAAGCCGGATCCTTCGAGGGACGAGGCGGTGGCGGTCCTGCCGCGCGAGATGAGGGGGTCCGCGGCGGCGGTTTCTGTACCGGCGGCATCGGCCCTGCCGGGACGGGCGACGAGGACTGCGGCGATCAGCAGCAGTACGGCGGAGAGGGCGAGTACCGCGGTCCGGCGTGGTGGGGTGGAGGCGGTCAGGCGCATACCTGGCTCCCTGGACGGGGACGGCGAGAGCTGGACTCCTTGCGACGCGCCGCTCCCGGGCAGGGCTCGGCGTACGGCGGCCGGGTCAGAGCTCTCGCTGAGCGCGTCACGCCCACGAGGTCGGGCGCCGCGCCAAGCCGCTGCCGGGATGGTGGCAAGCGGCCATGCCCCTGTCAATGGTTGTCAGTAAACTTTCCTTCCAATCGTCGCGATTCCCGTCCGGCCGAGGTTTGCGCCCCGCTCCGCCGCGCCAGGGATGGGACATGCCGAAGACCGCAGCCATGGTGTCCGAAGAGGTAAGGGAAGCCCTCGATACCGGGGTGCCCGTCGTGGCCCTGGAGTCGACGATCATCGCGCACGGACTGCCGCGTCCCCGCAATCTGGCCGTCGCGACGGAGCTGGAGGCCCTCGTCCGCGCGGGCGGCGCCGTCCCGGCCACCATCGCCGTGCTCGACGGCAGAGCCCATGTCGGGCTCACCAAGGCCGAGTTGGAACGGGTCGCGGGCGACCCCGGGATGCGCAAGTTCGGCCACCGCGACCTCGCTCCCGCCGTCGCCACGGGCGCGAGCGGCGCGACGACCGTCTCCGCCACGGCGTTCCTCGCCGATCTGGCCGGCCTCAGGGTCTTCGCGACCGGCGGCCTGGGCGGCGTGCACCGGGGCTGGACCGAGACCCAGGACGAGTCGGCGGACCTGCGGCTCCTCGCCCAGGTCGGCATCACGGTGGTCTGCGCGGGCGTGAAGTCGATCCTGGACGTCCCGGCCACCCTGCAGCGGCTGGAGACCCTGGGGGTGACCGTGATCGGCTACGGGACCGGTCACTTCCCCGGCTTCTACCTGGCCTCCTCCGGCGAACCGGTCGACTGGACGGTCGACTCCCCCGAGGAGGTCGCCGCCGTGATGCGCGCCAAGGACGCCCTCGCCGAACCGCGCTCCTCGCTGATCGTGGCCAATCCCGTCCCGGTGGAGGAACAGCTGGACCCGGCCCTGCACGACCGGGTGCTGGCGCGGGCGCTCGAGGAGGCGCGCGAAGAGGGCGTCACCGGGCAGGCCGTCACACCGTTCCTCCTCGAGCGGCTGACGCGGTACACCGACGGCGCGTCCCTCGAGGCCAACCTGGCCGCCGTGCGCGGCAATGTCCGGCTCGCGGCACGGATCGCAGCGGCATACGCATGACCGGGCTCCTCGTCGTGGGCGATGTCGTCACCGACGTCGTGGCCCGGTACAGCGCCCCGCTCGCGCACGGCACGGACACCCCCGCCACGATCCGCATCGTGCCCGGGGGCGCCGGCTCGAACGTGGCGTGCTGGGCGGCGTACCGGGGCTGCCGCGATGTACGACTGCTCGCCCGCGCGGGCGTCGCCGACCTGGAGTGGCACGCGGCACGGCTGCGGACCGCGGGCGTGCGGCCGCTGCTCGTGCCCGACGACGAGGTGCCGACCGCGACGGTCGTCGCCCTCGTCGACCGCACCGCGGAGCGGACGTTCCTCACGGACAGCGGCGCCGTACTGCGGCTGTGCCCGGCCGACTGGTCCCTCGATCTGCTCGAAGGGATCGGCCACCTGCATCTGTCCGGCTATCTGCTCTTCTCCGGCACCAGTCGTGCGACGGCGCTCGCGGCGATGAGCGCGGCACGGAAGGCAGGCGTCACGGTGAGCATCGATCCGGCCTCCGCGGGCTTCATCCGGGAACGCGGCGTCGAACGGCTGCTGTCGGACCTCGACGGCGTGGACGTCCTGCTGCCGAACACGGACGAGGCGCGGCTGCTGACCGGCCTGCCCGACCCCGCCGACGCCGCCGTCAAACTCAGCCGGTCGGTCCCGCTGACCGTGGTGACGCTGGGCGCCGGAGGCGCGCTGGTGGCCGAGGCCGGCACGGTCACCGCCCGTCTCCCGTCCCGCGCCGCCCAGGTCCTGGACACCACGGGCGCCGGGGACGCCTTCACGGGGGCGTTTCTCGCCGCACGGCTGGCGGGTGCGGATGCCCGTACGGCCGCGGAGGAGGGCTGCCGGGCCGGAGCGGAGGCCGTGGCGCTGATCGGCGGCCGCCCCTGAGCCGGTCAGCCGGCAGCCGACCAGGCCGGATGCCGTGGATCGTCCGCCCGTACGAGGATGTCCGCCGCGTCGCCGGGGGCGATCTCCTCCTCGTACCGGGCGTACGCCGGGAGCGTCCAGCGTTCGCCCTCGTCCGTCCGGCGCTCCAGAGCGGGCGGAGACAGCCTCAGATGCGTCGTCAGGTCGAACGGGAACCAGTGGCCGAGCAGAAAGGGGCCGTGCAGCAACAGCACCCCGCCGGGCGGCAGTTCTACGTGCGGGCTGCGGGTTGCCCGGTCAGTCGACGGGTCCCACAGATCGGGCAGGACCCGTCCGCTGCCGCCGGCTTCCAGCGGCCCGAAGACCTCACGCCACAGCGCGCCCGTGTCGAACCAGCCGCTGTAGTAGCTGTCGGGGTCCTCGCGCCCGTACTCGTACCGGAGCGACGCGGGCCGCAGGAACCCGCCCGTGCCGACGACGACGACACCCCGCCCCCGCACGCGCAGCGCTTCGCCGACGAGCTCCGCGAGCTCGCCGGGCCGTGACGCCGGGGCACCGTCCACGCCGACGCGCAGCCAGGGGCTGCCGGCGGCGGCGGTCGTTCTCAGGACACGCTCGGCCAGGTTCTCGGCCAGCCGCTCCCAGGTGATCGGTTCGAGTCGCACGCACCCATCCTCACCGACCGGCCCGGTGCGGCGGCCGGCTATCCGGCGGCGCAGTTCGGTGCGTCCTCGTCCACCGAGAGCGGGCTGCCGGCGGGCAGGAAGTACGTCACGTACAGCACGACCGGCTCGGTGCCGAGGTTGCGCCCGAGGTGACGGTGGCGCGCGCCCGCCGGTTCCAGGATCGCGCCGCCCGGACCGGTGACCTCGAGGGAGCAGTCGTCCAGGGTGCGGGTCAGCGTGCCCGACCGGACGACGGCGAGGACCTGGCCGGGGTGATGGTGCCACCCCGTCGTGCCGCCCGGGGCGATGGTGAGGGTGCGGACGACCACGTCCGTGCGTCCCTTGGCCGTGATCCTCAGCGAGTCGTCCGACGTGCCCTGGGCCAGGACCGTACCCGTGACCCCGCTGCCGGGGGTCGCGTTCGCGGCGGACGGGACGACCGCCAGCGCCGCGAGGCAGCCCGTCAGCACCAGCGCCGTACGTACGTCGAACCGCTTGCCCATCACCGTGAAGCCACGCATGGCCGGCCCCCTCCGAGTCATCGCTCCGGCAAACGCCTCAAGCTATCAGCGGTTACCGGAAGTAGTGCGTCACTGAGGACTTGACGCATCTCTCCACCGCGGTGATCTGATTCGCTCGTGCCCGGAGCCGGCGATCAGACCGGCGCTGAGCCGCACCCTCGAACGACATATCAAGTCCGGGAGCACCACATGTGGACAGCGCTCATCGCGGTCATCGGCACCTTGCTCGGGTCGGTGGCGACCCACTTCTTCCAACGCCAGACGGCGGAACGCACCGCGGCCCTGGCACGGGCGGAGCAGCTGCGCCAGGAGCGGATCTCCGCGTACAGCGCCTTCGCGGGCGCGCTCGTCGACTACCGCCGCGGCCAGAACGACCGCTGGCACCGGGCGCTGGAGTCGCCGGGCAGCAGCGTCGCAGAAGAGGCCCGCATCGACTCGTACCGGCTGCGCTCGAGTGCCCATCAGGCGCTGATCCGGGTCCAGTTGGTGTGCGACGACCCGCAGGCCCTGGCGCTGGCGGCATCCGCGTTCGAGCTCACCAACTGTCTGCACGAGGCCCCCGAGGAAGCGGACCGCTCGCTCCGGTCCGAGCAGGCGCGGGAGACGCTGTCGGAGTTCATCGGCGCGGCGGCGCCGAGCGTGCGCTAGGAGACGCGTCCGGGTCCGGCGCGATCCGGAGGGCGACGTCAGGAGGGCACCGCAAGGGTACGGACGGGACTGCCCGCGAGGTAGGCGGCGATGTCCTCGACCGCCTCCCCGAAGTACCCCTCATAGTTGCGACGGGTGACGTAGCCGAGGTGGGGCAGGCCGAGGAAGTTCGGTGCCGTGCGCAGCGGATGGCCGGCGGGCAGCGGTTCCTCCTCGAAGACGTCGGCGCCCGCCCCGGCGATCCAGCCCTCGCGCAGGGCCGCCACGAGCGCCTCCTGATCGACGATCGCGGCCCGTGAGGTGTTGACGAGGTAGGCGGTCCGCCGCATCCGCTTCAGCTCCCCGGCGCCGATCAGCCCCCGGGTGCGCTCGCCGAGTTGCAGGTGCACGGAGACGAAGTCGCCGGCCTCGAGCAGTTCCCCGAGCGAGCCGGCCCGCCGGACACCGTGTTCGGCGGCTCTTTCCTCGGTGAGGTTGCGGCTCCATGCCATGACGTCCATGCCGAAGGCCCGGCCGACCGCGGCGACCTTCGCACCGATCCTCCCGAGTCCGAGAAGCGCGAGCGTACGACCGTGCAGGTCCGCTCCGACCGTGGACTGCCACGGGCCCCCGTCGCGCAGGGCACCGCTCTCCGCGACCACATGGCGCGCCAGGCCCAGGATGAGCGCCCACGTCAGCTCGGCGGGCGGCTCCGAATTGCTGGCTGTGCCGCACACGGTCACGCCGTTGCGGGCGGCGGCTTCGAGGTCGATCGACGCGTTGCGCATGCCCGAGGTGATCAGGAGCCGCAGACGTGGCAGCCGGTCGAGAAGAGAAGCGGGAAAGGGCGTGCGCTCGCGCATCACGACCAGGATCTCGCAGTCGCCGACCGCGGCGGCCACCTCTTCCTCCGAGCCGAAGTGCTCTTGGACCGAGCGCACTTCGACGCTGCCCCCGAGTGAGGACCAGTCGGCCATGGACAGCGCGACATCCTGATGGTCGTCGAGTACGGCACAGTTCAGCGTCATGGGATCGGAGCGTATCCGCTGGGTACCAACGGGACATGGACCTGGTGGTGATCCAGCCGCTCAAGGGCGGGCACTGCGCGGAGTGCCGCAGGGGCCCGCTGCCGATGCATCTTCTCGAGTCCGGCGTACCGGTCTGTCTCGACTGCGCCGATCTCGCTCACCTCGTGTACCTGCCCCGGGGCGACGCCTGCCTCACCCGGCGGGCGAGGCAGGCGAGTGCCCTGTGGGCGGTGGTGGTCCGGCGCAACCGCCGCCGTGGCCGCTACGAGCGCCAAGGGCTGCTCGTCGAGGAACTCGCACTCTCCCGCGCGGAGTCGGCGTGCCTCGCCGACGCCGAGGTCCGGCTCCGGCGCCGTGAGCGGGACGCGGCCCGCAGGGCCGCCGCAGACGTCCGCTTCGCCGCCGAACTGGCCGCGCGGATACGGCAGCTGTTCCCCGGCTGCCCCGAGGAACGCGCCACCGGGATCGCGGCCCACGCCTCCGCGCGCGGCAGCGGGCGTGTGGGCCGCACGGCGGCCGGCCGCTCCTTGGAGGAGGGGGCCGTCACGGCCGCGGTGCGCGCCTCCGTGCGGCACCTCGACACGGGCTACGACGCCCTTCTGATGGCGGGCGTGGCACGCAAAGAAGCGCGCGCCCGGTCGGCCGGGGAGATCGATGCGGTACTGGCGTCCTGGAGACGGCACCCCGACGAGGCCGGGGCGGCCCAGGACGCCGGGGGCCGCTGAGGGCCGTGTCCCAGGAGCCGGATCCAGGGCGGCCGGGAGGAGCGTCCGGGCCAGCCGCTCCGGGGCGGGCCTAGGACCCCTGGGAGGGGCGGAACCGGCGGTACAGCACAAGGCCGCCGAGGATCATCGTCGCGCCGGCGGGCACCGCGAACGCCAGCTCGTCGGAACCGGTGTGGGCGAGGGACGATCCGGCGGGCCGCGGCGCGGGCGCCGGCGCCTCGGGCGCGGCCGGCCGCTCGCGCTCCGTGGCCTTCGGCGGGGTGGTGGGCTTCTCCTCGGCCGGCGGCTCGGCGGAGTCGTTCACCGAGGTGTTGCCGGTGGCGGGGTTGCCGATGCCGACGACGTTCACGGAGTTGCCGCTCACGTTGACCGGTACGTCGACGGGGAGCTGCACGCCGTTGCCGGACAGGACCCCGGGCGAGCCGGCGGTCTCGCCGTCCGCGTGTGCGCCGCCGCCGTTGTGGGCGCCCGTGCCGTCGCCCTGCGAGCCGCCCTCGCCGCCGTGCCCGCCGTTGCCGCCGTGCTCGCCGTGCGACTCGTTGACGCAGGAGTTCCCCGCCGCCGGGTTGAGCAGTCCGACGACGTTTACCGTGTTGCCGCACACGTTCACCGGGACGTGCACGGGAAGCTGTACCCCGTTGCCGGAAAGCACGCCGGGCGATCCGGCGGCGGTGCCGTGCGCACCCGAGTCCGCCTGGGCGTAGCCGGTGGCCATGGCCAGTGCGCCGCCCGTGAGCATCACGGTCGCCAGGCCCTTTCGGTGAACCTGCCTCATGGTTGCCTGCCTTCAGAAGAGAATCCCGCGGGACACTCGCCCGCACCGGAATTAACGCCGTGCGGCCGCATCGGTTCTGCTGAAAGAGGCATTCACCCCATCGGGTGTGCGGACTTTCGAAACCCGTCCCACCTTCCGGCCGTACTAGCCGTCGTACTCCTGGATCCGCCGGTCCTGTCGCCGTCGTGTCAACGCGGGCAGTTCACGGGCCAGTTCGGCGGTGATGGCGGGCACGTCGAGCGTGAGCAGACGGCGGTCGCGCATCAGCACCCTGCCGTCCACGATCGTCGTGCGTACGTCCGAGGAACGCGCGCTGTGGACCAGGGTCGCGGCGTGGTCGTGCACGGGCTGGGTGTGCGGTCCGGTGAGGTCCACCAGGATCAGGTCCGCCCGCCTGCCCGGCGCCAGCGCCCCGATGCGGTCGTCGAGTCCCAGCGCCCGGGCGCTCTGTGCGGTGGCATGGTCGAGCGCCTGCCGTGCGGTCAGCCAGGCCGGGTCGCGCTCCGTCGACTTCTGTACGAGCGCGGTGAGCGTCATGGACTCCCACACGTCGAGGGTGTTGTTGGAGGCGGCGCCGTCGGTCGCCAGACCCACGGGCAGGCCGATCGACGCGAGCGCCCGGATCGGGGTCGTGTCCCAGCCGAATTTCAGGTAGCCGCGCGGCGCGGTGGCGACCGCGATCCGGCCCGTGGCGCGCCGCAGCACCGAAAGGTCCCCGTCCGTGATCCCGGTGCCGTGCGCGATGAGCAGGTCGGTCTCCAGCAGCCCGGTCCGCTCGAGCACTTCGACGGGTGTCAGCCCGTGCCGTTCGACACTGTGGTCGGTCTGTGCCCTGTTCTCGGCCGCGTGCAGATGAACCATGAGGCCGTGCTCGCGGGCGAGCCGTGCGGTGGTGGTGAGGTCGTCGTCGTCCACTGTGTACGGGGCGTGCGGCGCGAGGGACGTGGTGATCCGGCCGTCCGCCGCACCGGCCGCGCGAAGGGCGAAGTCGAGGGAACGCTCGCGTCCTTCTGCGCCCTGGCTGGAGAAGTAGCCCCAGCCCAGGTTCGCCCGCATGCCGCTCCGGGTGACCGCCGCGGCGACCCGGTCCATGGAGAAGTAGTGGTCCGCGAAGGTGGTGACGCCGCCACTGATCATCTCGGCGCAGGCCAGCAGGGCGCCCAGTTCGACGACCGTCTCCGTGAGGTTGGACTCGATGGGCCAGATCCAGTCGTTGAACCACTCCTCGACCGGCAGATCCTCCGCGATGCCACGCAGCGCGACCATCGGTGTGTGGGTGTGACAGTTGATCAGCCCGGGCATGGCCAACTGGCCCTTGCCGTCGATGCGTTCGTCGGCGGGGAGATCCGCGACGGCCGCGGCCGTGGTCACGGCGTCGATGACGCCGTCGCGGACCACGACCGCCGCGTCGTCGACGAAGTCGATCCGGCCGCCGTCCGCTGCGTGCACCAGCACGGTGCACCCGGCGATCACGAGATCCGCTGCCGGCGGACGATCCGCATGCCCCGCTGAAGTCATCCCGGTGCTCCTCTGTCGATGTCCAGGTCGGTCCGTCCCCGTCCCCGTCCTACCCGGCTTCTCCGCCCGATCCCCCGCGCCACGGGACGACCTGCCCGGTGTGTCTCCTGCTCCGGCCGCCCGCGCCGCGGTCCTCGTGCGGGTGGAATCCGGTCGAAGCCGGTGTCCGGCGGGCGAGCGGGCCCGCCAGTGGCCACAGTGAGCCGCACCGGCGGCCGCCGGGTCACGATTCCACGAAAGGGTTCCGAACCGTGCCGACCTTCATGCAGAGCCAGAGCCAGAACCAGAGGCAGAGGCAGAGGCAGAACCGGACCCGGCGCACGCTGCTCGCCGTCGCCGGCGCGGCGGTCGCCGTGCTGACCGTCGGCGCACCGGCCGCGCAGGCGACGCTGGACGACGGACGGGCCGCGAAGCCCCGCGCGACGGCGGCGGTGGCGGCGCGTGGTGAGGCGTACCTCGAGACACGGCTGTTCTTCGGCACGGAACGGCCGGACGGCGGCCCTGACGTGACGGACGCGCAGTTCATGACGTTCGTCGACCGCAGCGTCACGCCCAGGTTCCCTGAGGGACTGACGATCCAGGAGGGCCGCGGACAGTGGCGGGACTCCAACGGCGTGGTCGAGCGGGAGCGTTCGTACGAACTCATCCTGCTGTATCCGGCGGCCGAGGCCCGTACCCGCGACCCGCAGATCGAAACGATCCGTGACGCGTACATCGCCGCCTACGGCCAGGACTCGGTCGCCAGGCTCGACGAACCGACGCTGGCGGACTTCTGACGACGCCCTCCGGCGGCCGGCCGCCCCGCTGTCATTCGGCGGCCGCTACGCCGTGGGGTTCGCGGCGTCAGTTCGCGGCCGCTACGCCGTGGGTTCACGGCAGCTCGCGGCCGATACGCCGTCACCTGCCGAGGAGCGCGGCGAGCGCTCCGACCGGGTCGGTGTCGGGGGTTCCACGCGGCCACCAGTCCTCGCGGTCGGGGTCCGACTCGTACCCGTACCAGAGGCCGTCACGGCCGAGCCTCAACTGGAGCGAGCGGGAGGAGAGCTGATTGCGCCAGGGCCTGAAGCCGGGAAAGTCCGCGGCGGCCAGGGCAGGACGCGCCCGGTCGAAGGGGCCGGCGGGCGGATCCCACGGCTCCTCCAGGACGGAGAGGGCCGCCGGACCGCCCTGACGCCACGCGGCGACGGCGCGTGCGAGGTCGGTGGGCGTGCGGTCGGCCGCGGCGGCGAGGTCGCGGTAGAGGGCGCGGGTGGACGCGGTCAGTCCGGAGCCGGGATGTGCGGCTGCCAGCCGGACGGCGTCCTGCCACCGGGTGAGCGCCGCGACGGGGTCGCGGCCGGTGGTGAGCAGGGTGTGGGCTCGGGCGGCCGCCTCACAGGCCAGCAGGTCCAGGGCGAGCGGGTCGGGGGCACCGGGCGCGTGCGGGTAGGCCGGGGGGCGGCCCGCACGCCGCGGTGCCGGGAAGGGCGGCGGCAGGGGCGGCCGTACGCGGGGGGCGACGGCCTCGCTCGCGGGCACGGTGGCCTGCGGGGCCGCGGCAGCGGCAGCGGCAGCGGCAGCGGTGTGCTCGGCCGCAGAACGGGCCGCGTTACGCCGGGAGAGCGCCGCGAGGATCTCCCGCCCGCCACGGCCGCGCATCAAAAACAGCACGAACGGGTCCTCGTCCAGCAGCCTGGCGGTCTGGTAGCAGAGCGCGGCAGCGTGCTTGCAGGGGTAGCCGTCGTCCGGGCAGGAGCAGTCGGGGATCAGGTCCCCGGGCCTCGGCAGCAGCTCGACGGCGGCGGCCAGCGTCTGGGGGACGTCCTTGTCGAGGAGCGCCGCCATGTGGTCCGGCCGAGCCGCCGCGGCGGCGAGGAAGTCGTCCCAGTCGTCGTCGGTGAGCGTACGCAGGCGGATCTCCGTGCGGTACGGACGGGGCCGACTGCCCTGTACGTACGCCATGACCTTGCCGGGCGTCACCGTGATCGCGGCGACGTTGCCCCGAGCGGCGTAGGCACGGCCGCGCACCAGACGGGCGGGGTCGAGGGCGGTGTCCTCGAGCGCCTCCACCCAGGCGTTGCCCCACCATGTCGAGGCCGCCTCGTCGCCGGCGAGCGGCTCGATCGGGGGGAACGTCCGCCGCTGGTCTTCGTGGTGGGGGCCGGCCGGTGCTCCCGGCCGGGAACGGGCGCCACCGTGCGCGCGGGGGGTCATGCGGGCCTCCGCAAGGAGACGAGGTCGGCCAGTTCACGGTCGGTGAGCTCGGTCAGCGCCGCCTCGCCGGATCCGAGCACCGCGTCCGCCAGGGCGCGCTTGGAGGCGAGCATCTCCGCGATGCGGTCCTCGACCGTGCCCTCGGTGACAAGCCGGTGGACCTGCACGGGCTGCGTCTGGCCGATGCGGTAGGCGCGGTCGGTCGCCTGCTCCTCGACGGCCGGGTTCCACCAGCGGTCGTAGTGGATCACATGGCCGGCCCTGGTGAGGTTCAGTCCGGTGCCCGCCGCCTTGAGCGACAGGATGAACACCGGCACCTCGCCGGACTGGAAGCGGTCGACCATGCGCTCGCGCTCGGCGATGGGCGTCCCGCCGTGGAGGAGCTGGCTGGGGATCGCTCGGGAGGTGAGGTGCGCGGAGAGCAGGCGGGCCATGGAGACGTACTGCGTGAAGACGAGTACGGAGCCGTCCTCCGACAGGATGGTCTCGAGCAGCTCGTCGAGGAGCGCCAGCTTCCCCGAGCGGCCGGCCAGCCGGACCGGGGCGCCACCGCTCCCGGACCGGGCCCCGCCCCGGCGGTCTCCCCCGATCGGCGACTCGGCCCCGTGCCGGGCCCCGGTGCCCGGGCCCGCGCCGGACTCCTTGAGGAACTGGGCGGGGTGGTTGCAGATCTGCTTGAGGGCCGTGAGCAGCTTCATCACCAGACCACGGCGCGCGATGCCCTCCGCGGCCTCGATCGCCGCCATCGTCTCCCGCACCACGGCCTCGTAGAGGGACGCCTGCTCACGGGTGAGCGGCACCGGATGGTCCGACTCCGTCTTCGGCGGCAACTCGGGCACGATGCCCGGGTCGGACTTCTTCCGGCGCAGCAGGAACGGGCGGACGAGCCGGGCGAGCCGCTCCACGGCGTCGTCGTCCTCGCCGTTCTCCACGAGGCGGGCGTGGCGGGAGCGGAAGGCCTTGAGCGGGCCGAGGAGCCCCGGGGTCGTCCAGTCCAGCAGCGCCCACAGCTCGGAGAGGTTGTTCTCCACGGGGGTACCGGTGAGGGCCACGCGGGCGGGGGTGGGGATCGTACGCAGTGCCTTGGCCGTGGCGGAGAAGGGGTTCTTCACATGCTGGGCCTCGTCGGCCACGACCATTCCCCAGCTGTGCGAGGCCAGTTGCTCCGCACTGCTGCGCATCGTCCCGTACGTGGTGAGGACGACGCCGCCGTCCGGCATGTCAAGGGTGCGGCCTGCGCCGTGGAACCGCCGTACGGGCACGTCAGGGGCGAAGCGGGCGATCTCCCGCTGCCAGTTGCCGAGCAGTGACGCCGGGCAGACGACGAGCGTCGGCGCGGTGCGTGCCCGGCGAAGGTGCAGGGCGATCACGGTGACGGTCTTGCCGAGTCCCATGTCGTCGGCGAGGCAGCCGCCGAGGCCGAGCGAGGTCATGAGGTCCAGCCAGGCCAGGCCCCGCAGCTGATAGTCCCGCAAGGTCGCGCGGAGGCCCTCGGGTGCTTCGACGGGGGCTGTCGCGGCGGTGAGGCGGTCGCGGAGGGCGGCCAGCGCGCCCGTGGGCACGGCCTCGACCGTCTCCCCGTCGACCTCCGCCGTACCGGTCAGCGCCACGGCGAGCGCGTCGACCGGCTCCAGCAGGCCGAGCTCCCTCTTGCGTGCCTTGCGCACAAGATCGGGATCGACGACGACCCACCGATCGCGCAGCCGCACGATGGGGCGGTGCGACTCGGCGAGCGCGTCCATCTCGCTCTCCGTCAGGGGGTCTCCCTCGAGGGCCAGCTGCCAGTCGAAGGTGAGCAGTTGTTCGCTGTCGAAGAAGGGAGTGCCGTCGGTGGCGGAGCCGGGCGCCGAGCGCACGACGGCAGCGGCCGTGAGCGTGCGCGCGAGCTCCTTCGGCCAGTGCACGGCCACTCCCGCCGCGTCGAGGCGGGCGGCGCCGGGCCCGAGCAGCTCGTACAGCTCGTCTTCCGTCATCGGCAGCACGTCCGGCACGTCCCGCTCGAGCAGCCGGGCGAGCGGTTGCCAGGCACGGGCCGCGCGGCGCAGCGCCAGCACCGTGTCGATCCGGGCGCGCGGCCCGAAGTGCTCGTCGCCGGCCCCCGCCCACAGCCGCGCCGCATCCATGACGAGAGTGGGGTCGGCGAGGCTGTGCACCTGGACGAGAGCGGCTGCCGCGTTGCGCTCGGTGCCGCCGTCCGGGGCGGTGTCGAAGAACTCGTAGGCGGACAGGTCGAGACGCAGCGAGACCCGGACGCCCGCGTCCATCCCTGCCGCTGCCTCTGCGGCCCATTCGCGCGCCCCGGGCAGATGCTGCGGCCCGGCGGCCGCGAACGGCGCGCCCGCCGCGAACTCGGCGGCCGGTGTGCGCGGCAGGCTGTCGGCCACGGCGTCGAAGAAGGCTCGCACCAGGGCTTCGGGCTCGTGCAGTCGCAGAGGCGGGGAGCCGTCGACGGGGACGGCGTGTGCCTCGTACGGCATGGCGGCGGCGATGGCCCTCAGCTGTGCGATGTCATCGGCGTCCAGCGGTCCGGCGCGCCAGGCGTCGTGGTCGGCGGGTGTCAGTCCCGGCAGGAGCCTGCCGCGGGCGACGAGGTGCAGGGCGTGCAGAACGGCCGCGCCCCAGCAGGCGGCGGCCGGGTGGGCGGCCGGGTCCCGCCGGGCGGCGATCAGCAGCGGGGCGGCGTCCGCGACAGTCATGACGACGGCGGGAACGGTGACGCCGCCGACATCGGGGCCGTGCGGGCCGTCCGGGCGGACGACCGTGATCTCGCCGTCCGCTCCGGGGAGCGCACGACCGTCCGGGTCCCAGAACGCGACGCGGCCCTCGCGGGGCAGCGCGGCGGGCAGGAAGACGGCGGCAACGGCGCGGAGGGCTGCCGTACCCGTACTCGTCACCGCCTCCGTGCCTGAGCCCATGACCGGGATCACCGCGTCCCTCCTTTCCCGTGAGTGCCGACTGCCGACTTCGCATGACCGACCTTACGGGCGGGGTCTGACACTCGAGGCGACGCGGCTGTGGCCCGGTCTTTCTGCCACAGCAGCTGCCGGCCGCTGCCGCCCCGAGGCAGCCGGCGGGCTCCGGCCGTGCCGAGCTGCGTCCGCCTCCGGCAGGTCAGCCGTGACCGGGCCCCGACGCCGATGCGCCGTGAGGCAGCCGCAGACCCCTCGGGCTCTGATCAGGAGGCGCAGCGAGGAGCCGTCGCACGACGTTGCCCCCTGGCCGGGCGGATCAGGAGAGCCCTCCCCGTCCCGGCACCATGGGCGGCAGGTCGCCGAGCCGCGAGGAACCGGTCCGCGAAGCATCCTCCGCGGCGTCCTCGCCGCCTCCCGTCGCCATCGGCGGCACTTCATCGGCCGGCAGCGAGCCGGCCGCCGTAGTGTCCTCACCGCTCTCCGCCGCCGCGGGGAGCCCGGCTGCCGCTCCGGCCTCCACTTCGGGCGAAGGCGCGGCGCCCGCGCCGGCCGCCTCGTCCTGGCGGCCCTGTCGACCCGCCCCGGCCGGATCGCCGGGCTGCGGCGCGGCCCGTTCCAGGAACCGCAGCAGCTCCACGGGGAACGGCAGCACCAGGGTGGAGTTCTTCTCGGCCGCCACCGCCACCACCGTCTGCAGCAGCCGCAGTTGGAGCGCCGCGGGCTGCTTGGACATCTCGCCCGCAGCCTGCGCCAGCTTCTTGGACGCCTGGAGTTCGGCGTCCGCGTTGATGACGCGGGCCCTCCGCTCGCGGTCCGCCTCCGCCTGGCGTGCCATGGAGCGCTTCATGGTCTCCGGCAGCGACACGTCCTTGATCTCGACGCGGTCGATCTGGACACCCCAGCCGACCGCCGGGCTGTCGATCATCAGCTCAAGGCCCTGGTTGAGCTTTTCGCGGTTGGAGAGCAGGTCGTCCAGATCGCTCTTACCGATGATGGAACGCAGCGAGGTCTGAGCCATCTGGGATACGGCGAAGCGGTAGTCCTCGACCTCGATGACCGCGTTGGCCGCGTCGATCACGCGGAAGTAGACGACCGCGTCCACGCGGACCGTGACGTTGTCCCGGGTGATGCCTTCCTGGGCCGGCACGGGCATGGTCACGATCTGCATGTTGACCTTGCGTATCCGGTCGATCGCCGGAACGATCATGGTGAATCCCGGCCGTCGCACCTCGCCGTGCAGACGCCCCAGACGGAAGACCACACCGCGCTCGTACTGCTTGACGATGCGCGCTGCGGCCATCGCATAGGCCACGAGCCCCGTCGCCACTGCTACGCCGGCCACCGCCAGCTCCTCGATCATCGGGGCACCCCCTCATCGTCCGGGGCGGTCATCGAATACCACGGTATGACCGTTATGCCCGATAGGGCGATATCCACCCCTCGGCACATGGGACGGGCGTGGACCATGGCCGCTCCTCGTCTCCACTTGACCAAAGATGAACCCAGGTTCTCTATAAATGGTGAACCGATGTTCAGGTTAGGGAGATGTGGC
>NZ_JBFAQK010000072.1:0-35455 GCF_040677245.1 Streptomyces kurssanovii
CGCCGCGTCCGCCTCCCTGGCCCTGGGCCCGCGTCCACCCGCCTACCCAGTGGGCGCGCCCACTGGGTAGGCGGGTGGACGCGGCGCGCTCGCCGACGCGGCGGGGCTCAGCCCCCGTCGGTCGCTCCGTCCTCGTCCGGCTTCGCGAGCGCCGCGTCCAGGCGAGCCCGTGCGCCTTCGAGCCAGTGACGGCACACCTTGGCAAGCTCCTCGCCGCGCTCCCAGAGCGCCAGCGACTCCTCGAGCGTGGTGCCGCCGGCCTCCAGCCGGCGCACGACCTCGATCAGCTCGTCACGGGCCTGCTCGTAACCGAGCGTGGCCTCTTCCGTCTTGGCAGCCATGCGATCCACCCTATGTATGAGAAACGACAACAGAACCGGCGCGCACCGCGGGCGTCACTCGCCGACCCGCACCGGGAACTCGCCCTCCGCGACGCGCGCCCGCAGCGGGTCCCCCGCGGCGACCTCGTCCGGCGAGCGCACCACCGCCCCGTCGGCGCGCTGCAGCACCGCGTAACCCCGCTCCAGCGTCGCCGCGGGCGACAGCGACACGACCCGCGCCCGCGTGTGCGACAGCTCCGAGTCGGCGCGGTCCAGCAGATGCCCGAGGACGCGTCGGCTCCGGGCGACCAGAGCGTCGACCTCGGCCGCGCGCTCGTCCACCATCCGCTGGGGGTGCTCCATGCACGGCCTGGCGAGCGCGTGCGCGAGACCGCGCTCCTCCCTGTCCAGCAGCCCCTGCACGGTGCGCAGCGCCCGGTCCCGCAGCTGCCGCACCCGGACCAGCTCCTCACCCACGTCCGGGACGACCTTCTTCGCCGCGTCGGTCGGCGTGGAGGCGCGCAGGTCCGCGACCAGGTCCAGCAGCGGCGAGTCCGGCTCGTGACCGATCGCCGACACGACCGGCGTCGAGCACGCCGCCACCGCGCGCACCAACTGCTCGTCGGAGAACGGCAGGAGGTCCTCCACGCTGCCTCCGCCGCGCGCCACGATGATCACGTCCACGTCGTCCAGCGCGTCCAGCTCCTTGACGGCCTGGACCACCTGCGCCACGGCGTGCACCCCCTGCACGGCCACGTTGCGCACCTCGAAGCGCACGTGCGGCCAGCGCCTGCGCGCGTTCTCCAGCACGTCCCGCTCGGCGGCGGACGCCCGCCCGCAGACCAGGCCCACGCGGTGCGGCAGGAACGGCAGCGACTTCTTGCGGTCCGCCGCGAACAGCCCTTCCGCGCCGAGCGACCGCTTCAACTGCTCCAGCCTGGCCAGCAGTTCACCGATGCCGACCGGCCTTATCTCGACCGCCCGCAGCGACAGCTGCCCCCGCGGCGCGTACCACTCCGGCTTGGCGTGCACGACGACCCGGGCGCCCTCGGCCACCACGTCGGCGACGGCGTCGAAGACCTGCCGGAAGCAGGTGACGCCCACCGAGATGTCGTACGACGGGTCGCGCAGCGTCAGGAAGACGACACCGGCGCCCGGCCGCCGCGACAGCTGGGTGATCTGCCCCTCCACCCAGACCGCCCCGAGCCGGTCGATCCAGCCGCCGATGAGCCGTGACACCTCGCCGACCGGCAGAGGGGATTCCGCGGACGTGTCGATAGCCATGGGCCGAGCGTAACGGCCGGGTCGGACAACTCCGGCACCCTCGGACCGGACCGTAGGACTCTCCGCCGGGGCGCCGCGCCGCGGCGGCCTAGCGCTCCCCGCCGGGCAGCGTCCGGCGCCGCCCCCGCTGAAGCGCCAGCACGACCAGCCCGACCCCCAGCCACACGACGCCCACCACCTGCGCCGACCTCGCCGCCTCCACGATCACGGCGATCAGCACGCCCGCGCCCAGCACCGGCACCACCAGATGCCGCAGCCGGTCCGGCGGGCCGTCCTGCCGCCGGACCACGAACCAGCCCACCACGCTCGCGTGCAGCAGCACGAACGCCGTGAGCGCGCCGACGTCCACCACCGAGACCAGGTGGTCCAGGCCGTCGTCCCGGCGCGCCGCCCACACCGCCGCGACCATCGTCACCGTCGCGGCGATCAGCAGCGCGAGCCGCGGCACGCCGGAGTCCGTACGCGCCAGCACCCGGGGGAGCCGCCGGTCGCGTGCCATCGCGAACAGCAGCCGTCCGGCCGCCGCCTGCCCGGCGAGCGCCGCGAACGCGGCTCCGACCGCCTTGCTCACCGCCACCAGGTCGTGCAGCCAGGTGCCCACCGACGCGTCCACCGCGTCGTAGAAGGCCGATCCCTGCCGGGCGGGCTCCGCGGCCAGTTGCGCGGAGGGCACCGGTTCGAGCAGCGCCACCAGGTACGTCTGGACGACGAACAGCGCTCCCGCGAGCGCCAGGCAGAACAGCACCGCCCGTGCCACCTTCCGGGAGCCTCCGGTCACCTCCTCCGCGAACGACGCGATCGCGTCGAAGCCGAGGAACGACAGGACCGCCACGGACACCGCCCCGAGCACCGCCGCCGTGGAGAACCCGCTGTCACCGGTCAGCGGTGTCAGCCAGCCGCGCTGCGCCCCGTCGCGCGCGAGCACCGTGACCGCCGACAGCACGAAGACCAGCAGCACCAGGATCTCCGCCGCGAGCACCGCGAAGCCGACCCGGGCGGCCGCCCGGACGCCCCACAGGTTCAGCAGCGTCGTCACGACGACGGCGATCGCCGTCCACACCCACCGGTCGATCTGCGGGACCAGCGCCTCCATCGCGATGCCGGAGAACAGATAGGCGACGGCCGGGATCAACAGGTAGTCGAGCATCGCCATCCACCCGGCGACGAACCCCGGCCCCTCGCCGAGGCCCTTGCGGGCGTAGGTGAACACCGAGCCGGCCTGCGGCGCCACCCGCACCATCTGCGCGTAGCTCACGGCGGTGAAAGCCATGGCGAGGGTGGCGACGGCGTAGACGAGGGCGACCGCGCCGCCCGACTTGGCGTCGAGGGTGCCGAACACGCCGACCGGCGCCATGGGCGCGATGAACAGGAGCCCGTAGACGACCAGGTCGCGGAAGCCGAGTGTGCGCCGCAGCTCGCCGCCGCCGGGCGCCTCTTCGGGGCGGGGCTCCTGGGTCGTGGCTCGTCTCATGGGTCCTCTCCTGCTCGCCCGGCGTTCTTGTTCCTCCCTGCTGTCATCGGCAGCGGGGTGCCGGTGGAGAAGTCCCCGACGGCGGTGGCGTTCGCGCGGTCGTTTCCCGACCGGCTTCGGGTGCGCCGTACGAGACGTCGGTCGCCCGCAGCCTTCGAGCACGACCGGATCCCCGGCCGCACCCGCGTCACGGCCGGGGATCAGGAGCACCTGCTCACGCGCCGGAGGCGGGGGTCTCCTTGAGCTCGTCGACGACCCGGCGGAGGGTGACTGCCTCGGTGTAGAGGACGGTGCCCGGCTTGATGAGGCCGGAGTCGCCGCCGTCGGGGCGGACCTGGATCGTGCGCTCGCCGAGGTAGGTGAAGGTCTTGGCGTCGAAGATCCATTCGGTGCGGACGCCGGACGTCTCGTCCAGGCGCGCGACGGCAACCCCGCGGCGGCCGATCGCGTCGGCGGCGTCCTCGACGTGGACGACGCCGGGGATCTTGGCGGCTGCCTTGTACAGGGCGGTGTTCAGCTCGGCGGGCGGCAGCGACTCGTGCAGCAGGTCGCCGATGGTGGTGAAGGCCTGCTGGTCGGGGCTGTTGCCCATGCCCTTGGTCTCCTTGTAGATCTTCGCCAGGAGAGTGTCGGGGTCGGTGGGCAGGGTGGCGAGGTAGTCGTAGGTGGGCGCGTTGAGGCGGGACGGTTCGCTCTCGCCCTTCTCGTTGGTCCGGTCGAGCTTCTCGCCGCCGGGCGGGGAGACGGCCGGGTCGATCAGCCAGCCCTTGGTGCCGTCGGTGGAGAGCCACACCTGGCGGCGGTGGATCCCGTCGCTGGCGAGAGTCGTCTTGTCGCCGACCGTCTTCTCGTAGGTGGTGGCGACCTTGCTCTCGACGTACACGTACTGGCCCGCCCGGACCTCGACCTGCGGGCTCTCGGCGGAGGCGAGGGAGATCCGGTCCAGGAGCTGCGGGACGCCCGCGCTCGTGCCCGCACCGACCGTGGCGGTGAGCGCCGGCCCGGCGGCCGATCCATGGCCGGCCTCGCCGCTTCCGGTGAAGGTGAGGACGCCCGCGGCCACGAGGGCCAGCGAGCACGCGGCGACGGGCAGGACGATCAGAGGGCGCAGCAGCCTGCGGCGCACCGGCGCCGCGGACGGGGGAGCGGCGGAGGCGGCGGTCGTGGATCGGGTGTCCTGCTGGATGAAGGTCATGAGTGCTTCCTTGTGAAAGGCATGGCGGCCCGCGGGGAGGTCGGCTTCCTCGGGGGAGAGCAGCTGCTCGCTCTCGAGCCGTTCATCAGGCGTGAGGCGGGAGTCACTCGGACGGGACTGACGCATGTTCACCGGGTTCCTTCCTGTGCGGGCCGGGCCGCGATCGTGCGGTCACCTCTTGTCTGTCGATTCACCGGCCGGGGTTCCCGAAAGGCGTCGGGGAGTTGCGCGTCGGCGAGTTTCCGCAGCTTCTTGCGTGCCCGGGACAGCCGGGAGCGCACCGTGCCCACGGGGACGCCGAGGACCTGTGCCACGGTGGCGTAGTCCAGGCCCTGCCACAGGCACAGGCTCAGCACTTCCCGTTCGGTGCGCCGCAGTTCGGCGAGTGCGCCGGCGGTGGCGGCCAGGCGGTGACGGTCGTCCAGGCGGCCGGCGACTTCCTCGGCGTGATCGGCCACAGCCGCCCCCTGCCCGCCGCCCGTGGCGCGGGCGGCCGCGGCGGCGGCCGCCTTGTACCGCCGGTTGCTGCGCGACTGTGCGCGCACGAGGTTGGTGGCGATGCCCAGCAGCCACGGGCGTACGCTCCCGCCTTCCGCCTCGAGGCGCCCGCGGCCGCGCCAGGCTTCCATGAACGTCGCCGAGACGATGTCCTCGGCGGCCGACCAGTCGGCGGTCAGCCGGTAGGCGTGGTTGTAGACGGTTTTCGCGTATTGGTCGAAGAGCTCCGCGAAGGCCTGTGGATCCCCCGCTCGAATGCGCGCGCGCATGGTTGTTGTCACCTCAGTCAGCTGTCGATCCGTCGAGCGGGGTTCCCGAGACGTACGTCACACTCCGCGAGCGGGGACCGGTCCGAAGCACGCTGGATGCCGATGCCGCCCCGTTCTTCGCCGCCGGCCGCCTACGGCATCAGGACGACCTTGCCGACCACGGTGCCGGATTCTGCCAGCCGCACCGCTGCGCCGATCTCGGCGAGCGGGACGCGGGCGGCGACCTGCGGGGTGAGTGCGCCTTCGGCGAGCAGCTGGAGGACCTGGGTCAGGTCGCCGCGCAGCGCGGCGCGGAAGGTGTCGAGCCTGCGCCGGCCGGCCCAGATGTTGTAGAAGTGGGCGCTCTTGCCGTTGGGCAGCGCGTTCCAGCGTTCTCGACGTCACCGACCGAACTCCCGTGCGCGTTCACCGCCGGAGCGGAAAACACCCACGCGGGTAACGGCGGTCCGCAGCCGGTGTCCGATCAGAGCCTTCATCGCGGGGCCCTTACGATGGGCGCATGACTGCTACGCCTCCTGCCCGACGCGTCCTCCTCGCCGCCCCCCGCGGCTACTGCGCAGGTGTGGACCGTGCCGTGATCGCCGTGGAGAAGGCCCTGGAGCAGTACGGGTCACCCATCTACGTCCGCCACGAGATCGTCCACAACAAGTACGTCGTACAGACACTCGAGAAGAAGGGCGCGATCTTCGTCGACGAGACGGCGGAGGTCCCCGAGGGATCCATCGTGATGTTCTCGGCGCACGGCGTGGCCCCGACCGTCCACGAGGAGGCGGCGGAGCGGAAGCTCGCGACGATCGACGCGACGTGCCCGCTGGTCACCAAGGTCCACAAGGAGGCCGTGCGGTTCGCCCAGGAGGACTACGACATCCTTCTGATCGGCCACGAGGGCCACGAAGAGGTCATCGGCACGTCCGGCGAGGCGCCCGACCACATCACGCTGGTCGACGGCCCCGAAGACGTGGCGAACGTCGAGGTCCGCGACCCCGACAAGGTAATCTGGCTGTCCCAGACCACCCTCTCCGTCGACGAGACGATGGAGACGGTCGACGCCCTGAAGACCAAGTTCCCCGGACTGATCTCGCCGCCGAGCGACGACATCTGCTACGCCACGCAGAACCGCCAGATCGCCGTCAAGCAGATGGGCGCGGAGGCCGACCTGGTCATCGTCGTCGGCTCGAAGAACTCGTCGAACTCGGTCCGCCTCGTCGAGGTCGCTCTCGGCGCCGGCGCCCGCGACGCCCACCTGGTCGACTTCGCGGACGAGATCGACGAGGCATGGCTGGACGGTGTCTCCACGGTCGGTGTCACCTCGGGCGCGTCCGTGCCGGAGGTGCTGGTCGAGGGCGTGCTGGAGTGGCTGTCGCAGCGCGGCTTCGAGGACGTCGAGATCGTGAAGGCGGCCGAGGAGTCGATCACCTTCTCCCTGCCGAAGGAGCTCCGCAGGGACCTGCGCGCGGAGGCCGCCGCGATGTCGGCCGACCCGTCCGGGCAGTGACGCTCAGCTCGGCCCCTTAACGTTGTGTCCATGAACGTCTTCGGAGTTGACATCGGCGGGTCCGGGATCAAGGGCGCTCCCGTGGACCTGGACCGCGGCGATCTGGCGCAGGAGCGCCACAAGGTCCTGACACCGCACCCGTCGACGCCGGACGCCGTCGCCGACGGCGTCGCGGAGGTGGTCGGCCACTTCGGCTGGACCGGCCCGGTCGGCATCACCTTCCCCGGCGTGGTCACCAGCGGCGTCACACGCACCGCGGCGAACGTGGACAAGGGCTGGGTCGACAAGGACGCGGCCTCGCTCCTCAGCGGCCGCCTCGGCGGACTGCCCGTCACGATCCTGAACGACGCGGACGCGGCCGGTGTGGCGGAGATGACCTTCGGGGCCGGGCGCGGCCGTAAAGGCACCGTCATCATGCTCACGTTCGGCACCGGTATCGGCAGCGCCCTCTTCGTCGACGGCCGGCTGGTCCCGAACACCGAGCTGGGCCACCTCGAACTGGGCGGCCACGACGCGGAGAAGCGCGCCTCGACGAAGGCCAAGGAGGACGCCGACCTCACCTGGCAGCACTGGGCGCGGCGGGTGCAGAAGTACCTGGCGCACGTGGAGATGCTGTTCTCGCCGGAGCTGTTCATCGTCGGCGGCGGGGTGAGCCGCAAGGCCGACAAGTTCCTGCCGCTGATCGAGGGCGTGCGCGCGGAGATCGTCCCGGCGGAACTGCAGAACAACGCCGGAATCGTGGGCGCGGCGATGGCGGCCGCCGGCAGGTGAGCCGTACGGCGGGGGCGGGCCTCGGTCGGGCCTCGGCCGTGGCGAGGAGCGCGGGGCGGGCCTCGGCCGGACCTCAGCTTCGGCGGCGAGGAGCGCGGGGCGGGTCTCGGCCGGACCTCAGCTTCGGCGGCCGGGACCCGGCGGACCCTGTGGCCCCCGCCCGCGGCGGTGCCGCCGCGTCATCGTCCGCACCTTCCGTACGCAGGTGATCACCCCGGCGACCAGCGTTCCGCCGTACAGCCATCCCGCGTGCACGGCGAGCGCCGTCACCACGGCCATCGTCTGCCCGCCGAAACCGCCGCTGCCGCCGGAGAGCGGCACGATCCCGACGGTGAACGCGATCGGCACGATGATCGGCGCGCTGACCAGGTCGGCCTCCCGCACCCACAGCGCGGTGAGTGCGCTCACGGGCAGGAACAGCAGCCCGTAGAGGATCGCGGAACCGTCGAACAGCAATTCGTCGAGAGCGCCCAGCGCCAGCATCGTGGCGGCGGCGAACAGCCCCGCGCCGAGACCGGTCAGCCGGGGGTTCGGCAGCCGGCGCAGCGCGAGCACCAGGGGAGGGACCGGGCGCGGCGGGCGGGCCGGCACCGGATACACGGTGGCGTCGGCGAGCGTGCCCGGTGCCGGGAGGGGAGCCGGCGGCTGCTGCCGCGGCTGGGGGCGACCTGTCCTGTGCTGCTCCACCCGCACAAACTAGGTCGCCAAGAGGTACGAAACCGGCACTAGACACGCCCTTTGGACGACCTTGGGGCTGCGTTCGACTCCGGGCGGCCCCGTGACGGCCGCGACAGGCCGTCGCAGGTCCGTCCGCCGCGCCCGTAAACTGGTGGATCGGCCCCACTCACCGCGGGCCGCAAGGCCCCGCCAGTCATCACCCTCCACGTCAGGAAGTCGCCAACGTGTCGCTCACGATCGGAATCGTCGGTCTGCCGAATGTCGGCAAGTCGACCCTGTTCAACGCCCTGACCAAGAACGACGTGCTGGCGGCCAACTACCCGTTCGCCACCATCGAGCCGAACGTGGGAGTCGTCGGCGTCCCCGACGCCCGCCTCGCCGTCCTCGCGGGCATCTTCGGTTCGCAGCGCATCCTCCCCGCCACGGTCGACTTCGTCGACATCGCGGGCATCGTGCGCGGCGCGAGCGAGGGCGAGGGCCTGGGCAACAAGTTCCTGGCGAACATCCGCGAGTCGGACGCGATCTGCCAGGTCATCCGCGCCTTCAAGGACGAGAACGTCGTGCATGTCGACGGCAAGGTCTCGCCGAAGGACGACATCGAGACGATCAACACCGAGCTGATCCTCGCGGACCTCCAGTCGGTGGAGAAGGCGGTCCCGCGCCTGACGAAGGAGGCGCGCCTCCAGAAGGACAAGGTCGCCGTCCTCGCCGCGGTCGAGTCCGCGCAGAAGATCCTCGAGTCCGGCCAGACGCTGTTCTCCGCGGGCATCACCAAGGGCACCGAGCAGGGCGACCTGCTCCACGAGCTGCACCTGCTGACCACCAAGCCCTTCCTCTATGTCTTCAACGTCGACGAGGACGAGCTCGTCGACGAGGACTTCAAGAACGAGCAGCGCGCCCTGGTCGCCCCGGCGGAGGCGATCTTCCTCAATGCGAAGATCGAGTCCGAGCTGATCGAGCTGGACGACGACGAGGCGCTGGAGCTCCTCCAGTCCATGGGCCAGGAGGAGCCGGGCCTCGCGACCCTCGGCCGGGTCGGCTTCGACACCCTGGGCCTGCAGACCTACCTCACGGCAGGCCCCAAGGAGACCCGCGCCTGGACCATCAAGAAGGGCGCCACGGCCCCCGAGGCGGCCGGTGTGATCCACACCGACTTCCAGAAGGGCTTCATCAAGGCCGAGGTCATCTCCTTCGCCGACCTGGTCGAGACCGGCTCGGTCGCCGAGGCCCGCGCGAAGGGCAAGGCGCGCATGGAGGGCAAGGACTACGTGATGCAGGACGGCGACGTGGTGGAGTTCCGCTTCAACGTCTAATACGTTCGGCGAAAGGCCGTCTGACCTGCGACGGAGCGGGTTGGGCGGCCTTTGTGGTCCGCACGGAGTCCGCAGCGTGTCGGATGGGTCAGGCACGCGGGGGAGCGGTTACGCCGCTTCGTCGACCTGCGGCTGGGCGTCGACGGACTGGTCCGCGTACGCCTTGTCGACGGCGGCCCGGGTCCGCTCCTCGGAGTCGGGCCACAGGTGGGTGTGGATGTTCAGCGTCATGGCCGCGTTGGTGTGGCCGAGGCGCTCGGAGACCGTCTTCACGGACTCGCCATGCTTGATCAGCAGGCTGGCGTAGTGATGCCGGAGGGCGTGGGGTCCGGTGCCCTTCGGTATGCCGGCCTTCGCGCAGGCGGGCCGCCAGGACCCGTCCATGAAGTGCGTGTAGACCACGGGCCCGCCTTGCGGCGCCGTGAAGATCCAGCTCTGGGGCCCATCGGCGGGGGAGTCCCGCAGGTGGGCCTTCATCGCATCCACCGCTATGCGAGGGAGCGGGACCGTGCGGTGTGATCGAGCGGTCTTGGGCGGGCAGACGTACACGCCGTGCTTTGCGGTCTGCTGGATCTGCTGCTCGACCGAGACGGTGGCGTGCAGCAGGTCCACGTGCCGGAGCTGGAGGCCGAACAGCTCGCCGGGGCGGAGTCCGGTAGCCGCGCCGAGCAGCACGAGGCCCTTGTATCGGGCAGGTATCTCCTCGGACAGAGTCCGTACCTGCTCGACGGCCAGGGGCACGATCTTCCTCCGGGGTACCGAGGGCAGTTTCGCCTCGGCGCACGGATTGTGGGGGATCATCCGGTCACGGACAGCCGCCCGGAAGACGGCGTTGACCGTGTTGAAGACCGTCCGTGAGGTGCTGGCGGCCAGCCCGTGCGTGGTGGTCAGGCCGGTGACCCAGCTCTGTACGTCGCCGGGCTTAATGGCGCCGAGTGCCCGCTTCTCCCAGGCCGGATAGACGTAGCAACGCAGGTGCTGGGCCACCGCCTTGGCCGTGGAAGGCCGGTGCGGCTGGATGCCCCGCCATTCCTCCGCGTACTCCTTGAAGGGCTTCTTCGCCGACCGCGGGTCGACGTACTGACCGGTGACCAGGCTGGCCGTGACCTCGTCGATCCACCGCTGGGCGTCGATCTTGCGGTCGAAGTGGCGGGCGTGCTCCTTGCCGTCGAGATCGCGGTAGCGGGCACGCCATTTGCCGTTGAAGCGTTTCTGGATGTTGGCCAAGTGGCCTCTCCTTCGTGTCGGTTGTCAGTAGTGGCCGCCGTCCGCGATGTCGTTGCTGAGGGTGCGAGCGTCGCGCTCGTCGCCCATGAGGCGGAGGCACTGCTCGTGGATGGCCCGCGAGCTGTCGGGGTGGGCCTTGATGTGGTCGGCGATGGCGACCACGGCGTGATGGAGGCGGTCGCGCGCGTCTCGGGCCTCGTAGAACGCCTCGACGGCCTCCTGGACGAGGCGCCGGCTATCGATGTCGAGCCCCTCCAGGGGCTGGGACATCAGTCCTTCGAGAGGGAGCTCGAAGACGTTTGCCGGGGCGGTCTCCGATTCGTCGGGATGTGGAGCGGGTGTTCTGGGCGAGGATCGCTGAGGGGGTTGTGCAGCGGGGACGCGGCGGTCTTGTGCGGCGTATCCCCGGTGGGCTCACGGCGGTTCCGTGAGCGTGGCGGCATGCGTCGATCTAGCTCAGCCGGCCCTCGGGCCAGCACCTCTCTCTCACCGAACGCGAGGAGATCGCGCTGCTCAACGCCCAGGGCGAAGGCGTGCGCGAGATCGCACGCCGGCTGGGCAGAGACTTGTCGACGGTCTTGAGGGAGCTGCGGCGCAACGTGGCCACGCGTGGCGGACGGCTTAGCTACCGGGCTTTGATCGCTCAGTGGAAGGCGGAGCTGATGGCGCGGCGTCCGAAGACGCCGAATCCCGGCGCAGTGCGCTGATAGCTTGTTACGCTCCACGCCAAGATCCATGGGGGGAGGTTCGCTTGGGAGGCGCTCAGGCGCAATCGGCGGACTATGAACGCGTACTTGACGCAGTAACCGCCCCGGTGACCGAGGCCTATTACGCGCAGCGGGTTCAGTCGGGCTTCAACGCACGACTCAGGGCGCAAGCGGCACAGTCCACCGTCACCCTGTTCGCCGGAGGCCTCTTTGCCGCCCTGACGTTCACGGCCCTGGCGGATCGGGGCAAGCCGACCCAGGTGGCTGCGGTCATCGCGGTCGCGCTATGGCTGATCGCGGCTCTGCTCTACATGAGCGCGGTCGCGTTGCCCGTGGTGGACGCCCCGGGGCCCGGTTTCGTCAAGACCCGTGAGGCACTGGTCAAAAGGGTCCTGGACAAGGCCAACCACGAAGCCCGGGAAATCGACAAACGTCAGGCGCGGGCCAACAGGGTCGCCGCGATGGCGGTTTTCATGAGCGTTGCCACGTTCGCCCTCGGGGTGCTGTTGGGGCCGAAGGAAGAGTCCGTCGCGGGGACCGTCGTCGTCGACCCGTCCTATCGGACGACGCTGACCGCTCTGTGTGGCCCGGGGCTCGACCGTATTTCGGGCAAGGTCGTCAAGGGGTCGCTGACCGCACAGTTCATCGAGGTGAAGCCCGAGAAGGGCACGTGTGAGGGACAGGGTGATTCCCTACGGATCCCCCGGTCTGCGGTCAAGGGAGTGAGGTTGGGCGATGGCTGAGCGGGGAACATCGGCACACATCCTCTGTGTGGGTCCCGTGCTCGGACCCACGGAGGCGTTCGATCGCACCGTCGAGGCTGTCGTCCGGGATCTGCGAAGCCTTCATGACTCGGGGAAGCATCTGGACGGGCTATTCGTCCTCGGCACCTGCGGGGAGCTGCCCGGGGGCGGATATCAGGCCGCCCGGGACCTGGTCGACACACTGATGCTGGAGTGCATGGGCCATGCGCCGAACGCCACGCCGGTGGTTCTCGCGGCCCCCGGATTGGGTGACCGCCGTACGGACGGGGCCGGGCGCCGGCCCCTGGTCCGCCGCGCTCTAACGGACATGTGGGACGGTTACGCCTACGACTTCTGGCGCGGTGACCTCGATGAGGAGGTGGCGCAGCCGCTGAGGGCCGATGTCTTCGGCGGGTTCGAAGGATGGCAGAGCCGCATTCGCCAGCCCGGTTCCTGGTTGCACACCGGCGTGCTGGCCGGTGATGCGGCGTCGAGTATCGACCTGGAGAGCCAGCAGATCGGCCTGGTCACAGTCAACACGGTCTTCCGGATGGTTGCCGAGGGCGCTCCGGTGACCTTGGCGGGTTGCTACGACGAGCAGCTGAACCGTGCGGTCGGCGCGGACTTCTCGGCTTGGGCCGAGGACAAGGCGCTGACGGTCCTCCTCGCTGGCCACACGTGCATTCTCCCCGACGTCTCCGGCGTCTCCACGCCCGTGCTCGCTCTGGCCGGAGAGGGGGAGGCGGGCGGCGGCTGGCAGGTCGTGTCCCGGGCCCCTGGGCAGGTGCACCGGCTGCTGCGGGTGGACTTGCGTGACCAGGGCCTCGAAGTGGTGGACGTCGAAGTGGGCCGCCCTGTGCCCCTGTTGTCCCGAGGTTCTTCAGCATCAGTGACCGCGCCCGCGCCGACGAACCGGGACCGCGCACCGGAGGAAACCGACGAAGCGGCGCTGATTCAGGACTTCTACCAGCAGGCTTCCACCGGGCGCATGGTGCTGGTGCTGGTTTCCGGGCCCGAAGCCGACAGCGCGGTTCTGGGGACGGACGAGCTGAACGAACGGCTCGCCCGGCTGGTGTACGGCTCCACACCTTCGCCTCTGCCGTCACTCACGGAAACCTGGGACGCCGCCCGCGAGGAGCTGTCCGCAGGTCAACTCGAGCAGCAGGTCAAGGCGCTACTATGCCCACCCGGCGCGAATCCTCGAGCGGCACACCGTGTGCTGAAGTCTCCCTGGTGGCGCATCTACGATTTCACGGGGTCCGACACCTTCGCCGTCGCTGTCGGTCGAGATCCGCAACTCGCCGACACCGTCGCGCTTGTCAACGGGGCCCAGGAGGTGCCTGGGAAGAAGAAGAACGTCATCGAAGTCGTGTCCATGAACGGAACGGTGGGCGAGGCGGGGGAATACGACTTCGGGACGGTGTCGGCGGAGGACAGCGATCCCCGCAACTTGTGGCGTCGGCAGTTCCAGACCGAACTGCTCAATCGTCCGGTGCTGTTCATGGCACTGTCTCCTGACAGCCCGGCGCTTTGGGACACGATCGCGCTGACGGACAGACTGTCCGGATCCGGTGGCGGTTACCCGGGTTTCATCGTCACTCCCGCAGGCTCCGACGCCAACCGCCCCAGGCTACGGCGCGCAGGGCTGGGGCACATCCAGGAGACCCCTTTCCATTTCGCGACCCGGAGACTGAACCCCGGTCACGGAGATCTGATTGAGGGAATGCGTTCGCTCTCGCAGTCGCACGCAGGCGAACGCAGGGGGACCGGAGCCGTGCAGGTGGCGTCTCTGATCGCGGATGCGCCGAAGGGAGACCGTGCCTTTCTGGAGGGCAGTGAGCCCACGTGGGGCGACATCGTCCACAACGTCGCCACCGACCTGTCGATGGTGGACGCGCTGGAGAAGGCGGCGCAGCGTGATCAGAGTGGCCGGGCACCTATTGTCCTGCTCAAGGGGAGCGCCGGCTCGGGCAAGACGACGGCACTGATGCAGTGTGCGTACCGCTTCCATGTGCGGGGCGAGAAGGTGTGCTGGGTGGACCGTGACGCCTCGGTGCCGCGCCGGACCATCGAAGGCCAGGTTCTGGAACAGCACATCGGGGCCGTGTTCGTTGATGACGTCGACATGTTCGGCGGCCAGGCGGCGACGATGCTCAAGACCCTGAACAAGGGTGGCGAGACCGTGGTGGTCGCCGCCATCCGTACGACCCGTCACTCCGTCCTGGACGCCACGTTCGATCCCACCACCTTGCGATCCGACGAGCCTCTCACCGACGCGGACCTGAAGAACCTCATCAAGGCGCTGAAGAAGCAGGGACTGCTGGGTGAGCTGAAGAAGCATCGCCTGCCGCACCAGCGTCTCAACGCGATGCGCACCATCTGCGAGCGGGGCCTGCTTGCAGCGATGATCAAGGTGGTGACCGGCAAGGACTTCGAGGAGAAGGTCCGCAGCGAGTTCCAGCAGTTGGGCAGCGAGGAGCGGGCGGCGTACGCGACCGTCTGCCTCTTCGAGTCCGCGCTCGTCTACAAGCAGCGCGGCATCGACGAAGAAGATCTGCTGTTGATCATCGCCGGCGGCAAGGCACCCACGCGCAGCCTCCGCGAGGCCGTCTCGAGACTTGTCGGGATGGGGATACTGATGCGGTCCGGTGACGGCCGAGTCCGGTGCCGGCAGCGCGCCATCGCGGACAGCGTGGTCGATTCGGTGCTCAGGGACAACGTCGAGCAACTGTCCTCGGTGGTGGAGTTTTTGCTCGTCTTCTATGCGGCGCGGGCACGCAACATCCAGGACAACGACCATCCCTTGCGCAGAGCGATGATCAAGCTGCTTAGCCATTCGCTGATGAACGACCTGAAGCTCCCGGTCCACTCCGTGCGGAATATCTACGACAGGGTTCTCACCTCACTTCAGGACGATCGGCACTACTGGCTGCAGCGGGGGCAGTTCGAGCTGGAGAACGGAGATCTCGGCGTCGCCCGCAACCACTTGCTGAGTGCCAAGGGATGTGACGGAGGAGAGCAGGACACCTTCGTGCGAACCACAAGTAGCGCGATCGACTTGAAGGCGGCGGCCAAGGCGCCGCGCAAACCCGATCTCGAAAAGGCAGCTGTCAACGCTGTCCAGGAACTCTACGCCGTCACTCGCGAACGCGGCGGAGACGCTCCGCACAGTTACACGATCCTGGCCCGTGAAGGCAGCAGATGGCTGGAGGCGTGTGCCGAGACCCTCGATTCCCAGACGTTCCTGGATAATCAGACTTTGATTCTCCAGATCATCGCGGAAGGCAAGAGGTTCTGCCGCGGCAACCACCAGTTCATGTCCGTCGCTGATACCTACGAGCCGTTCCTCAAGAAGCTTCAGCCGCGGGGCCCCGGAATTCCGCTTTAAGCCGTTCGCCGTCATGGCTGTCAGTTGTCACCCTGAGCGCTCGATTGCGTAGCCGTAGCTGATCTCTTCGGGGTGCTGGGGCGGCGTCGGTCACCTTCCGGGTACAGGTCGGTACGGTCGATCCAAATGGGGATGACGAGGATGTTGTCGCCGGCGGGGGCTTCCAAGCAGGGACCAGGTGCGGGATTTTCGACGAGGTGCTCCCAGGGCGCGGTCCAGTCGAGTCCCCAGTCCAGGATGGGGCCGGAGACGCCGTACGTGCTGCTGGCGTCCACCCGTCAGGACTGGGAGTAGAGGATCATGGCCGCTGTGAGCGGCGGACTGCAGGACCATTGCAACCTCGCGCATCCGACCGTCGAACCGGCGCGCTACGGGTGACCGCTGGTCGGGTGGACGCTGCCGGGCCGTCGACGAGGGCATGATCCGCGATCCGGTCGACGGGGGCATGATCCGCGATCCGACCCCTGTACGTCATGGACATGCCGGTGTACGGTCTCGGACCGATGGGCCGTGGGAGCGCTCCCATCAACTGTTTCCGCTTCATACGAGGAGAAACATTGTGAAACGCTTCTTGGCCTTGATCGCGACCTGCGCGACGGTCCTCGGCCTCACGGCCCTCTTCAGTCCCCAGGCGGTGGCCGCCGCCGGCTGCAAGGTCGACTACACGGTCACCAGCCAGTGGCAGGGCGGCTTCCAGGGCGGAGTGAAGATCACCAACCTGGGTGAGCCCGTCAAGGGGTGGACGCTCACGTTCGCCATGCCGGACGCGGGGCAGAAGGTCGTCCAGGGCTGGAACGCCGCCTGGTCGCAGTCCGGTTCCACGGTCTCCGTGACCGGCGTCGACTGGAACCGCGATCTGGCCACCGGCGCGTCCACCGACCTGGGGTTCGTGGGCTCCTTCACGAGCGCCAACCCGAAGCCCACGGCGTTCACGCTCAACGGCGTCGCCTGCACGGGCTCCGTCACCGACCCGCCGACCGATCCGCCCGCCCCGGGCGGCACCCCGGTGGACGTCAACGGACAGCTCCACGTCTGCGGCGTGAACCTGTGCAACCAGTACAACCGTCCCGTACAGCTGCGGGGCATGAGCACGCACGGCATCCAGTGGTTCGGCAAGTGCTACAACAACGCGTCCCTGGACGCGCTGGCCAAGGACTGGAAGTCGGACCTCTTCCGGGTCGCCATGTACGTGCAGGAGCAGGGCTACGAGACCGACCCGGCGGGCTTCACCAGCCGCGTGAACAGCCTCGTCGACATGGCCGAGGCCCGTGGCATGTACGCAATGATCGACTTCCACACCCTGACGCCGGGCGACCCCAACTACAACCTCGACCGCGCGAAGACGTTCTTCGCGTCCGTCGCCGCCCGCAACGCCGGCAAGAAGAACGTGATCTACGAGATCGCCAATGAGCCCAACGGCGTGAGCTGGGCGGCCATCAAGAACTACGCCGAGCAGGTCATCCCGGTGATACGGGCCGCCGACCCGGACGCCGTCGTCATCGTGGGCACCCGCGGCTGGTCCTCCCTGGGCGTCTCGGACGGCTCCAACGAGAGCGAGGTCGTCAGCAATCCCGTCAACGCCACCAACATCATGTACGCGTTCCACTTCTACGCCGCGAGCCACAAGGACAACTACCGCGCCACGGTGAGCCGGGCGGCGTCCCGACTGCCGCTGTTCGTCACCGAGTTCGGCACGGTGAGCGCCAACGGCGGTGGCGCGATGGACCGGGCGAGCAGCATCGCCTGGCTGGACCTGCTGGACCAACTGAAGATCGGCTACGCGAACTGGACCTATTCCGACGCGAACGAGAGCAGCGCGGCGTTCAAGCCCGGTACGTGCAACGGCAGCGACTACAGTGGCAGCGGTGTCCTGACCGAGTCCGGGGCACTGCTCAAGAGCCGGATCAGTACCGCCGACAACTTCCCCACCGGCTGACCCCCGACGGGGCCCCGAACCGGGACTCCGACGGGGCTCCCGCGGGGCTCCGTGCGGGCGGGGGCCCGCATCGACCACCGGGAGCGCGCCCATAGCTTCCTCCACCAGCACGGGCGGGCCGGAAGAGTGCTCCGGCCCGCCCTCGGTGCTTCCCCCGCCCTCGGTGCTTCCCCCGCCCCGGTGCTTCCCCCCGTGATCAGCCCCAGATGCTGCCGTAGTCGTACTGCGTGTGGTAGCGCGGTGTCCACAGGCTCGGGTAGGGCACGGCGATGTTGCCGCACGGGCGGAGTTCCAGCGCGACGCGCCGGCCGGTGTCGTGCAGGCACAGGCCGGTCTGCGCCTCCACTATCTCCCAGTGGTTGTTGCCCTGGTCGACCCAGCGGAACAGCTGGCCCGGTCCCTGGCAGTGGCCGGTCACGACCGTCCTGTAGTAGTCGGGGCCGGGCGTGGTGTTGGCGCCGATGCAGTACCTGCCCAGGGTGCCGATGGTGAACAGCCCCGGCGTGCCGGACTGCATGAAATAGAAGCGCTGGTGCAGCTTGCCGTTGCAGTCGTAGCGCTGGATGATCGCGCCCGGGCTGGTGGACCCGCCGCGTACGTCCATGCACTGCCACGAGTACGAGGCGCGCATCTCGTAGATCGAGGCGTTCCGTAGTGAGGTCGTGTAACGGATCGGCGGGTCGGCGGCGTTGGCCGTGCCGGGCATCAGCACGGCCAGCAGCGACGCCAGGGCGGCGACCAGGATTCCTGCGCGAGCGGTTCGGGCCACTGTGGCTTCCTTCTCTGTCCGGATTCCGACGTGCACCGTGACGCCGGGCGATGATCTGATGACTCGTCGCCATCGGTGCCGTCCCGAAAGCTAGCGGCGGACGGGTGGACGGCTGTACCGCTGGTTCAGGGGGGTTGTGTGCGGGCGGAAGGCGTGCATGGGGAAGCGCGCGGTGAGTTGGGATCGGGGCTCCATCGGGCGCAGGCGTTCATGATCCTGGCGACGGGCCTGTACCGGGCCAGTCATCTGGCGGCCGGGGTGGTCGCGGTCACCCAGCACCAACGGGGGCGGCCCCTGGCGTGGGTGGCCCTCGGTGTGGCGCTGGCGGGCAGCGTCGCGGTGTTCGGCACGGCACGGGCGCGCGGCTGGTTCGGTACCGGCCCCGCGGTGGCCGACGTGGTCGTGGTCGGCGGTGTGCTGCCGTTCGCCGTGGGCGCCGGTGACGCGACGACCGCCGAGGTCGCGTGGGTGATGATGCTGGGCGGCTCCGCGAGCGCGGTGGCGGCGGTGGCGTTCACCCGGTGGGCGGCGGTGGTGGGCGTCGTGGCCGGCCTGTGCCTCGTCCACGCCGTCGGCTACCGGCTTACGGGCGCGGAGGTGGGGGTCGTGGCCGGCAACCTCAACTCGATCGTCTCCTCGGCCGTCCTCGCGGCCGTTTTCTGGTGGTATCTGCGCCGCCAGGGCTCCTTGCTGGACGCGGCGACCGCACGGGTGCTCACGGCCGAGGCGCGTCGGGCCCGGCTCGCGGAGCGGATCGCCCACCACCGGGCGCTGCACGACACCGTGCTGGCCACCCTGACGGCGATCGCGAGCGGCCGCGCGGAACCCGGGGCGGAGCCCGTACGGGAACGGTGTGCCAGAGAGGCCGCATATCTGCGCAGGCTCGTCCAGCAGCAGACCGACGGCGATCCCGCGCCGGGTACGGCGGCGGCGCTGGAAGGTGCCGTGCGGTCGGCGGAGAGCCTGGGGTTACGGGTCGGCGCCCAGTACCACGCGGTGCCGGAGATACCGGCCCACGCCGCCTCCGCCCTCGCCGACGCGACGACGGAGGCGCTGAACAACGTGCTGCGCCACTCCGGTACGTCGCACGCGTACGTCACCGTGACGGGGCGGCCGGAGGGGGAGGGCCTCCCGCTCGTGGTGACCGTCGTCGACCGGGGTGCGGGCTTCGACCCCGAGGCCGAGGTGAAGGGGTTCGGCCTGCGGTGTTCGGTGCACGCGCGGATGCGGGAGGCGGGCGGCGCGGCCGACGTCGACAGCGCACCCGGGGAAGGCACGCGGGTGGAACTGCGGTGGCCGGCGTGATCGATGTGGCCGTCGTCGACGACGACCGGATGCTGCTCGAGGGGCTGCGGGCGTGGCTCGGCGACGCGCCGGGCCTGCGCCTCACGGCCACGGTCGACACGGTGGACGGTCTGCTCGACGCCGGTGCGCCGTTCGACGTCGTCCTCCTCGACCTGGTGCTGCGGGACGCGTCCGCGCCGGCCGACAACATCCGGCGGCTGCGGGAGGCGGGCGGACGGGTGCTCGTCATCAGCACGGTGGCGGACCGGCGGCAGATCGTCGGCGCCGTCGCGGCCGGCGCCGACGGCTATCTGACCAAGGATCACGATCTGCCGACGCTGGTGCGGGCGGTCGAGGAGGTCGCGGGGGGCGGCACGGTGCACTCGCCGGAGCTGGCCTTCGCCTGGGCCCACGACGACGGCCCGGCCCGCCCGCGCCTGTCACCCAAGGAGATCGAGGTCCTGCTCGCCTACGCCTCCGGCCTCACCCTCAAGGCCACGGCCCGCCGCACGGGCATCAGCCCGCACACGGCCAAGTACTACCTGGACAGCGTCAAGGCCAAGTACCAGCAGGCGGGCCGCCCCACCTACACGAAGATCGACCTGGCCCACCGGGTACGCGAGGACGGCTGGGCCCACGGATGACGGCCTCGGTGGCACCCGGCTGCTCCGGGCCCGGGACGTACGGAGCCGCACTGTCCTGAACGTCCGATGACCGCCCGCTACTGGGTGAGGCCATAATGATCCATGGTTCCGTGAATTCACGGTTCCGTGTACTGTCGTGGTGTGCTGACTGTTGCCTCCGACATCGAGGTGCTGGCCCGGTTCGGCCGCGCGCTCGCCGACCCGATCCGCTGCCGCATCCTGCTCGCCCTGCGCCATGCCCCCGCCTACCCGGCCGACCTCGCCGACGCGCTCGGCATCTCGCGGACCAGGCTGTCCAACCACCTGGCCTGCCTGCGCGACTGCGGCCTGGTCGTCACCGTCCCCGACGGCCGCCGCACCCGCTACGAGCTCGCCGACGAACGACTCGGCCACGCGCTGGACGACCTGCGCACCGCCGTGGTGGCCGTAGAGACCGACCGCACCTGCGTGGACGCCGACGACAAGGGCTGCTGCTGACCATGACCGCCGAGATATCGATATCCCTCGGTCCCTCCCCGGCCCGCCGCGACGCACTCATCCGCCGGATACGACTGCTGGTCGCGGCCACGATCACCTACAACGTCATCGAGGCGATCGTCGCCCTCACCGCCGGCACCCTCGCCTCCTCCACCGCCCTGATCGGCTTCGGCCTCGACTCGATCATCGAGGTCTCCTCCGCCGCCGCGGTCGCCTGGCAGTTCTCCGCCTCCGACCACGCCGTACGCGAAGCCCGCGAGCACCGCACCCTGCGGATCATCGCCGCCTCCTTCTTCGCCCTCGCCGCCTACGTCACTTTCGACGCCGTCCGCGCCCTGACCGGCACCGGCGAGGCCGAGCGGTCGATCCCCGGCATCGTCATCGCCGCTCTCTCCCTCGCCGTCATGCCGTTCCTGTCCGCCGCCCAGCGCCGCGCCGGCCGGGAACTCGGCTCCGCCTCCGCGGTCGCCGACTCCAAGCAGACCCTGCTGTGCACCTACCTCTCCGCCGTGCTCCTGCTCGGCCTGGTCCTCAACGCCACCCTCGGCTGGTCCTGGGCCGACCCCATCGCCGCCCTCGTCATCGCCGCCATCGCCGTCAAGGAAGGCCGCGACGCCTGGCAGGGCAAGGGGTGCTGCGCACCCACCGCCGCGGCGGTACCGGCCGCCGGTACCGAGACGGATGCCTGCGGCTGCCGCCCCGGCTGCGACTGCTGCAACTGACCACCCATCAGCGCGAAGCGGACACCGGCATCGCACCGAGGCCCGCTTTGCCCCCATGGCTGTTCCGTTGTTCCCCGAGGCTGTGAAGCCGTCGCCGGGACGCCGCGGGACCGGCCCCCGGGGGTGTCGCACACCCGTGGAAGGATGTGCGCACGTCGGGGCGGAAGGCACATGAGGGGCGTCATGACAGACGGCGGTGCGGGGCGCGAGGCGCGAGCGGTGCGCGCCGGACGGGAGGCCAGGGAACTGCTCGCGGAGGCCGGCCGGCTGCTCGACGCCGCGCGGGCGGTCCGCTCGGACCACCGGCGCGCGCTGGCGGACGTGACCGGGGCGCTCGACCCGATCCGCACCGAGCTCGTGGACGAGGAACTCGGGTCCATTCCCGTGAGCCGGCTCAAGGACGTCACCGAAGGACGGCTGCGGCTCGGCGCCCTCGAAGCGGCCGGATACGGCACGGTGCGTCAGGTGCACGCCGCGGGGCGGTACGAGCTGCGCCAGGTCTCCGGTGTCGGCGCGCAGACCGCCGACCAGGCGATCGCCGCCGCGGGGCAGATCGCGGACGCCGTGGCGGAGACCGTCGCCGTCCGGATCGACGTGGACCGGCCGGAACCGCGTACCACCGCACTCGTCGTCGCCCTGCACCGGCTGGTCGAGGCCGGGCCGGGACTGCGGCGTGCCCTGGACGCCGCGGAGCGGCTGGAGAAGCGGCTGGCGGAGCCGTTGACGGCGGCGCGGCCCGCCGGCGGGCGGCTGCGCATGATGCTCACCGGCCGGGACGGCCGGGAGCGGGCGCTGACGGCGCTCGCGCGCGTCCGGGAGGTGACCTCGGAAGCGGCCGGCGCCGAACTGCCGCTGCTGCTCGGGCAGGCGTCGGTCGACCTGCTGCGTCCCCCGGCTTCCGAGGCCGCCGCGTGGGTCGACTTCGAGCTACGGTCGGCGGAGTACTACAGCCTCCTCGCGGAGGTCTCCGGCCGTGGCCCCGACCCGGAGACGGCGGAAGGCTTCCTGCCCGCCGAACTCGCGGAACGCGTCCGCGGGCAGCGGCTCGACGACACCCACCGCCGCGTGTCGCTCCGCGGCTACCAGGCCTTCGGCGCCCGCTTCGCGCTCGCCCAGCGCCGGGTGATCCTCGGCGACGAGATGGGACTCGGCAAGACCGTCCAGGCCATCGCCGCCCTCGCTCACCTCGCCGCCCAGGGGCACACGCATTTCGTGGTGGTGTGCCCGGCGAGCGTCCTCATCAACTGGACACGTGAGATCAGGTCGCGCAGCACACTGCGCCCCGTGCCGGTGCACGGGCCTGACCGCGCCGACGCGTACGCCGACTGGCGGGACCGGGGCGGTATCGCCGTCACGACCTTCGACGCCCTGCACGGCCTGGCCGTACCCGACGGCTCCACGCCGGGCATGCTCGTCGTCGACGAGGCCCACTACGTGAAGAACCCGGACGCCCGCAGGTCGAAGGCCGTCGCCCGCTGGGCCGAGCGGTGCGAGCGGGTCCTGTTCCTCACCGGCACGCCGATGGAGAACCGGGTCGAGGAGTTCCGCAACCTCGTCCGCCATCTCCAGCCGGCGCTGCTGCCCGAGATCCAGGGCAGCGACGCTGTCGCCGGGTCCCAGGCCTTCCGCCGCGCGGTCGCCCCGGCCTATCTGCGCCGCAACCAGCAGGACGTGCTCACCGAACTGCCGTCGCTGCTCCAGGTGGAGGAGTGGGAGGAGTTCAGCGCGGACGACGCGGAGGCGTACCGGGAGGCCGTGGCGAGCGGCAACTTCATGGCGATGCGCAGGGCCGCGTACGCGCGTCCCGAGAAGTCGGCGAAGCTGGAGCGGCTGCGCGAGCTGGTGGACGACGCCGCGGCCAACGGGCTCAAAGTGGTGGTCTTCTCGTACTTCCGCGATGTGCTCGCCACGGTGGAGGCCGCCCTGGAGGGTGGCGTGTTCGGCCCCGTCTCGGGGAGCGTGCCCGCCGCCCGCCGCCAGCGGCTCGTGGACGAGTTCACGGCCGCGCCGGGGCACGCCGTGCTGCTCGCGCAGATCGAGGCCGGTGGTGTGGGGCTCAACCTCCAGGCGGCATCGGTGGTCATCATCTGCGAACCGCAGGTCAAACCGACGATGGAGCATCAGGCGGTCGCCCGCGCCCACCGGATGGGCCAGGTCCGCGCCGTACAGGTCCACCGGCTGCTCGCCACGGACAGTGTGGACCAGCGGATGCTGGACATCCTGGAGAGCAAGTCCCGCCTGTTCGATGCCTACGCCCGCCGCAGCGACGTCGCGGAGGCCACGCCGGACGCGGTCGACATCTCGGTCGGATCGCTGGCACGCCGGATCGTGGAGGACGAACAGCGACGCCTCGCGGGCGGGCCGACGGAGGAACCGGAGCCGGTGACTGAGGCCGAGCCGGTGAGTGAGACCGGGCCGGTGAGTGAGACCGGGCCGTTGAGCGAGACCGGGCCGCCGGAGGAGACTGGGCCGCCGCCGGAGGAGGCCGGAGCAGCGGACACAGCGGGCGAAGAGCCTGTGGGTGTGTCGCTCGTGAAGCCTTCGGACTGACCGGCGCCCGGCTCACGACCCGGGTGCGCCGCTCCTCCCCGGCCGCCCCTACGGCACGTTCAGCGCGTCGAAGCAGACCATTCCCTCGGCCGGCGACAGCAGGAAACGGCCGGAGTACGCGCCGCCGGTCATCTCGCTGTCGAAGACCTCGCTGTGCTGCCACTGCGCGTCCTCGGGCGCGAACGTGACGAGTCGCTCGGGCAGTTCACCGAGCGGCCCCGGCCCGAACGCGCGCTCCGTGACCGCCGTCAGCTCGGCCGCCTTGCCGTCCGCGAGCCGGGCGAAGCCGACGAGCCGGATGTCGGACGGGCCGGGCACCGACCTGCCGTCGTTGTTCTTCACCCGGTCGTAGCCGAGCCAGTGCGCGTCGCTCAGCGGCCCGAGGAGCGCGAACGCCTTCTCAAGCGGCTCCGTCTCCGTACGCAGCGGTCCCTCCTCCGCACCGTCCCGCGGTTCCGGCCCGGTGCAGGCGGACGCCACCGCCCCCGCCCCCAGGACCAGCACGGCCCGCCGTGACACGTTCCGCATCCCCGCCCCCTTGCCGACCGGCCGATCGTAGCGCCGACGGCGGTCCGGCCGGGCGCTCCAGGAGAACGGCCCCGCTGGTCGGGCCGTACGGCGGGATCCCGTCACCGGGGCGGGCCGCGGGCCGGATCCCGCGGGGGACCGCCTCAGGCCGGGGCGGTCCCCGTCTTGAGCCCCGCTCCGCACAGCGGCACGACCGCCGTTCGGTCGGTCCAGCCACCGGCCGCCGCCCAGCAGGCCACCCCCGTCGACTCGACGAACAGGCCCCGCCCGGCGAGGTCGCGTTGGGCCTGCCGGATCTCGTCCTCCGTGACGGTCAGGAACGTCCCGCCCCACTCCCGTACCGCCCGCAGGATCTGCCGGGCCCGCGGCGGGTCCGGGATGGCGATGCCCTCGGCGAGCGTCGGGCGGGCGGGGGAGCGCTCCAGCAGGTCGTCGGCGCCCGCGTGGAACGCCGCGGCGAGCGGCGAGACGGCCTCCGCCTGAACGGCGATCAGCGAGGGCCGGGACCCGATCAGGCCGTGCGCGTGGAGCTCGGTGAGTGCCTGGGCCCCGCCCAGCAGCAGCGTGCCGTTGCCGACGGGGACGACGATCGCCTCCGGCAGCCGGCCGCCGAGGTCCTCCCACAGCTCGTACACGTACGTCTTCGTGCCGTGCAGGAAGTAGGGGTTGTACACGTGGCTCGCGTAGAAGACCCCTTCGCCGCCGGCCGCGGCGCGGGCCGCCTCCGCCGTGGCCTCCCGGTCGCCGGGGACGAGTTCCAGCCGTGCGCCGTGCGCCCGGATCTGCTCCACCTTCTTCGCGGAGGTGGCCTCGGGGACGAAGACCGTGCAGTCCAGCCCGGCCCGCGCGCAGTACGCGGCGACGGCCGTCCCCGCGTTGCCGCTGCTGTCGGCGATCACGCGGCGCGGCTCTCCGGGCAGGCGCCGGGCGAGCTCGGCCAGCATCACCGCGCCGCGGTCCTTGAAGGACAGCGTCGGCGTGAGGAAGTCGAGCTTCACGGAGACGGTCGCGGTGAGCGGGACGAGCGGCGTGCGGCCCTCGCCGAGGGAGGTGACGGGGGCGGTCAGCGGTAGCGCCTCCGCGTAACGCCACAGTGAATTCACCCGGCCGGGCAGCTCGGCGAGGGGGACCGGCGAGGCCCGGAAGTCCAGGTCCCAGGGCCCGCGGCAGCCCGGGCAGCACCAGGTGGCAGAATCGACCGGCGAACCGATTCCGCAGTCGGAGCAGCGGTACATCGTCATGGTTCGTCAGCATGTCAGTTGTGTGGCGCGCTTGTTACCTGGCGGTCGGGCCTCTTGTGGGATTCCTATGGATCGGTCAATCTTTCGCTCGGCAGGCGTACGCACATGACGCGGATTTGGGGCCACGTCATTGGCATGCTCCTGTCGCAATCCCCCACAGCAACGCACCACCAATGAGGAGGACCCCTCACATGTCTGTGATGCGTGACTCGCGGCGAAGACTTGCCGCGGCCAGCGCCATATCCGTCGCCGCGCTCGCACTCGGCACGGTCTACGCCCTTCCGGCCTCCGCCGCCCTGCCGGCGCCCACGGGCGTCATCGAGAACGCGGGCGCGCCGGGAGCCATCGAGGGCAGCTACATCGTCACCCTCGAGGAGTCCGCGGGCGACGCCGGTTCCAGGGCGGGCAAGCGCCTCGCGGCGAAGTACGGCGCGAAGATCGAGAAGACGTACAACGCCGCACTGAACGGTTACGCCGTCAAGGTCTCCGAGGCGCAGGCGAAGAAGTTCGCCGCGGACCCGGCCGTCGAGTCCGTCGTGCAGAACCGTGTCTTCAAGATCTCCGGTACCCAGCCGAGCCCTCCCTCGTGGGGCCTCGACCGGATCGACCAGAAGGCGCTGCCGCTGAACCAGAGCTACACCTACCCCGACACCGCCGGTGAGGGGGTCACCGCGTACATCATCGACACCGGTGTGCGCATCTCCCACAGCGACTTCGGTGGCCGTGCCTTCAACGGCTACGACGCCATCGACAACGACAACACGGCGCAGGACGGCAACGGCCACGGCACCCACGTCGCCGGTACCGTCGCGGGCTCCTCCTACGGTGTGGCCAAGAAGGCCAAGATCGTCGGCGTCCGCGTGCTCAACAACTCGGGCTCCGGCACCACCGCGCAGGTCGTCGCCGGTATCGACTGGGTGACGCGGAACGCCGTCAAGCCGGCTGTCGCCAACATGAGCCTCGGCGGCGGCATCGACACGGCCCTCGACACCGCCGTGCGCAACTCCATCGCCTCCGGCGTCACTTACGCGGTGGCGGCGGGCAACGACGGGTCCAACGCCTCCAACTACTCGCCCGCGCGCGTCGCGGAGGCCATCACCGTCGGCTCCACCACCAGCTCCGACGCCCGCTCCAGCTTCTCCAACTACGGCAGCGTGCTGGACATCTTCGCCCCCGGTTCGTCGATCAAGTCGGCGTGGAACACGGGTGACACGGCGACGAACACCATCTCCGGCACCTCGATGGCCACGCCGCACGTCGCCGGCGCGGCAGCGCTGTACCTGGCGCAGAACAGGACCGCGACCCCGGCCCAGGTCTCCACGGCCCTGACCACCGCCGCCACCAGCGGTGTCGTGACCAGCCCGGGCACCGGCTCGCCGAACCGTCTCCTGAACGTCGGAGACGGCGGCAGCACCGAGCCGCCCACCGGCGACCGGTTCGAGAACCTCACCGACTACGCGATCAGCGACCGCTCCACCGTCGAGTCGCCGATCACCGTCAGCGGAGTCGCCGGCAACGCGCCGACGAGCCTTCGCGTGCCGGTCGACATCAAGCACACCTACATCGGTGACCTGCGGATCGACCTCGTCGCTCCCGACGGTTCCGTCTACAACCTCAAGGCGTACGGGTCCGGCGGCAGCCTGGACAACGTGATCACCACCTACACGGTGAACGCGTCGTCCGAAGCGGCCAACGGCACCTGGAAGCTGCGGGTCAGCGACAACGCGTCGTACGACACCGGGAAGATCGACTCCTGGGCGCTCCAGTTCTGAGTGAATCGAGCCCGCACAGCCCATGCGCCGCGAGGCCATGAGCCGATGACAGGCTGAGCAGTCGAGGGGCGGTCGCGTGAGCGGCCGCCCCTTCGCCGTGCCCCTTCGCATGCTTGCGCCGTGCCCTTGGGCCGTGCCCCGGCCGCCCACGGCGCTGTCCGTGCCGCGTCGTATCATTCGCGCGCCTGTTCACATCGGTGTGCGCGAGCACCGGACCGACGAGGAGCACCCGCACCGTGGACCCATCCGCACAGGGCGGGCCGTCCTACCCGCAACAACCGTCGTACCAGCACCCGTTGCCCTACCCGCCGCCCCCGCGCCCGGAGCCCGTGAACGGCCTCGCCATCACCTCGCTGGTCGTCGGCGTCGTCTGCTGTCTGCCACCGCTCGGGCTCGTCCTCGGCGCCGTCGCCCTCGGGCAGATCAGCCGCACGGGCGGCCGCGGCAAGGGGATGGCGATCGCCGGCATCGTCCTGTCGTCGGTCAGCACGCTGCTCGTCCTGCTCATGGTGGCGACGGGCGCGGCAGGCGACGCCTGGAACGGGATCCGCGACGGTGTCGAGAACGCCTCCCGCTCCAAGAGCACCCAGAACCTGCGCAAGGGCGAGTGCTTCAACGTGCCGGGAGGCGACCTCGAGCGGGAGGTCGTGAACGTCGACGTCGTCCCCTGCGGCGAGCGGCACGACGCCGAGGTGACCGGGACCTACCGGTTCCAGCGCTCCGACCCGGCACCCGGCAGCCCGGCGGGGGAGGCGTTCGCGGAGGATCGCTGCCTCGATCTCAACGACGCGTACGTCCCGGACTCCTGGGCGTTCCCGGACGACGTGGAGATGTACTACTACATCCCGACCAGGGAGAGCTGGGCGCGCGGCGACCGCGAGGTCACCTGCGCGCTCACGGGTGACGGGCTGACCAGGTCGCTCCGCGTGGGCCCCGGGACCCACGACCCCGACCAGCTCTCCTACATCAACGCCGAGCACGCCGTGGAGAGCGCGGCCTACGAGGAGCCGGACGCGGACTTCGCCGAGGACCCGGCGCCGTACCGGAGTTGGGCGCGGGAGATGTCCACCGTCCTGGCCGAGCAGGCGACGGCGCTGCGCGGCCGTTCCTGGCCCGAGGGGGCGTCACCTCCGCTGTCGGCGAGAGCCGGGCAGTTCGAGGCCTCCGGCAAGCAATGGGCCGCGGCCGCGAAGGCGGCGGACGAGGACGCCTTCTGGGCGCATGTGACGGCCGCGGAGTGGGCGCTGACCACCGAGGCGCGGATCGCCGCCCGGGACGCCCTGGGACTGAGCACCACCCCGCCGCCGGACGAGGAGTACGCGACCGGCGCGTGAGCGCCCCGGCCCGCCCCGCGGCGCCTGTCGCGGGCCGGCTGCGGCCCCGTACGGACGGATCCGTACGGGGCCGCGCCGGATCCGCGGCGGACCGGACGGCGGGTCAGTGGCGGACCGGACGGCGGATCAGCGGCGGCTCAGCCCGCCGTCGACCGCGGCCGTCAGCTCGCCGTCGGCGGTGTCACCGTCGAGCGACCAGAACATCGCGCCGCCGAGGCCACGGTCGCGGATGTACGAGGTCTTGGCGCGGAGCACGGCGGGATCGTCGTACGTCCACAGGGTCGTGCCGTCGAAGAGCCACGCGTGCCCGTTGCGCCGGTCGCGGTGGACCTTGTAGGTACCGGAGTCCGCGAGCTTCTTGAGGGCCTTGTAGTCCTCGTAGCCGGCCGCCCAGGTCGCCGGGGCGGGCGCCGCCGCCGGGCGGCCCATGCCGTCGCCCCCGCCGGTCACCCCGGTCCACCCCTGCCCGTAGAAGGGCATGCCGACCACCAGCTTGCGTGCCGGCGCACCGCGCCGCAGCCAGTCGCGGACGGTCTGGTCGACGCTGAAGTCCCCGCGGGCGTACAGCGCCGACTGCTGGGCGGTGGTCTTCTCGCCGGAGACGTGGAAGTCGTAGCCCTGGAGGTTGACGAAGTCGAAGTCCCGCATGATCTTGCGGACCTCGAATCCGGCGTCGATCTTGGCCGGCGCGGTCGGCACGAAGGCGGACAGCTCGTAGTGCTTGCGCTTGCCGCCCTCGGCCTTGTGCCGGGACTTGGCGTACGCGTCCAGCTGGGTGCGGAACTCGTGCACCAGCGCCGTGAAGTTCCGCTTGTCCTCCGGCCGGTACACGGTGTCGGCGTCGCCCTCGGAGCCCGGCCACTCCGAGTCGATGTCGATGCCGTCGAACAGGCCGGCGGCCGCCCCCTCGCCGCCGCGCGCCCCGTCGGCCGGCAGGTTGCCCTTGATGTAGAGGTCGATGCAGGAGGAGACGAGCGCCTTGCGGGACTCGGGCGTCCGGGCCGCGTCGGAGAAGTGGGTGGACCAGCTCCAGCCGCCCAGCGAGATCATGACCTTGAGGCCGGGGTGCTTTGCCTTGAGCTCGCGCAGCTGGTTGAAGTTGCCGGCGAGCGGCTGCTCCGCGGTGTCGGCGACGCCGTCGACCGAGTCCTGGGCCTCCAGCGGCCGGACGTAGTCCGCCCAGGCGTCGGCCTCGCCGGGGACGTTCCCGGTGAAGCACCTGCCGTCGGCGTTCACGTTGCCGAAGGCGTAGTTGATATGGGTGAGTCGGGCGGCCTGGCCGCTGGTGTCCATGTCCTTGACCTGGAAGTCCCGGCCGTAGACGCCCCATTGGGTGAAGTAGCCGACACGTTTGTACGACTGCTTGTGGTTGCTGTGGCCGCTGCCCCGGTCCGCGTCCGGGGCCGAGGTGGCGACGGCGGCGGGGGCGAGGGTGGCGACGAGCGAGAGCGAGCAGACGGCAACGGCCGCCCGGACAAAGGTTCTTCGACGCATCGGGCTCATTCCTGTGCGCGTGCCGGAATCGGGTTCCGAGAACGGTGTCGTGTGCGCAGGAACGTATTGGTATGGACCATTGCGGTCAAGGGGTACCGCCGTCGGACGGTCCGTACTCGCGGTAAACCTCTGCTCAGCGCCAAATCATCACTTCGGGTGAAACGTTGGCCCACACTTGCGGTCAACAACCGACGGTTGCCACTCTGTTGCAGTCTGTCAACCTGTTGGGGAGTGGCCAGTGACATTCGGTGAGCAGCCCGCCTATCTGCGCGTTGCGAGCGATCTCCGCGAGAAGATCGTGAACGGCTCGCTGCCGCCGCACACCCGCCTCCCCTCGCAGGCCCGCATCCGCGAGGAGTACGGCGTCTCGGACACGGTCGCCCTCGAGGCGCGCAAGGTCCTGATGGCGGAAGGGCTCGTGGAAGGCCGCTCGGGCTCGGGGACATATGTGCGGGAGCGACCCGTGCCGCGCCGGGTCGCCCGGTCCGGCTTCCGGCCGCCGTCGGGAGCCAGCCCGTTCCGGCAGGAGCAGGCGGAGGAGGGCGCCCGGGGGACGTGGGAGTCCAGCAGCGAGCAGGAGGCGGCGACCCCGGAGGTGGCCGAGCGGCTGGGCATCGAGCTCGGCTCCCGCGTGATGCGCACGCGCTATGTCTTCCGGGACGCGGGCGAGGCGATGATGCTCTCCACCTCCTGGGAGCCGCTCGAAGTCACCGGGCGCACGCCGGTCATGCTGCCCGAGGAGGGCCCGCTCGGCGGCTGCGGAGTGGTCGAGCGGATGGCCGCCATCGACATCGTGGTGGACAACGTGGTGGAAGAGGTCGGCGCCCGGCCCGGCCTCGCCGAGGAGCTGCTGGCCCTCGGTGGCGTGCCCGGCCATGTGGTGATGGTCGTCGAACGTACGTATTACGCCTCGGGCCGCGCGGTGGAGACCGCCGACGTCGTCGTGCCCGCGGACCGCTACCGCATCGCGTACCACCTGCCCGTGAGGTGACGTTTCCGCGGCGCCCGGGGCGGGCGCCGCACCGGCCGCCGGTACGGGGGTAAGGGGCGTATCCAGTCGGATGCGCCCCTCTTGTTGTCTCTTTGTGAAAACCCGTATCCGCTCAGTGAACGTCAGGCGTAGGCTTGGGCATATGCGTACTGCGGTTTCCTGGCGATCGTTACGGACAAGCGGGCCGGCCGAGGGAGGGGCGCGATGACCGAGAGCGGAGCTGTCCTGCCCTGGCTCGTCATACGGCAGGACGGCAACGGCAACTGCTATCGCGTCGGCCGTTACGCGACAGAGGCGGAGGCGCAGAAGATCGCGGACACCCTCGACGGGCGCGGCCACCAGCGGCTCTACTGGGTCGAACGGGTCGGCCGGACCGCCCGCTGACGGCGCCGCCGGAGCGCGCACCCCGGCGCTCGGGCCCAGTACGCTCCGCCGCATGACTGATCGCGTGGTGGTCGTGGCCGGAGCCGTGTACGACGAAGGGCGGCTCCTCGCCGCGCGGCGCAGCGCGCCCGCCGACCTGGCCGGCCGCTGGGAGCTGCCCGGCGGGAAGCTGGAGCCGGGGGAGAGTCCGGAGCAGGCGCTCGTGCGAGAACTGCGCGAGGAACTGGGCATCGAGACGGAGCCGGTGGACCGGGTCCCCGGCGAATGGCCGCTGCGAGCGGGCTACGTGCTCCAGGTGTGGACGGTCCGTCTGCTGTCCGGCGAGCCCAGGCCGCTTCAGGACCACGACGCCCTGCGCTGGCTCGCGCCCGGCGAGCTCGACGCCGTCGACTGGCTCGACCAGGACGTGCCCGCGGTCGCCGCCTGCGCGCGCCACCGGCAGGAGCGTGCGGAGGGGACCGGGGAGGGCGCGCACCGCTGAGGCGCCCGGCCGTCCCGGTGCAACGCGTGCGGCCATTGCGGTCCGTGGGCGGTAATTCGGGCGACAAATAGGGTATGTGCTGATTAACCCCCTGAAACAGGACGTGGTTCCGCTGGTGATCCGGGGAAGTGATCGGCGTGATCGGCACCCGAGGCGAATGCGCCGAGTGGACTTTTCCGGCCGAACCGAACGTGGTGCGCGCCGCCCGGCACGCGGTCCGCGACACCCTCCGGCTGTGGGGAATCGACGCCGCCGTCGGTGATCTGACGGTGCTCCTGGTGAGTGAGCTGGTGACCAATTCCCAGCGCTACACCCCTGGCCCGATCAACCTTCGCCTGAGCCGCCGGGATCCTTCCGGCGCGGCCCCGGTCCTGCTGGTGGAGGTCTCCGATCCCCTTCCGGATCCACCCGTGGAGAGGCCGGCGCGCACCGAGGACGAGAGCGGACGAGGGCTGCAACTGGTGGCCTGTTCCGCCCGTCGCTGGGGCACGCGCCGGGGCAGGACGGGCAAGACCGTGTGGTTCGAGCTGGCTCTCACTGGTTAGAAGTCTTCAGGGACGACGATCACGCCGGAGTCGGCTCAAAACGAACGAGACCGCTCTGTGATCGTGAACGCCGTGTCGGTGGGAGCCGTAGTGCTGAATACTGCGGTCATGGCCGGTCCGGTGCGGTGAGCTGGAGGGGACGGTCGCGTGAGCGAAATACCTGAGACGGCGAGCGATGTCGTATGGCAGAGCAGCCCGCCTGGCTCGATCTATGACTACATCAAGGTGGCCTCCTTCTCGATCGGCCACGACGGTCTGGTCGAGCAGTGGAGCGACCGGGCCGTGGAACTGTTCGGCATCACTGCCGACGAGGCCAGGGGCAAGGACCCGGTCGAGGTCTTCATGCCCGCGGAGCTCCGGCCCCGAGGACGCCGCAGACTGGCCGAGATTCTCGACGGCAAGGAATGGACCGGGCTCGTCCCCTTCCGGATGCCGGGCGGCAGCCGGGCGCACGGTCTCGCCGAGATCTACGTGATGCCCAGTGAGACGGCCCAGGGCGAACAGGGCGCGCTGTGCATCGTCGTCGACGTCCGCGCACTGCGCCGGATAGAGACGGACCTCGCCGCATCGCAGGCCATTTTCGGCCAATCTCCCTTCGGTTTCCTGCTCTTCGGTACCGACCTCACCGTGCAGCGCGCCAACCAGCGTTTCGCCACCGTCTTCGGCGGCGCCGCTGAGGAACACCGCGGCCGCACCGTCCACGACTACCTCTCCCGCCCCGAGGCGGAGCGGATGAACGCCGCGCTGCGCAGGGTCCTTGAGACCGGTGACCCCGTCACCGACCTCCAGATCGTCGGCACGGCACCCGGCAGCACCGACCGCAGGCACTGGTCGATCAACCTCTACCGGGTGCACGGCGGATCCGGCCGGCCCGTCGGGGTCGCCGGCGTCGGCACCGATGTCACACGCCGTCACATCGCCGCCCGAGAGGCCGCGAACGCCCGCCGGAACCTCGCCCTCCTCAACGAGGCGAGCGCCCGGATCGGCAACTCCCTCGACCTGGAGACCACCGCCCGCGAACTCCTCGACGTCGCCGTCCCCGGCTTCTGCGACCTCGCCTCCGTCGACCTGTACCAAGGACTGCTCACCGGCGACGAGGCGCCGCCCGGACAGTGGGGCTCCGCCCGCTCAGAGGGCTTCGGAGGAGGCAGCGCCGAACTGCGCAGGGTCGCCTTCGCCAGCGCCGTCTCCGACGCCCCGCTGATGACCACCCCGGGATGCGCGCCCGAAGGAAGGGCCCCCACCGCGGTCGGCGAGGTCCACCGCTACCCGTTCAACTCGCCGTGCGCCGGCGCACTGCGCACGGCCGCCGTCCGGTCGATCCCCGGCGAGGACGGCAGCCTCGTCCAGTCGACACTGGCCGTACCGATGGTCGCGCACGACACCGTCGTCGGACTGGTGCAGTTCTCCCGCACCAAGGGCAGCGAGCCCTTCGGGGAACGGGACCGGGCCCTCGCGGTCGAACTCGCGGCCCGGGCCGCCGTCTGCATCGACAACGCCCGGCTGTACCGCAGGGAGCACGAACGCGCCCTCATCCTCCAGCGCAGTCTGCTGCCACCCGGCGACCCGGAGGCGGCCGGTCTCGACATCGCCTGCCGCTATCTGCCCGGCACCACCGCCACCGAGGTCGGCGGCGACTGGTTCGACGTCATAGAACTCCCTGGCCACCGCACCGCCCTGGTCGTCGGGGACGTGATGGGCCGCGGGCTGCGGGCCGCCGTCGCCATGGGCGAACTGCGCACCGCCGTAAGGACCCTGGCACTGCTCGACCTGGAACCCGCGGAAGTGCTCTCCGCGCTCGACGAGATCGCCCGCGGCCTCGGCAGCCCCGCCAAGGGCGGCCGCACCTCCGGCGGCGCCCAGGTTCCCTCCCGCGTCGCCCACACCTCCCGCGACGCGGACCTCTCCGAGGTGTACCTCGCGACCTGCGTGTACGCCGTGTACGACCCGGTCACCCGACGCTGCACCTTCGCCAACGCGGGCCATCTGCCGCCCGTCCTCGTCGAACCGGGCGAAGAGGCCCTGCTGCTCGACGTGCCGCCGGGCATGCCGCTCGGCGTGGGCGGCGAACCCTTCGAAGAGGTGGAGGTCGAAGTACCCGAGGGATCCCTCCTCGCCCTGTACACCGACGGTCTGGTCGAGTCCCGCGACCACCCGCTCGACGAGGGCCTGCGTGCCTTCCGCGCGGCGCTCGCCGATCCCGTACGCCCCCTCGAGGACGTCTGCGACCACGTGCTCGGCGCCCTCGACACGCGGCACGGCGAGGACGACATCGCGCTGCTGATGGCCCGTATACAGGGCCTGCCGACCGAGGCCGTGGGCGACTGGAGACTGTCCCGCGAACCCCGCTCCGTGGGCCGGGCCCGCGAACTGGCCCGCGCCCAGCTGACCGCCTGGGGCCTCGAGGCGCTCGTCGACACCGTCGAGCTCCTCGTCAGCGAACTGGTCACCAACGCACTGCGGTACGGCGAGGGCGAGATCCGGCTGCGGCTGCTCAGGGACCGGACCCTGGTCTGCGAGGTGTGGGACGCCGGCCTCGTCCAGCCCCGACGGCGCCGTGCCCGCGACACCGACGAGGGCGGCCGCGGCCTCCAACTGGTCGGACTCCTGAGCGCGGCGTGGGGCTCACGTCGTACGCCGCGCGGCAAGACGGTGTGGTTCGAACTGCCACTGCCGGACGGCGAGGGGTCGGCGGAGCCGACGGTGGAGCAGCTGCTGAGCATGTTCTGAGGCGCCGCCGACGCGCGCAGGCACGGTTCGCGCCTGCGGCGGGCTGTTCCCCCACCCCGCCCCTTCCCGAAACCGGGCTCCGCCCGGACCCGTACCGCGCTTCGCGCGGTGCCCTCAATCGCCGGGCGGGCTGACTTTGTCAGCCCCGCCGGCGATTGAGGCGCGGGGGTCCGGGGGCGGGGCCCCCGGTTACGGGAAGGGGCGGGTGGCGGGC
>NZ_JBFAQK010000073.1:0-34934 GCF_040677245.1 Streptomyces kurssanovii
CAACGGCGACGAACCACCACCAGGCGAGGACGGCACTGACGGCATGGACGGACGCCCAGGAGACGACGCCGAGGAGGGCGGCGATGTGATTCCCGCAGAGGGCGGCGCTTTCCCGATCCCGCTTCCGTTTGGCGTACTTCCAGCTGGGCTCTGACCAACCGTTGGCAAGTCCTTCTTGGTCCCAGTCCCAAGAGGGTTGAGGTCATCCTTCTTTCCAGACGAGCCGTCAGTTGGTAGATCCTTGCCGATTCCCGTGCCCTTGCGTGGATCTCCGTCGAACTGCGGTGTTTCTGGGAAGTCCCTTGTGAGCGCAGAGGTTTGCCGCGCCACATGGCCGGTGCCGCTCTCAGAAACGATCGCGCACAAAGGCGACGAGTTCGGAGTTGTGGCGGCGGCGGACAACGGCGACGACGGCGAGCAGCACGAAGAAGATCACCGGAGTGAGGGCGTTCTCCCCGTCGAACACGGTCAGCTGTGTCACGAACGCGCCGATCATCAGTCCCATCAGCGCCAAGGCCGCGAGCCCGGACAGGATCGGGATCACCAGGGCCACCGCGCCTGCCAGTTCGAGACCACCCACCAGGTACATGTACCAGTCGCCGTAACCGATTCTGTCGAACCCCTCCGCCGCGGAGGAGTGCCCCACGAGCTTGGGGCCGGCGCTCGCGACCGCGAGGAACAGCGCGAGCACGATCTGCAGCGTTCGTACGGCGAGGTGGGTGCGCCGACCCGGCCCCGCGGCGGCCACCGTGCCGAGGGAAGCCACGGAAGCGGCGGAAGCGGGCGCGACGGAGGCGGCGGGCGTGGTGGGAGTGCTGGCGGACATGACTGTCTCCTCGTGCGAGAGGTGATGGGGACGTGTCGGCGCTTCGGATTCCGTAGCGCTTTCACACAGTCAGACCGCCATGGGCACGAAAAGTCATCGCCGCTGACAGAGAAGAGCGGGCGTCCGCGAGGAACGGGGGCAAGCATCACGACAGGTGCATCCTGGGAGAGGGAGACGTGATGCCGATGCGTACTGGGAGTGAACCCGTCACCGCGCGCAGTCCTCTGCGGATGCGCTTCTGGCTCGGCGTGTGGGGTCTCATCTGGACGGCCGGCGGCACGATCGCCTTCGCGATGGTGGACCGGTCCGGCTGGGCCGTCGTGTGCGGGGTGCTCTTCGTCGTCGCGACCGTCGACCTGATCCTGGTCGTGCGGCACATCCGGCAGGGCCCTCATTACCAGCCGGGCCGTGACGTGCCGCCGTACGATCCCGACCGCGGCTGAGCCGTCCGGATCCTTGTCCCTGCCGTTCCTGCGGATGTCACTCCGTGTCGAACCGGGCGGCCTTCAGATACTCCGGATTGGGATCCAGGGCCGCCGCCAGCCGGAAGTGTCGCTTGGCCTGCTCGGGCTTGCCCGCCCGCTCGAAGGTCCGCGCGAGGGCGAAGTGGGCGAACGCGTTGTCCGGCTCACGCTCGAGTACGAGCTCGAATTCGAGCTCCGCCGGACGCAATTGGGCCGACAGGAAGAACGCTCGTGCGCGCAGCAGACGGGCCGCCGTGTTCTCGGGGTGGGCCGCGATCACCGAGTCGAGCAGCTTGACGGCTCCGCGCGGATCCCGCGCGGCCAGGAGCTGCTCGGCAGCACGAAAGTCGATGACGTGCGTTTCCGGGTTGCTGTTCGACACGCTCGCATCCTTCCCTGACTGATCCGTTCCAACACGGGGCGGTTCGGCGCTATTCCGGCCGGCGGGCGCGTCGGGCGGTGGTCAGCTCCGCGCCTGGCCCGAGGCCGCGCGGCGGGTCAGCTCGTGCCACACCTCGCGTACCTGGGGCTCCAGCTCCTCCAACGGTCCGTCGTTGTCGATGACGAGATCGGCGATGGCCAGCCGCTCCTCACGCGTGGCCTGCGCAGCCATCCTCGAGCGCGCTTCGCTCTCCGTCATGCCGCGCAGCCGTACGAGCCGGTCCAGCTGGGTCTTCGGCGACGCGTCCACCACGATGACCAGGTCGTACAGGGACTGGAGCTTGTTCTCCGTGAGCAGCGGCACGTCGTGGACGACCACGTCGTCCGGGCCGGCCGCCTGCTCCAGTTCACGGGAGCGGGCGCCGACCAAGGGGTGCACGATGCCGTTCAGGGCGGCGAGACGCTCGGGGTCGGCGAAGACGATCGAGCCGAGCTTCGGACGGTCCAGGCTGCCGTCGGCGGCCAGTATCTCCGTGCCGAAGGCGTCCACGACGGCGGCGAGCCCGGGGGTACCGGGCTCGACGACCTCGCGGGCGATCTTGTCGGCATCGACCACGACCGCCCCGTAGGAGGCCAGCAGCCGGGACACTTCGCTCTTGCCGGCGCCGATACCGCCGGTCAGACCCACTGTCAGCATGGGCCGCAGCCTACGCGAGCGCTTCGCCGCGGCTTGGGCCCGCCCGGAAGCCCCACGTCCTGTGCGGGTGGCCTCCCCCGTGTCCGCCGCCGTCCGGAACGGACCGGCTAGGCGTCGCCCTCACGCTCCGCGAGGAAGCGCTCGAACTCCCGGCCGATCTCGTCCGCCGACGGCAGGTCCACGGCCTCCGCGACAAGGCTGCCGCGGGTCTCCGCACCCGCCATCGCGTCGTACTGGTGCTCAAGTCCCTGCACGAGGGCGACGAGCTCCTCGTCGCCCTCCCCGATCTGCCGCTCGATCTCGGTCTGGGTGCGGTGCGCCTCGGTCCGCAACGAGTGCGCGATTCCGGGCAGCACGAGCCCTGTGGCGGCCGTGATGGCCTCCAGGACGGTCAGTGCCGCGTCCGGGTACGAGGAGCGGGCCACGTAGTGCGGCACATGGGCGGCCACGCCGAGTACGTCGCGCCCTGCCTGCATGAGGCGGTACTCGACGAGCGCCTCCGCGCTGCCCGGTACCTGCGCCTCGTCGAAGGGGCTGCGGTGGCCGGGCATGAGGTCGGTGCGGTTGCCGTGAGGGGTGATGCCCACGGGGCGGGTGTGCGGGACGCCCATGGGGATGCCGTGGAAGTTGACCGCGAGACGCACACCGAGCCGCTCGACGATCTGGCCCACCGCGGCCGCGAAACGCTCCCACTCGACGTCCGGCTCAGGACCGGAGAGCAGCAGGAACGGTGCACCGGTGGCGTCCTGGACGAGCCTGAGCTCCAGAGAGGGGGTGTCGTAGCCGGACCAGCGGTCACGGCGGAAGGTCAGCAGCGGGCGCCGGGCCCGGTAGTCCACGAGCCTGTCGTGGTCGAACCGCGCCACCACTTGGTGGGGAAGCGTCTCCAGCAGGTTGTCGACGATCTGCTCGCCGGTCTCTCCCGCGTCGATGTAGCCGTCGAAGTGGTACAGCATGACCAGGCCGGCCGACTCCTGCGCGAGCGCCATGTCGACGACCGCGAGGCCCTTCGGCTCCCACTCGTACAAACCCTGCGGATCAAGCACGATTACCGCTCCTCCTCGTGTTCGAAGACAAGAACGCGCGCCGGTACACCTGCATTCCCGGTCCCTCTCCCCTCACGTCGCCTTCCCGTGACCGCCGGTCCCGAACGTCCCACTGCCGCCGGGCAGTTCGGATGTGTGCCGCTGGAGCGGGGTTTGGTACGGACCTTGACACCCCATGGCCCCGTCCCTACCGTCACGGGTCAACGCGCGCGTTCAGAAACCCACCCGATGTTCACGTACGAGAACCGTACGAGGACTGTCCCCACCTCGGACCGACGGGAAGGCACCCCCCATGCGCCCCAGAAGACTGCTCCCCTCCTTGCTCGCCTCCCTGCTCGCGGCCGGCGGGCTGTCCCTGCTGGCCACCCCGGCCGATGCCGCCTCGGTCATCGACGTGGACACCGCCACCGAGCTGAAGGCCGCCCTCACGGCAGCTCGCCCCGGTGACACGATCCAGCTCGCCGACGGCACGTACACCGGCAACTTCAAGACCACCGTGGACGGTACGTCGAGCTCCCGTATCACGCTGGCAGGGTCGTCTCGAGCCGTGCTCAAGGCGGGCGGCGGCTACGGACTCCACCTCAACGGCGCCTCGTACTGGACGGTCAAGGGCATCACGGTCACCGGCGGGCAGAAGGGCATCATGACGGACACCGCCGACGGTGTCGTCATCGACTCGGTGACCGTCCACGGCCTCGACATGGAAGGCGTCCACTTCCGCAATTCCAGCCGCAACGGCGTCATCAAGAACTCGCGCATCTACGACACCGGGAACGACGGCCGGGGCATGGGCGAGGGCGTGTACGTCGGTTCGGCCGGCGGCACCTCCGACCGGAGCGACAACGCACAGATCCTGAACAACACCATCGGGCCGGACGTCGGCGGCGAAGCCGTCGACATCAAGGAGGGCACGACCGGCGCGAAGATCGTCGGGAACACCTTCGACGGTCGCGGTCTGACCGGCGCGAACTACGACGACTCCTGGGTCGACGTGAAGGGCAACAACGTCCTCGTGGAGAACAACACCGGCAGGAACACGACGAACAACGGCTACGAGACCCACACCCAGCAGAGCGGCTGGGGCTGCGGCACCGTCTTCCGCGGCAACGACTCCGATCTGCGCGGCGCCACCGGCTCCAAGCAGCTCGCCGTCAATGTCACCAACCAGAGTTCGAGCTGCCGCACGACCGTCTACGCGAGCAACACCGTGACCGGAGGCAAGGGCCTGACGAACATCGCGGTCACACCGTAGCCGCCCTGGCACACACGGCTGTCCGACCGGGACAGCGGTAAGGCCCGCCCCCCATGGGGAGCGGGCCTTACTTCAGCTGGTCAGCTGTCGGGGCAGAGCGTCAGCTCTGGCCGCCGGCCAGCTTCTCGCGCAGGGCGGCAAGCGCCTCGTCCGACGCCAGGGCGCCGGAGTTGTCGTCCGACTCCGAGGAGTACGAACCGCCGGAGGCACCCGCGGGGGCACCGGCCGGGGCAGCGGTGCCACCCTCGGCAGCGGCGGCCTCGTCGGCCTCGCGGGACTTGATGACCTGGGCCTGGTGCTGCTCGAAGCGCTGCTGCGCCTCGGCGTACTGCGTCTCCCACGCCTCGCGCTGGGACTCGAAGCCCGGCAGCCAGTCGTTGGTCTCCGGGTCGAAGCCCTCGGGGTAGATGTAGTTGCCCTGGTCGTCGTACGACGCGGCCATGCCGTACAGGGTCGGGTCGAACTCGACCGAGGCCGGGTCGGCACCGAAGGACTCGTTGGCCTGCTTCAGCGAGAGGCTGATGCGGCGGCGCTCGAGGTCGATGTCGATGACCTTGACGAAGATCTCGTCGTTGACCTGGACGACCTGCTCCGGGATCTCCACGTGGCGCTCGGCCAGCTCGGAGATGTGGACCAGACCCTCGATGCCCTCGTCGACGCGGACGAACGCACCGAACGGAACGAGCTTGGTGACCTTACCCGGGACGACCTGACCGATCTGGTGGGTCCGGGCGAACTGCTGCCACGGGTCCTCCTGCGTCGCCTTCAGCGACAGGGAGACACGCTCGCGGTCCATGTCGACGTCGAGAACCTCGACGGTGACTTCCTGGCCGACCTCGACAACCTCGGACGGGTGGTCGATGTGCTTCCAGGACAGCTCGGAGACGTGGACGAGACCGTCGACGCCGCCCAGGTCCACGAACGCACCGAAGTTGACGATCGAGGAGACGACGCCGGAGCGGACCTGGCCCTTCTGCAGGGTGGTGAGGAACGTCTGGCGCACCTCGGACTGGGTCTGCTCGAGCCAGGCGCGGCGGGACAGGACCACGTTGTTGCGGTTCTTGTCCAGCTCGATGATCTTCGCCTCGAGCTCCTTGCCCACGTAGGGCTGGAGGTCGCGGACACGGCGCATCTCGACGAGGGAGGCCGGCAGGAAGCCACGGAGGCCGATGTCGAGGATGAGACCACCCTTGACAACCTCGATGACGGTGCCGGTGACGATGCCGTCCTCTTCCTTGATCTTCTCGATGGTGCCCCAGGCACGCTCGTACTGGGCGCGCTTCTTCGAGAGGATCAGGCGGCCTTCCTTGTCCTCCTTCTGAAGGACAAGGGCCTCGATCTCGTCGCCGACCTTGACGACCTCGTTCGGGTCGACGTCGTGCTTGATCGAGAGCTCGCGGCTCGGGATGACACCTTCGGTCTTGTAACCGATGTCGAGCAGGACCTCGTCCCGGTCGACCTTCACGATGACGCCGTCGACGATGTCGCCGTCGTTGAAGTACTTGATCGTCTCGTCGATCGCGGCGAGGAAGGCTTCCTCGTTACCGATGTCGTTGACCGCAACCTGCGGGGTGGTGGCGGTGGTCTCGGTGCTGCTCGTCATGTGGGAAAGGGCTCCGGTACGGACATTGAAGTCGTAGGTACTGCTACGCCGAGAGCCGGTGTCGCAGCTGCATAACCGGACAGCCTTCGAAGCGTCGGCCGAGCGATCCGAAGGATCTCTGGAGGCGCCTCGTGAACCGAGGGATACATACAGATGCGAGCGCGGCCTGCTCGGTCTGAGGCGCGCAGGCTCGCAGCGCAACTTGTAGCATACGGGGGCAGCCGGACACGGTCAATGCGCGAAGGCGCACACCCGGGGCGGAAGGCCGCAATTCCGGCACAACTCTTGTTCGCCGAGGCCACGATGGCGTCTTTCGAAGCCCGGTTCTCGGCGCGCTGGAACGCAAACTACAACGACGGTGACGATGAGCCAAGATTTTGAACCGGAAGCGACCCGCCGTAGTACCGGGGATGCGGAGAGCAGCCGGGCGAGCCGCGGCTGGTGGGACCGGAACGCCGACGAGTACCAGAGCGAACACGGCACGTTCCTGGGCGACGACTGGTTCGTATGGGGCCCCGAAGGTCTCGACGAGGCGGACGCGGCGCTGCTCGGTCCTGCCGGTTCTCTGAAGGGACTGGACGTCCTGGAGATCGGCGCCGGCGCCGCCCAGTGCTCACGATGGCTCGCCGCCCAGGGCGCCCGGCCGGTGGCGCTCGACCTCTCCCACCGCCAGTTGCAGCACGCGCTGCGCATCGGCGGAGAGGTGCCGCTGGTGGAGGCGGACGCGGGCGTGCTGCCGTTCCGGGACGGCTCCTTCGACCTGGCGTGCTCCGCCTACGGGGCGGTTCCGTTCGTCGCCGACCCGGTGCGGGTGTTCCGGGAGGTCAGGCGGGTGCTGCGGCCCGGCGGGCGGTGGGTCTTCTCCGTCACCCACCCGATCCGCTGGGCGTTCCCCGACGAGCCGGGGCCGGAGGGCCTGTCGGTGGCCGCCTCGTACTTCGACCGCACCCCTTACGTGGAGCAGGACGAGGAGGGCCGGGCGGTCTACGTGGAACACCACAGGACGCTGGGCGACCGGGTGCGGGACGTGGTGGCCGGGGGCTTCCGCCTGGTCGACCTGGTCGAGCCCGAGTGGCCCGCCTGGAACAGCCAGGAATGGGGTGGCTGGTCCCCGCTGCGCGGCAACCTGATCCCGGGAACGGCGATCTTCGTCTGCGAGCGGGACTGACCACGCGGCGCACGCGAGGATCCCCCTTGTAGGCCATGTTCCTCGCGGTACGCCATGTTCCTCGCGGTCCCGGCGCCGCTGCCGACGGCGGCGCCGGGAGGCCGCGCGGCGCGGTCGGAGGACCGTGTAGCGCGGGCAGGACCGTGCGGCGGGGAGGCTTCGCCTCACGGAATGGCCACGCGGCGCGGGAATGTCATACAAGCGCACCGGGGCTGTGGACGGCCGCGTCCGCGGTTCGCCGGGACGTACGAGACTGAGCCCGTGATCCGAAACGACGCAATCGACCGCCTTCCCGTCCGCCATGCCGTCGACGAGCTGCTCGGCGCGCTCGACGAGCACGGCACGGCCGTGCTGTGCGCTCCGCCGGGCACCGGCAAGACCACGCTGGTGCCGCTGGTCCTCGCAGAGACCGGCGCCAGGGTCGTGGTCGCGGAGCCACGCCGGATAGCGGCCCGCGCGGCGGCGCGGCGGATGGCATGGCTCCTCGGCGAGAAGGTGGGCGGCCGGGTGGGCTTCACCGTCCGGGGTGAGCGCGTGGTGGGTCCGCAGACCGTCGTGGAGGTGGTCACCACCGGCGTGCTGCTGCAACGGCTGCAGCGCGACCAGGAGCTGACCGGTGTGGACGCGGTGATGCTCGACGAGTGCCACGAGCGCCATCTCGACGCCGACACCGTCGCCGCCTTCCTGCTGGATGTACGCGACACCCTGCGCCCGGAGCTGCGGCTCCTGGCGGCCTCTGCGACGACGGACGCCGCAGGGTGGGCGCGGCTCCTCGGTGACGCGCCGGTGGTGCGGGCCGAGGGCGTCGCGCACCCGGTCGAGGTCGTCTGGGCCCCTCCGGCCCGTCCGGTGCGGCCGCCGCACGGCATGCGGGTCGATCCCGTGCTGCTGACGCATGTGGCTTCGGTGGTGCGCAGGGCGCTCGAGGAACGTGAGGGGGACGTGCTCTGCTTCCTCCCGGGCGTGGGTGAGATCGGCCGGGTGGCCGGGCAGCTCGCCGGGGTGGACGCGGAAGTCCTCCAGGTGCACGGCCGAGCACCGACGGCCGTCCAGGACGCGGTGCTCTCCGGCGGCGACACCCGCCGGGTGATCCTCGCGACGTCGGTCGCCGAATCGTCACTGACCGTGCCGGGAGTGCGCGTCGTCGTGGACTCCGGGCTCGCGCGGGAGCCTCGCACCGACCACGCGCGGGGCCTGAGTGCCCTCACGACCGTGCGGGCTTCGCAGGCCTCCGGCCGCCAGCGGGCGGGCAGGGCCGGCCGCGAGGGGCCCGGCACGGTGTACCGCTGCTGGACGGAGGCGGAGGACACCCGGCTCGCGCGTTTCCCCGCCCCGGAGATCAAGGTCGCGGATCTGACGGCGTTCGCGCTGCACGTGGCGTGCTGGGGCGACCCGGCAGCCGCCGGTCTCGCCCTGCTGGACGCTCCTCCGCCGGGCGCGATGGCCGCCGCCCGCTCCGTGCTCGGCGCGATCGGCGCGGTCGACGCCTCGGGCAGGGCCACCGGCCGTGGCACCCGGCTGTCGCGGCTGGGCGTGCATCCGCGGCTGGCCCGGGCTCTCCTCGACGGCTCCGCGCATGTGGGCGCCCGGCGCGCGGCCGAGGTGGTGGCGCTGCTGAGCGACGAACCACCGCGGGAGTACGGGGACGACCTGGCCGGTGCCTGGCGCGCGGCCCGGCGCGGCAACGACGCGTACGGGGCGCGGTGGCGTGCGGAGACGCGTCGGCTGGAGTCGGCACTCGGCGGCGGCGCGGGGCACCCGGCAGGGCCGTCCGGCGACGACGCCGTCGCGGGCCTCGTCGCCGCACTCGCGTTCCCCGAGCGGGTGGCACGGCGGCGTGGGGACGGGGCGTTTCTGATGGCCTCCGGCACCGGCGGCCGGCTCGACGCGGGGTCGGCACTGCGCGACGCGCCCTGGCTGGCGGTCGCCGTCGCCGACCGCCCTGCCACCGCCGTGTCCGCGCGGATCAGGCTCGCCGCCGTGCTCGACGAGGAGGGCGCCCGCCACGCCGCCTCCCATCTCCTCTCCGGCAGCGAGGACGTCCACTGGGAGGACGGCGACGTCGTGGCCCGGCGCGTGGAGCGGCTGGGTGCGGTCGAGCTGTCCGTACGCCCTTTGAGCGCGCCCGACCCCGGACTGGTACGGCAGGCGCTGCTCGAGGGGCTGCGTCGGGAAGGACTCGGGCTGCTGCACTGGACGCGCGAGACGCACGGGTTGAGGGAGCGGCTCGCCTTCCTGCACAGGGTGCTGGGCCCGCCGTGGCCGGACGTGTCGGACACCGGGCTGCTCGATCGGGCCGACGAGTGGCTGGAGCCGGAGCTGTCCCGCGCCCGGCGGCGGGCGGACCTCGGCCGCGTCCAGGCCGGTCAGGCATTGCAGCGGCTGCTGCCGTGGGCGACCGGCGACGCGGCCAGGCTGGACGAGCTCGCGCCGGAGCGGATCGAGGTGCCGAGCGGGTCACGGATACGGGTCGAGTACGGCGGGGAGCAGCCGGTGCTCGCGGTGAAGCTCCAGGAACTGTTCGGGCTGCGCGAGACGCCGGAGGTCGCCGGCGTACCCGTGGTGGTGCATCTCCTGTCCCCCGCCGGGCGGCCGGCGGCGGTCACCGCGGATCTGGCCTCGTTCTGGCGTGAGGGTTACCGGGCGGTGCGGGCGGAGCTGCGCGGCCGGTATCCGAAGCACCCCTGGCCCGAGGATCCGGCGACGGCGGAACCGACGCGCCACACGAAGGCGCGGCTCAGGCCCTGAACGGCTCCGGGCCCGACTCGGGCAACGGAGCGCCCGGGGTTCAGACCCTGAGCGGCTCCGCAGCCGGGGCACCGCCCGCTGGGTCAGGACGGCGGCCGCGTGCCTCCAGCCACAGGGCGAGTGCCAGCAGTCCGGCGCCGCCGGCGAGGAACCCCCACGGGAGGTAGGAGGTCAGGAGCAGGACCGTACCGCGCTGGGAGGTGACCAGCTCGACCGTGGAGTCGACGTAGTCGGGGCGCATCTTCACGTGCCCGGCGAACGCGGTGACCTTGTCGCGCCCACCGAGCAGGGAGCCGCCGCGCAGTTCCTCCCGGTGGATCTCCTCACCGTTGACGGGTGCTCCGGTGACGGGCTCCACCCAGAACATGCGCTTGGTGGTGTACCAGCGGGTGGTGCCGGTCTGCTTCTCGAGCGTGGTCGCGTCGATCCCGGGGATCGGCATCCTCTTCGGGTAGGGCACCTTGGTCCACGGGATGGTCTGCTCGAAGTAGTACACCTCCAGACCGCGGAACTGCCGGGTGCCCTTGTAGTGGATGGGGGCGGATGTCCGGGCCTGGGCATCGAAGTACACGTAGTCCCGTTTCTCGGTGAGGAACGGCCACTTGAATTCGATGCCCTCGCGCCGCACCGCGTCGCCGTCGACGGACTCGCCGGTGGCGTGCACCGGCTCCTGGGTGTGCGCGTCGAAGATGTACCGCTCGGGGATCTGCGACACCATCGCGCCGTCGGGCCCCTGGATGTAGGAGAGGGAGTCCCACACGACGACGTCGCGGCCGGCGGTGCGTTCGATCCGCTCGGACTCCTCCACGTTGCCCTTGAGGGTCTGGACGATGGTGACCTTCTCGACCTTCTTCGCCTGGAGGGTGCCGTAGTCGAGGAGCGTCGCGGGCTTCGCCTCGAGCACCATCTCCTGGTACTGGCCGGCGGGGATCTTGGCGAGCCGCGGGAAGGCGTACCAGCGCAGCAGCGGGGACAGGGCGGCGAGGAAGACGGCCAGGGCGACGAGTACGAGGCCCGCTCTGCTGCGCATGGTGACCCTCAGTCCTTGGGGCCGGGGACGGTGGTCAGCAGCGGCTCGGGCGAGGTCTCGCCGGTGGGGGCGCCGATCGCCGTGACGGTGAGTACGAGGGCGAGGGCGGCGGCGAGTCCGACGGCTGCGGCGGCGAGGGCGCGCATACTCGGCCTCCCGGACAGAACTGATAGGTCGTCAGGTCCGGGCACCGTAGCAATGCCGCCGGAAGAAGAGAACACACAGCACCGCCCCTGTCCCGGCGGGCGGGGCAGGGGCGGTGCGGGCAAGCGCTGGGTCAGGGGGTCGTCGACGGGGAGGGCGACGGGGTCGCGCTCGCCGGTGCCGTCACCTGGAGTTCGATGTCCAGGCTGCCGCCGCCGGGAGCGGTGAGCCGGAGGACGAAGGTGCCCTGATTGCCGTCGGCGAAGACCTTCGGAAGCTCGAGCACACCGTCGGCGCCGGTGCGGAGCCCGGTCAGGGTGCGGACGACCGTGCCGTCGGCGTTCTTGAAGTACGGCCCCTTGTCGTTCTCCGCCCCGGTCTCCTTGGAGACGATCATCGTGGCGGAGACCGCGACACCGGAGGCGGCGACGCCGTCGCATGCGGCCCTGACGCGGATGACGTCCGCGAACTCGCCGCCGGCGGTGGCCGTCAGGGCCTTGGTGTCGGTCCGGACGATGCTGTCCGCTTCCCGCTCGGTGACGGTGGCCTTGAACTCGACACCGGGCAGGGCACGCTCGACGACGGTGGCCCGCACCGTGAAGGCACCGGTCCGCTCCCCCGCGACCAGCGCCGGGGCGCTGACCGTGCCGTCCGCACCCGTGGCCACGACGGCCTCTGTGCGGCCATCGGCGAAGCGGGTGTCGGTGTCACCGACGATCATGAACCGGACGGCCACCTTGGTGACGGGCCCGCCCTTCGCGTTCTCCGCGCGGACCGTGACCCGCTCGGTGAACTGCCTGCCGGCCACGGCCGTCAGCGTCCCGGTTCCCGCGTCCTCGATACGGCTCACGGGTGCGGGGGCCGGAGTGGACGTCGGGGGCTGGGTCGGCGTGGGAGTGGGCGTCGGCGTGGGAGTGGGGGCGGGGTCCGACGGGTTCGGTGTGGGACTCGGCGTCGGCTTCGGCGCGGGCTTCGACGGGCTCGGCGTCGGTGTGGGGCTCGGCGTCGGCAGTGGACCCGAGCTGTCGGGACCGTCGCCCACCGGGAGCACGCCCGCCCCGTCGGGGACCTGGTGGGCGCCGCGCTTGTAGTACTCGAACCAGGACAGCACCGTGCGCAGGTATTCCCGCGAGTGGTTGTAGCCGAGGATCGCCTGGTCGAGGTCGTCCTTGTTGCCGAGATCGCGGCCGTTGGCGCAGAGATAGCGGCCCGCGGCGAGCGCCGCGTCGTAGATGTTGTTGGGGTCCTTGCGGCCGTCGGCGTTGGCGTCCTGGCCCCAGGTCGCCCACGTCTGCGGGATGAACTGCATCGGCCCGACGGCACGGTCGTGCACCTTGTCGCCGTCGTAGGCGCCGTTGTCGGAGTCCGAGATGTTCGCGAAGCCGACGCCGTTGAGGACGGGGCCGAGGATCGGGGTGAGCGTCGTGCCGTTCGCGTCGACCCTGCCGCCCCTGGCCTGACCGGACTCGACCTTGCCGATGGCGGCGAGCAGCTGCCAGGGCAGCCGGCAGCCCGGGTCGGACGCGGCGATGGTCTGCTCGGCCTGCTTGTAGGCGGCGAGAACGGAAGCGGGTATACCGGCCTCACCCACGCCCAGTTCCGGCAGATCGCCCGAAGTGCCGGGCTTGTCGGGAGTGTTCAGTGGCGGGAGGTCCGTGTAGTACGGGGAGTTTCCGGTCACCGGCGTGCCGGGTGGCGGGGCAGCGTCCGACGCCTCCTGCCCGGTGCCCGAGGTGGCGGACGTGACGCCGGGCGCCTGTGACGCGGAGAGTGCGGCCACGGCAGCGGCGGCAACCGCCGTCGTCGTCGCTCCCCTGCGCAGCCGGCGGCCGAATTGCGCTGCCATACGTCTGTTCCCTCCCCATCAGCTGCTGTCCGCGCTCCCCAGCGCGGACTCACGTGACCCTAGTGCACCTTGAGACATCGGGACACCGTGCACTGACCGGTTTTCACTACTTCGCCACCTACTGCTCGTCGCCGGATTCCGGACACCCCTCGCCGCAGGGCGTCACGCATACTGGACCCACTGATCAACATCGGTCACAGGGGGCGTCGCCATGCCGTTCACCATCAGCCACGCCGCGGCGGTGCTGCCGGGCCTGAGGAGGAACGGGACCGCGCGCGGTCCCCTGTACGCCTCGGCACTCGTCCTCGGGTCGTTCGCACCGGACACGACGTACTTCGCGGCAAGCGTCCTTCCCGACGCGATGGGCTACGGGGACGTGACGCACGGGGTGTTGGGCGTGCTGACTGTCGACGTCGCCATCACCGCGGCACTCGTCGGCCTCTGGCTGCTGATGCGGGACCCGCTCGTCGCGCTGCTGCCGGCGGCACAGCAGGGCCGGGTGTACACACTGCTGCGTGGGCGGCCGAGGGTCCGGCCGCCGGTCAGCGCGGCCCTGTGGTTCTACGTCTCGGCGGTGATCGGGGCCAGTACGCATGTGGTGTGGGACGCGTTCACCCACTTCGACCGGTGGGGCGTGCGGATGATGCCGGTCCTCGGGGAGGTCATCGGGGGCTTCCCGCTCTACACGTACACGCAGTACGGCAGTTCGGCCGTGGCTCTGGTCGCGCTGGTGTGGTTCACGGCGTCGGCGCTGCGGCGTGCGCCGGCGTCCCCGGAGGCGCCCGTGATGCTGCTCCGCCGCCGGGCCCGGCTGTCGGCGGCAGGGCTCATCACGGTGTGCGTCCTGGCGGGCGTCGTACACCGCTGTGTGCGCTGGTACCAGTACTGGGGCCGGATCGAGACGCCGCTCGACATCATCCCGACGGCATGCTTCGGGGCGGGGGCGGGGCTGGCCGTGGGGCTGGTGCTGTACGCCACGGCGGCGCGGGTGCGCGGGCGCGGGCGGGGACCGGTTCCCGAGACCTCAGAGGCACCGCCGCTCCCGGAGCGCGGCGTGCGTCAGGGGTGACGGCTCCCTGAGCACGGGGCCGGGCCGGAGCTGCCGGACGCGAGCGGCGGCACGCCCCCACCGGGGGCGTGCCGCAGGCGTCAGTGGGCTGCCGACTCCCAGTCCGGGCCCGAGCCGACCGAGACGTCCAGCGGGGCGCGGAGCGAGACGGCCGAGGACATCTCGTGGCGCACCAGTGTCTCGACCTGCTCGCGCTCACCGGGGGCGACCTCCAGGACGATTTCGTCGTGGACCTGGAGCAGCAGCCTGGACGACAGCTTCGCGTCCTTCAGTGCCCGGTCCACGTTGAGCATGGCGACCTTGACGATGTCCGCCGCGGTGCCCTGGATCGGTGCGTTGAGCGCCATCCGCTCGGCGGACTCGCGCCGCTGCCGGTTGTCGCTGTTGAGGTCGGGGAGATACCGCCGCCGGCCGAGCATCGTCGCCGTGTAGCCGGTGGCCCGCGCCTCGTCGACGACGCGCCGCAGGTAGTCCCGCACGCCGCCGAACCGCTCGAAGTAGGTGTCCATCAGGACCCGCGCCTCGGCGGGCTCGATGCCCAGCTGCTGGGAGAGGCCGAACGCCGAGAGTCCGTAGGCCAGCCCGTACGACATCGCCTTGATCTTGCGCCGCATCTCCGCGTCGACGGCGGACCGCTCGACCGAGAACACCTGGGAGGCGACGGTCGTGTGCAGGTCCTCGCCGGAGGTGAACGCCTCGATCAGGCCCGCGTCCTCCGACAGGTGGGCCATGACCCGCAGTTCGATCTGGCTGTAGTCGGCGGTCATCAGGGACTCGTAGCCCTCGCCGACGACGAATCCGCGCCGGATCGCGCGGCCTTCGTCCGTCCTCACCGGCACGTTCTGCAGGTTCGGGTCGGTGGAGGACAGGCGTCCCGTCGCGGCGACGGTCTGGCTGAACGTGGTGTGGATGCGGCCGTCGGCGGCGATGGTCTTGATCAGGCCCTCGACCGTCGAGCGGAGCCTGGCCTGCTCGCGGTGGCGCAGCATGATGACGGGCAGCTCGTGCTCCGTCTGCGCGGCGAGCCACGCGAGCGCGTCGGCGTCCGTGGTGTAGCCGGTCTTGGTCTTCTTCGTCTTCGGCAGGTTCAGCTCGCCGAAGAAGACCTCCTGGAGCTGCTTGGGGGATCCGAGGTTGAACTCGTGGCCCACCGCCGCGTGCGCCTCCTTCACGGCCTGCTGCACGGCGCCCGCGAACTGCTGCTCCATGGCCTCGAGGTGGGCGCGGTCGGCGGCGATGCCGTGCCGCTCCATCCGGGCCAGCAGCAGGGAGGTGGGCAGCTCGACGTCGTGCAGGAGCTCGACGGCGCCGACCTCCTTCAGCTTCCCGCCGAGGGCCTCGCCGAGGTCCAGGACCGCGCGGGCCTGGGACATCAGCGCGTCGGCCTCGGCCTGCTCGTCGCTGCCGAACGCCAGCTGCCCGTCCGCCGCGGCGGGGGCCAGCTCACGGTGCAGGTACTCGATGGACAGCGCGTCCAGGGCGAACGAGCGGCGGCCGGGCTTGACCAGGTAGGCGGCGAGCGCCGTGTCCATGGTCACGCCGGCGATCTCCCAGCCGTGCTCGGGGAAGACCCGCAGCGCGTCCTTGGCGTTGTGCATGACCTTCGGCCGGGACGGGTCGGAGACCCACGAGGCGAACGCCCGCTCGTCGGTCTCGTCGAGCTGGGTCGTGTCGAACCAGGCGGCCTTGCCGTCGGCGGCCGCCAGCGCGATCTCGCTGACGCTGCCGACGCCCAGCGCCCACGCGGAGACGGTGGCCACGCCGAGCGGCTGCTTGCCGTGCTGCTCCAGCCAGTACGCCAGCTCGCCGGCTCCGAGCACGGTGCCGTCGAGCTCCACACCCGCCTCGGGGGCCGGCGGCTCCTCCTCCGCGGCTCCGGGGTCGACCGCGAGCAGCCGCTCCCGCAGGCTCGGGTTACGGATCTCCAGGACCTCGAGGAAGCCCTTCAGCGCCGTCCGGTCGTAGGGTGCGCGCTCCAGGTCGGTGACGGCCTTCGGCAGCTCCACGTCGCGCACCAGCTCCGTCAGGTGGCGGTTGAGCTTGACGGCCTCCAGGTGGTCGCGCAGCGCCTGACCGACCTTGCCCTTGACCTCGTCCGCGTGCTCGACGAGCGCCGCGAACGAACCGAACTGGTTGATCCACTTCGTGGCGGTCTTCTCACCGACGCCGGGGATGCCGGGCAGGTTGTCGGACGGGTCGCCGCGCAGTGCGGCGAAGTCCGGGTACTGCTGCGGGGTGAGGCCGTACTTCTCCTCGACCTTCGCCGGGGTGAAGCGGGTCAGCTCGGAGACGCCCTTGGTCGGGTACAGCACGGTGGTGTGCTCGCTGACCAGCTGGAACGAGTCCCTGTCGCCGGTGACGATCAGCACCTCGAAGCCCGCGGCCTCCGCCTGGGTGGCGAGGGTGGCGATCACGTCGTCCGCCTCGAAGCCGTCGATCGCGAACCGCTCGGCGTTCATCGTGTCGAGGAGCTCGCCGATCAGCTCGACCTGGCCCTTGAACTCGTCGGGCGTCTTGGAGCGGTTCGCCTTGTACTCCGGGAAGTCGGCAGACCGCCAGGTCTTGCGGGAGACGTCGAAGGCCACCGCGAAATGCGTGGGCGCCTCGTCACGCAGGGTGTTCGCAAGCATCGACGCGAAGCCGTAGATCGCGTTGGTCGTCTGGCCGCTCGCGGTCGTGAAATTCTCCGCGGGCAGCGCGAAGAACGCCCGGTACGCGAGGGAGTGCCCGTCCATGAGGAGCAGGCGCGGTCGGTTGTCTGCCGTCTTCTTCGATGCCGTCTCAGCCACGACCCCGATCCTGCCATGCACCGCTGACAATCCCGACCGCCCGGCCTGGGCTCACCGTTTGTCGGAGGCCCGTGACAGGATCGGACATGTACGGCAGATGTATCGCACAGGCACGGCTCGAAGGAGAGCGTGATGGCCAGCAAGCCGCCCGCAGGGGACCCGGTCCAGGACGCCCCGCAGGTCGCGGCGCCGCAGCATGCGGCGGCCGGCCTGCCCGCCATCGGCCACACGCTGCGCGTCGCGCAGCAGCAGATGGGAGTGGGCCGCACCGCCCGCACCCTGATGAAGGTCAACCAGAAGGACGGCTTCGACTGTCCGGGCTGCGCCTGGCCGGAGGGCGACAAGCGCCATGTCGCCGAGTTCTGCGAGAACGGCGCGAAGGCGGTCGCGGAGGAGGCGACCCTGCGCCGGGTGACGCCCGACTTCTTCGCCGCGCACCCGCTCTCCGATCTCGCGAGCCGCAGCGGCTACTGGCTGGGCCAGCAGGGCCGGATCACACAGCCGATGTATCTCCCCGAGGGCGCCGAGCGGTACGAGGCGGTGACCTGGGAGCGGGCCTTCGCGATCATCGCGGAGGAACTGCGGGCCCTCGAATCCCCGGACGAGGCGCTGTTCTACACCTCCGGCCGCACCAGCAACGAGGCGGCGTTCCTGCTGCAGCTGTTCGCCCGCGAGTTCGGTACGAACAACCTGCCCGACTGCTCCAACATGTGCCACGAGTCCTCCGGCTCGGCGCTCACGGAGACCATCGGCGTCGGCAAGGGCAGCGTCTCGCTGGAGGACCTGCACCAGGCGGACCTGATCATCGTCGCCGGGCAGAACCCGGGCACCAACCATCCCCGGATGCTCAGCGCGCTGGAGCGGGCCAAGGCCTCCGGCGCGAAGATCATCTCGGTGAACCCGCTGCCCGAGGCCGGCCTCGAGCGGTTCAAGAACCCGCAGACACCGCGCGGCATGCTCAAGGGCACGGCGCTGAACGACCTCTTCCTCCAGATCCGCATCGGCGGCGACCAGGCCCTGTTCCGTCTCCTCAACAAGCTGATCCTGGAGACGGGCGGCGCGGTCGACGAGGAGTTCGTACGCGAGCACACCGAGGGCTTCGAGGACTTCGCGGCCGCTGCACGGGCCGCCGACTGGGACGCCACCCTCGCCGCGACGGGCCTCGGCCGTGACGAGATCGAGCAGGCCCTGCGGATGGTGCTCGACTCCCGCCGGACCATCGTCTGCTGGGCGATGGGCCTCACCCAGCACAAGCATTCCGTCGCCACCATCCGCGAGGTCGTCAACTTCCTCCTGCTGCGCGGCGACATCGGCCGCCCGGGAGCGGGCGTCTGCCCCGTCCGAGGGCACTCCAACGTCCAGGGCGACCGGACCATGGGCATCTTCGAGCGGCCGGCGCCCGCCTTCCTGGACGCCCTGGAGAAGGAGTTCGACTTCGCCCCGCCGCGCCACCACGGCCTCGACGTCGTGCGGTCCATCGAGGCGCTGCGCGACGGAAAGGCGAAGGTCTTCTTCGCCATGGGCGGCAACTTCGTGGCGGCGAGCCCCGACACGGAGGTCACAGAGGCCGCGATGCGCCGCGCGCGGCTGACCGTGCACGTGTCCACCAAGCTCAACCGCTCGCACACGGTCACGGGCCGCAGGGCGCTGATCCTGCCCACCCTCGGCCGTACCGACAAGGACATCCAGGCGGGCGGCAGGCAGGTGGTGACCGTCGAGGACTCGATGGGCATGGTCCACGCCTCCCGTGGCAACCTCACCCCCGCGAGCCCCCACCTGCTGTCCGAGCCCGCGATCGTCGCCCGGATGGCGCGCGCCGTGCTCGGCCCCTCCTCCACCACACCCTGGGAAGACTTCGAACAGGACTACAGCACGATCCGCGACCGGATCGCGCGCGTGGTGCCCGGCTTCGAGGACTTCAACGCGAAGATCGCCCGCCCCGGCGGCTTCACCCTGCCGCACGGCCCGCGCGACGAGCGCCGCTTCCCCACCGCCACCGGCAAGGCCAACTTCACCGCCGCGCCCGTCGAGTACCCCGAAGTCCCCCAGGGCCGGCTGCTGCTGCAGACCCTGCGCTCGCACGACCAGTACAACACCACGATCTACGGCCTCGACGACCGCTACCGCGGCATCAAGGGCGGCCGCAGGGTCGTCCTGGTCAACCCCGAGGACGCCCGCGAGCTCGATCTGGCCGACGGCTCGTACGCCGATCTGGTCGGCGAATGGAAGGACGGCGTGGAGCGGCGGGCCCCCGGCTTCCGCGTCGTCCACTACCCCACCGCACGCGGCTGCGCCGCCGCGTACTACCCGGAGACCAATGTGCTGGTCCCGCTGGACTCCACCGCCGACACCAGCAACACCCCCGCCAGCAAGTCCGTGATCGTACGTCTGGAACAATCACCAACCGTCTAAGCGTTCGCTCAGGCAGCAGGACGAGCAGACGACCACAGGACCAGACAGTCATACGATCGGAGCCGGCATGGGCGAGCAGACCACCGTGAAGTTCCCGCAAGAGGTCATCGACGAGTACGCCGAGCTCGGGGTGGACCTGCCCGCGCTCTTCTCCGCCGGGCACCTGGGCGAGCGCATGGGCGTACAGATCATCGAGGCCGCAGCGGACCGGGTCGTCGGCACGATGCCCGTCGAGGGCAACACCCAGCCGTACGGCCTGCTGCACGGCGGCGCCTCCGCCGTCCTCGCCGAGACCCTCGGCTCCGTCGGCTCCATGCTGCACGGCGGCCCCTCCAAGATCGCCGTCGGCGTGGACCTCAACTGCACCCACCACCGCGGCGCCCGCTCCGGAATGGTCACCGGGGTCGCCACCCCCGTCCACCGCGGCCGCTCCACCGCCACCTACGAGATCGTGATCACCGACGAGCACGACAAGCGCGTCTGCACCGCACGGCTCACCTGCCTGCTCCGCGACGCCCAGGGCTGAACCGTCCCCCGCGAAAGACCCGCAGGACACGGAAAGGGGCCGGGAAGCAGATGCTTCCCGGCCCCTCCTCATCGCTGAACGGACCGTCAGGCCGCGCCCTCACCGAGGTACGCCGCACGGATCCGGTTGTCCGCCAGCAGATCCGCCGCCGGCCCCGACATCGCGACCTCACCCGTCTCCAGGACGTAGCCGCGGTTCGCCAGACCCAGCGCCTGCGTGGCGTTCTGCTCCACCAGCAGCACCGTCGTGCCCTGCTTGTTGATCTCCTCGATGATCTCGAAGATCTGCTGCACGATCAGCGGCGCGAGGCCCATCGACGGCTCGTCCAGCAACAGCAGCTCCGGCTTGCCCATCAGGGCACGGCCGATCGCCAGCATCTGCTGCTCACCGCCCGACAACGTGCCCGCCTGCTGCGCGCGCCGCTCGGCCAGACGCGGGAAGAGCGTGAACACCCGGTCCATCTCGGCCATGTCGACCGAGCTGAAGCGGTAAGCGCCCATCTCCAGGTTCTCCCGCACGGTCATCGTCGAGAAGACCCGGCGGCCCTCCGGCACATGACCGATACCGAACCGCACGAGCTCGTGCGACTTGATGCCGTCGATGCGCTCACCGCGCAGCAGCACCTCACCGTGGCGCGGCTGGAGCATGCCCGAGACGGTGCGCAGCGTCGTCGTCTTGCCCGCGCCGTTACCGCCGAGCAGGGCCACGATCTCGCCCTTGCGCACGGTCAGGTCGATGCCCTTGATGGCCTCGATGGCGCCGTAGAACACGCGCATGCTCTTCAGTTCGAGCAGCGTCTCTTCCGAAGTGCCCGCCGTACCGGCGTCCTTCTGCAGCTCGGTCGTGGTGCTCACTTGCCGCTCTCCTCGTCCGCCGTCGTCCCGCCCGGCGCCGTTCCGTCCGACGACCCCGCATCGTCCGACGCCTCGTCAGAGGCATCGTCCGCCGCGGACCCGTCCGAAGCAGGCTCGTCCGAACCCGGGTCCTCGGATGCGGGCTCTTCCGAACCCGGTTCCTCGGACGCGGAGTCGGCCGACGCCGGCTCCTCCGGACCGTCCGTCGCCACATGCTGCTCCGCGATGGCGGCCTGAACCACCTCCGCGTCCTCCGCCGACGCGCCCAGGTAGGCCTCGATCACCGCCGGGTGCTGCTGCACCTCGCTCGGCGTCCCCTCGGCGATCTTCTTGCCGAAGTTGAGAACCATCACCCGGTCCGCCACCGACATCACCAGACGCATGTCGTGCTCGATGAGCAGCACGCTGATGCCCAGCTCCGTGTTGATACGGCGGATCAGCTGCTCCAGCTCCAGCTTCTCCGTCGGGTTCGTACCGGCGGCCGGCTCGTCCAGCAGCAGCACCTGCGGATCGGTGGCCAGCGCCCGCGCGATCTCCAGACTGCGCTGGTCACCGTACGACAAGCTGCCCGCGATCTCGTTGAGCTTGTCCTCCAGGCCCACGAACTTCAGCAGCCGGTGCGCACGCTCGTCACTGAGCCGCTCCGCCTTACGGGCGTTCGGCAGACCCAGCATGATCGAGACAGGGCCGGCCTTCAGCCGGGTCTCCGCCGCGATCTTGACGTTCTCCAGCGCCGTCAGCGCACCGAACAACCGGATGTTCTGGAACGTACGCGCCACACCCACACGGTTGACGATGTGCGGCTTGCTGCCCAGCAGGGACTTCTCGTCGCCGTCCTTCGAACGGAAGACGATTTTGCCCTCCTGCGGGGTGTACGCCCCGGTGAGCGAGTTGAACAGCGAGGTCTTACCCGCACCGTTCGGCCCGATCACCGCCAGGACCTCGCCCCGGCACATGTTGACGTCCACATGGTCCAGACAGGTCAACCCGCCGAACCGCAGCGTCACATCCGACGCCTGCAGCACCAGATCGGTGCCACCGGCCGAAGGCTGCGCACCGGCCGTCGCGTCGCTCTTCACGTCCGTGCTCATCAGATCTTGCCTCCCGCCGGCTCGGACATCGCGTCCGCGTCGCCGATGCCTTCCTCAGCCATCTTCAGCTCACGCTGCCTTCGCCGGGACGGCCAGACACCCTGAGGCCGGTAGATCATCATGATCACCAGCAGCGCGCCCAGATACATGTACCGGTCGGACGGGTCCACCCAGTCCTTCAGCGCCTCCGGCAGCCACACCAGGATCGCCGTACCGATCAGCACACCCGGGATCGAACCCATGCCGCCGAAGATGACGTACGCCAGGATCAGGATCGACTGCAGAAGCGGGAAGACCTCCGGGTTGATGTACCCGTACTTACTGGTGAAGATCACACCCGCGACACCCGACGTCGAAGCGCCGATCGCGAACGCCATCAGCTTGAACTGCACCGTGTTGACGCCGTTCGCCGCGGCCGCGATCTCGTCCTCACGGATCGCCGTCCACGCACGTCCCACCCTCGAGTGCTCGAGGCGCGAGAACAGGATGATCACCAGGACGATGAAGAAGACCAGCAGGTACCAGTAAGGCAGCGGCTTGATCGACCACTTGTACTCGAGACCCGCGAAGTCGATGGAGAAGTCCGGGATCAGCCGGGCACCCTGCGGACCGCCCGTGAGCCCGTCCGCGTTCTTCGCCACCAGGTAGATGATCTCGTGGAAACCGAGCGTCACGATCGCCAGGTAGTCACCCCGGAGCCGAAGCGTCGGAGCACCCAGCAGCAGACCACAGATCAGACACGTGATCACCGCGACGGGGATGACCCAGAAGTTGTTCAGCACCACCGGAGGCTCGATCGGGAGCCGGCCCGTCCAGTACGCCGTCGAGTAGGCACCCACGGCGAAGAAGGCGAAGAAGCCCAGGTCCAGCAGACCCGCCCAGCCGATCACCACGTTGAGGCCGATCGCCAGCAGCGCGAAGATCGCGATCTGGTCCACCAGCACCGTCTGCCAGGTCCGCTCAAGACCCGACGGAATGACCAGGACCAGGATCAGCAGGAGGGCGATACCACCCAGCTTCACCCGCTTGTCGGACCGCAGCCGCTCCCGCAGCGTGCCCACCGGGCCACCGGAGACAGCCGAACCGGCCGACTCCTTGGCCTTCGTGACCGCACCCTTGATCGGCGTCGCCGCGAACTCCCGCAGCGCCCACACACCGACCGTAAGACCAAGACACACCCACAGGTTGGGACCGGTGAACGTGTCCTCGATCGAGAAGAAGATGTCACGCGTGTTGCCCTGCTCGCCCGTCACCAGGGCCAGCAGCACACCCAGGGCGATCATCGCCCACAGACGGGAAAAACGCTCCGTCTGGTACCACGCCGTACGGCGCAGCTTCGACGCCGCAGACGGCGTCAGGTTCTTCGAGGTGTCGACCGTACTCATGCCGCCCTCCCCACTCGCTCACCGAGGATGCCCATCGGGCGGAACATCAGCACAAGGATCAGCACGACCATGGCCGAGACGCTGCGCCACTCGTCACCGAGCAGCGGCACCGTCATCGTCTCCACGATGCCGATCAGAATGCCGCCGAACATCGCACCGCGGATGTTGCCGATACCGCCGACGACGGCCGCGGCGAACGCGGTGATACCGGGTATGAAGCCCATCGTGTACGACACCTGGTTCAGGTTGGCGAACAGGAAGCCCGCCACACCGCCCAGCACACCGCCGATGATGAAGGTGCGTGAGATGACCTTGTCGATGTCGACGCCCATCAGACCGGCGACCTCGGCGTCCTGGGCGACCGCGCGGATGCCCTTGCCGAGCTTCGTGCGGGTCACCAGCAGGTCCAGCGCGACCATCATGACCACGGCCGTCGCGAACTGGAGCATCTGAGTGATGTTCACACCCGCGCCGAACAGCGAGAACACGGTGTGGTTGTCGTACATTTCCGGCAGCGGCAGCGGGTCACGCCCGAACAGCTTGCCGGCCAGGTTGTACAGGAAGAACGAGGCACCGATCGCGGTGATCAGGAAGATCAGCCGCGGCGCGCCACGTCTGCGTAGTGGTCGGTACGCGACCTTCTCCAGGCCGTACGCCGTGACGCCGCCGAACAGCGCCGACCCCGCCATGGCGAGAGCGACGAAGCCGATGGACGCAAGAGCGGACGGGTTGTCCCCCGGACTGACCAGCTGAAGGACGATGAGGCTGCCGTAGGCGCCGAGCATGAAGACCTCGCTGTGCGCGAAGTTGATCAGCTGCAGCACGCCGTAGACAAGGGTGTAGCCGATGGCGATGACGGCGTACAGCGAGCCGAGCATCACCCCTAGGACGAGGTAGTCCCAGAATTCCTGAAGGGACATGGAGCAGACTTCCTTGTGGGAGCTGAGCGGGCGGCGGCGCTCGTGGCGACGAGGGCGGCCCGCGGGCGAATCATTCGAAACAGTGGGAGGCACCGGTCAGGGAACCGGCCGCCCCACTTCGCGGACGGGGGCCGGGAGAACTACCGCCTCCCGGCCCCCTGTCGCATGGCATCAGCCACTAAGCCCCAGCGTCAGCCGGCCAGCTCGTTGATGTTGCCCTGGTACCCGATCTTGCCGCCCTTGACCTGGTACAGGTAGACGTCGGTGCCGGTGAACTCACCGTTCTCACCGAAGGAGAAGGTCTTCGTCAGGCCCTTGTAGGAGGCCTTCGCCAGCGCGTCACGCAGAGCCTCACGCTCGACGTCCGCACCCGACTTCTTGACCTCGGCGATGATCATGTTGGCGATGTCGTACGCCTCGGCGGAGTACGTACCCGGCGCGCGGCCGAACTCCTTCTGGTAGTCCTCGGCGAACTTCTTCGTGCCCGCCTCGACGGTGGCGTCGGTGCAGGGGCAGGTGAGGAACCAGTTCTCGGAGGCGTCACCCGCGAGCTCGACGAACTTCATGTCGTTCGTACCGTCACCGGAGATCGCCGCGCCCTTGTAGCCGGCGTCCTTCAGCTTCTTCGCGAACGGAGCCGCGTCCTGGTAGTAACCGGCGTAGATCAGCGCGTCGGCCTTGGAGTTGACGACGTCCTTCGCGGTCGCGGAGTAGTCCGGCGTCTTCTGCGGGACGGACTTCTTGACGACCTCGATACCGGCGTCCTTCAGACCCTTCTCGGCGACAGTCGCCAGGCCCACGCCGTAGTCGGTCTTGTCGTCGATCAGGTAGACCTTCTTCGCCTGCAGCTTCTTGGCGTAGTAGGTCGCCATGCCGGCGCCCTGCATGTTGTCGTTGGGGACACCGCGCAGGAAGCTGGTGAAACCGTTCTCCTTGTCCGTCAGCAGCGGGTTGGTCGCGGACGGCGAAACCGTCACCAGACCGGACTCCGCGTACAGCGGCGAAGAGGTGTTGGTCGGCCCGGAGAAGGCGGGGCCCACCACGGCGACGACGCTCTCGTCGTCGATGATCTTCTGCGCGGCGGCCGTGGCCTTGTCCGGCAGACCCTGGTCGTCACCGGCGACGTACTCGAGCTTGAAGTCGAGGTCGCCCTTGGCGTTGGCCTGGTCGATGGCCAGCTTCACGCCGTTCTGCATGTTCTCGCCCAGCGCGACGTTGTCGCCGGAGAGCGGACCCTGGAAAGCGATCTTCACGGCACCGTCGCCGCTGCCGGAGTCGCTGCCGCACCCGGTCAGGGCCAGAGCACCCACGGCCAGCGGTATAGCCATTTTGATGATGGTCTTGTTCAGCACTACGAACCCCTCGGAGCCGCGCGAACGATCTTGTCAGTGGGGGAAGTTGGCATCCCCTCACAGGACACCGCTTGTCCGGGCGGTGTGCGGGGAATGTAATCGCGCGTTCGGGCACACGGATAGGTGACCGGAAGATGTGTGATCGCCCTGTGACCTGAGTCATGCGCCGGAAACAGAACACTCCTTACCGGCGACCGGACATGTCAGCAGTGATCCACAAGTTCCCGACAAACTCCCACATGATCTTCACGACCACATTTCCGCAGACCCTGCCAACGCTCTGAACTGCGACGTTCTCCCCCGCCTCGGTCACACGACCTGGCCGGAACACGCCCCTGCGTAACCCCGCCCGCACGCCGCACAGAGCACCTCCGTCTCACCGGACGACACCCCTCCGGCCGGGTCGCGCCACCGTAGCGCGCGGAGGCCCGCCGCGCGGCCGAATCGAAAACGACCTTCACAACTTCCCCCACAACAGCACCGGGCCCCCGGTCACCAAGTGACCGGAGGCCCGCCGCAATTCAACCCATTCGTTCCGCGACCGGACGCCGCCCCTCCGCCCGTCGTCCGGACCGCCGAGCGCGCTGCCGCCGACTACTGCCCCTTCGCGGCCTTCTTCTCCTCGGCGTCCTCGATGACCGCCTCCGCCACCTGCTGCATCGACAGCCGGCGGTCCATCGACGTCTTCTGGATCCACCGGAACGCCGCCGGCTCCGTCAGCCCGTACTGCGTCTGCAGAATGCTCTTCGCCCGGTCCACCAGCTTGCGCGTCTCCAGCCGCTGCGAAAGATCCGCGACCTCCTGCTCGAGCGCCTTGAGCTCGGTGAACCGCGACACCGCCATCTCGATCGCCGGCACGACGTCGCTCTTGCTGAACGGCTTCACCAGATACGCCATGGCACCGGCGTCCCGCGCCCGCTCCACGAGGTCGCGCTGCGAGAACGCGGTGAGCATCAGGACCGGGGCGATGGACTCCTCCGCGATCTTCTCCGCCGCGGAGATCCCGTCGAGCACGGGCATCTTCACGTCGAGAATCACCAGATCCGGCCGGTGCTCCCGCGCCAGCTCCACGGCCCGCTGTCCGTCACCGGCCTCGCCGACGACCGAGTACCCCTCCTCCTCGAGCATCTCCTTGAGATCGAGCCGGATGAGCGCCTCGTCCTCGGCGATGACGACACGGGTCGTCAGGGGCGGGACGTGCGACTTGTCGTCGTCATCGGCGGTGGGCTGGGGCGACTCGGGGGCGGTCACTGGGGCTCCTCGGGGCGGGGCGTTACTGCTCCCAAGAGCCTACCGAGCTCCTGTAAGGTAGGGACACGGCGGGTGATCGCCGACCTTCATTTCGAAGGATACCCCGGTAGCCCAGCGGTAGAGGCAGTGGTCTCAAACACCATCCAGCGTGGGTTCGAATCCCACCCGGGGTACTTTCTCCTCATTTCCAAGGTCGTGCCGCTGGACGTGCCCGGTCTCGAACGGAATTCCTCCGCCTTCCCGGCCGGCTCACAGAGCATCCCCGTAGCCCGACGCGCCTCCGTCGTCCTCATGGACGCGCACGTCGGGCCGAAGTACTGACCGTCCCGCGCCCCGTTACAGGCTCTCGCCGATGCGGTGTACGCGGACCAGGTTCGTCGAGCCCGCGACGCCGGGCGGGGAGCCGGCCGTGATGACCACGATGTCGCCGCGCTCGCAGCGGCCGATGCGCAGCAGTTCCTCGTCGACCTGGGCGACCATCGCGTCGGTGGACTCGACGTGCGGGCCGAGGAAGGTCTCGACGCCCCAGGTGAGGTTGAGTTGGGAGCGGGTGGCGGGGTCGGGGGTGAAGGCGAGGAGGGGGATCGGCGAGCGGTAGCGGGAGAGGCGCTTGACGGTGTCGCCGGACTGGGTGAAGGCGACGAGGAACTTTGCGCCGAGGAAGTCGCCGATCTCGGCGGCCGCGCGGGCCACGGCGCCGCCCTGGGTGCGCGGCTTGTTCCGGTCGGTCAGCGGGGGCAGGCCCTTGGCGAGGACGTCCTCTTCTGCCGCGATGACGATGCGCGCCATGGTGCGGACCGTTTCGACCGGGTATTTGCCGACGCTCGTCTCGCCGGAGAGCATCACCGCGTCCGTGCCGTCGATGACGGCGTTGGCGACGTCGGAGGCTTCGGCGCGGGTAGGGCGGGAGTTGTCGATCATCGAGTCGAGCATCTGGGTGGCGACGATGACCGGCTTGGCGTTGCGCTTGGCGAGCTTGATGGCCCGCTTCTGCACGATCGGTACCTGTTCCAGGGGCATTTCGACGCCGAGGTCGCCGCGGGCGACCATGATTCCGTCGAACGCGGCGACGATGTCGTCGATGTTCTCGACCGCTTGCGGCTTTTCGACCTTGGCGATGACGGGGAGGCGGCGGCCTTCCTCGTCCATGACGCGGTGGACGTCGACGATGTCCTTGCCGCTGCGGACGAAGGAGAGGGCGATGATGTCGGCGCCGATGCCGAGGGCCCAGCGGAGGTCTTCGATGTCCTTTTCCGAGAGGGCGGGGACGGAGACGGCCACGCCGGGGAGGTTGAGGCCCTTGTGGTCGGAGACCATGCCGCCTTCGGCGACGGTGGTCGTGACGCGGGGGCCGTCGATGGCGGTGACCTCGAGGGCGACCTTGCCGTCGTCGACGAGGATGCGTTCGCCGCGGCTGACGTCGGAGGCGAGTCCCTGGTAGGTGGTGCCGCAGATGTGGCGGTCGCCCTCGATGTCCTCGGTGGTGATGGTGAACGTGTCGCCGCGTTCAAGCAGTACGGGTCCCTCGCGGAAGCGGCCGAGGCGGATCTTCGGGCCTTGAAGGTCCGCGAGGATGCCGATGCTGCGGCCGGTGTCGTCGGAGGCCTTTCGTACGTGGTGGTAGCGCTCCTCGTGGTCGGCGTAGGTGCCGTGGCTGAGGTTGAAGCGGGCGATGTCCATGCCGGCGTCGACGAGTGCCTTGATCTGCTCGTACGTGTCGGTTGCGGGGCCCAGGGTGCAGACGATTTTTGCTCGGCGCATGTTTCGAGCCTATGGCTTACCGGTCGGTAGAGAATTGGGCGTGCATGACTACCCAACAACCTTTACATGAAGGGCTATTGACAAGTGTTGAATTGTGCGCAGGGGCGCTCGGATGAGCAGGGGGCGCCTTCCGCTCACAATTGCGGCGGCGTCATGGTGAAGCGCGCGTTCACCTGGGCGTAGACGGTCTGGCGCTGTGGTTCGAGGTCGAGGGCGGGTGCGGCTTCTGCGCCGGCGGCTCCGGCGAAGCCGCGCGCGCTGCCGGGCGGGGCGGGCATCGCGTAGCGGGGCGGGGCGGCTTCGGCTCCGATGTCGGCGAGTTCGACGAGGGCGGAGAGGCGGCCGCCGATGGCTTCGGCGTATTCGCGGGCGCGTTGGACGGCTTCGCGTACGGCTTGGCGCCGGGCTTCGCCGTGGGCGGGCGAGTCGGGGCGCAGTGACCACCAGGGGCCGTTGACGTGGGTGAGTTCGAGGTCGGCGAGGCGGGTGGTGAGCTCGCCGAGGGCGGTGAAGTCGCTCAGTACGGCGGTGATGTGGACGCGGCCGTGGTAGGCGTGGATGCGTTCGCCGCGGCCGTGCTGGGTGAGTTGGGGTGTGACGGAGAATGCGCCGGTCTCGAGCTTTTCGACCGCCTGGCCGTACGACTTGACGAGGTCAAGTGCGGCGGCGTTGCGGCGGGTGAGGTCTTCGAGGGCGGTGCGTCGGTCCTTGCCGCGGGCGCTGATGGTGATGCCGATGCGGGCGATCTCGGGGTCGAATTCGATGCGTGCCTCGCCGCGTACGGCGACGCGCGGTTGTTCGGGGGTGGCGTAGGGGGCGGTGGGAGTGGGGGGTGTGGCGTCGTCCATGGTGTCTCCCTCGTGCGGTGGGCCGGTCGCACCACTGTCGCATCCGGCTCGGACAGTCGGCTCCGGCCGGACATCGGATCGAAACCTGGCAGGGGTGTTGCGTGGGTGGCGCGTAGGCCAGAATCTACGCGCGTTGTGCATGTGATCGAGGGAGACGAAATGCCGCTGAACCGTAGGACGTTCCTGGAGCGGTCGGCCGCCGCCGGGGTGGGTGTCGCTGTCGCGGGTGCCGCCGCCGCGCCCGCGGTGGCCGAGGAGCGGGGCAAGGACCATGGGCACGGACGTCCGCGGAAGCGGTATTCGTTCACCGTGCTGGGGACGACCGATCTGCACGGGAATGTCTTCAACTGGGACTATTTCACGGACAAGGAGTTCGACGACAAGGCGCACAACGACGTGGGCCTGGCGAAGATCTCGACGCTGGTGAACCGGATCCGTGAGGAGAAGGGCCGGAGCAACACGCTGCTGATCGACGCCGGTGACACGATCCAGGGCACCCAGTTGTCGTACTACTACGCCAAGGTCGACCCGATCACGGCGGAGCGCGGTCCGGTGCACCCGATGGCGCAGGCGATGAACGCCATCGGCTACGACGCCGCGGCGCTCGGCAACCACGAGTTCAACTACGGCATCCCGGTGCTGCGCAAGTTCGAGGAGCAGTGCGACTTCCCGCTGCTGGGGGCGAACGCGCTGGACGCGAAGACGCTGCGGCCGGCGTTCCCGCCGTACAGCATGCACCGTCTGCGCACGCCGCACGGGCGTGATGTGCGGGTGGCCGTGCTCGGTCTGACGAATCCTGGCATCGCGATCTGGGACAAGCAGAACGTGAGCGGGAAGATGGTCTTCCCCGGTCTGGAGGAGCAGGCGGCGAAGTGGGTGCCGAAGCTGCGCTCGATGGGTGCGGACGTGGTGGTCGTCTCGGCGCATTCGGGTTCCAGCGGCACGTCCTCGTACGGTGACCAGCTGCCGTACGTCGAGAACGCGGCGGGTCTGGTGGCCGAGCAGGTGCCCGGTATCGACGCGATTCTGGTGGGCCACGCGCACACCGAGATACCGGAGTACTTCGTCACCAACAAGGAGACGGGTCAGCGGGTGGTTCTGTCCGAGCCGCTGAAGTGGGGGCAGCGGCTGACGCTGTTCGACTTCGACCTGGTGTGGGAGAGGGGCCGCTGGGTGGTGGAGCGGGTCGGGGCGCAGGTCCTGAACTCGAACACGGTCGCCGAGGACCCGGAGATCACGGGTCTGCTGGGTGACGAGCACAAGAAGGTCGTGGCGTACGTCAATCAGGTGATCGGCACGTCGACGGCGGCGATGTCCACGGCCGACGCGCCGTGGAAGGACGAGCCGATCATCGACCTGATCAACCATGTCCAGGCCGAGACGGTGAAGGCCGCGCTGGCGGGCGGCGAGTTCGCGGCGCTGCCGGTGCTGTCGCAGGCGTCGTGCTTCTCCCGGACGGCGGCGATCCCGGCGGGCCGGGTGACGATCAAGGACGCGGCGGGGCTGTACCCCTTCGAGAACACCCTCGAGGCGCGGCTGATGACGGGTGCGCAGCTGAAGGAGTACCTGGAGTTCTCGGCCCGGTACTACGTGCAGACTCCGGCGGGGGCGCCGGTGGACACGTCGAAGCTGACGAACGCGAACGGGACGCCGGACTACAACTACGACGCGGTGTCGGGTCTGACGTACGAGGTCGACATCGCGAAGCCGGCGGGTTCGCGGATCGTGAAGCTGTCCTTCGAGGGTGCGCCGGTCGACCCGGCCGCGCGGTTCGTGCTCGCCGTGAACAACTACCGGGCGAGCGGGGGCGGCAATTTCCCGCACATCGCCGCGGCGCAGCAGCTGTGGGCGAATTCGGAGGAGATCCGGAACACGATCATCGCGTGGGTGCAGGCGAAGGGTTCGGTGGATCCGGCGGAGTTCGCTTCGGTGGGCTGGAAGCTGACGCGGGACGGTGTGCCGGTGTTCTAGACCTCCCCGGGTGGGCTGTCTAGCGCTGTGATTCCAGTGGCGTGAGCGGGGGCGTCTGGCCGGGAATGCCGGGCGCCTCCTGCTGCTGGAGGCCGAAGCGGGTGAAGGCGGTGCGGCGGGGCAGGGGGTAGGGCTCCTTGCCGGTGAGGGAGTTGAGGATGCTCGCGCTGCGCCAGGCGGCGAGCCCGAGGTCGGGGGCGCCGACGCCGTGGGTGTGGCGTTCGGCGTTCTGTACGTAGAGGGATCCGCTGACGGCGGGGTCGAGGTCGAGGCGGAATTCGCTGTCGACGAGGGGGCGTCCGGCACGGTCGCGGCGGATGTAGGGGTCGATGCCGGCGAGGAGCCGGGTGAGCGGGCGTTCGCGGTAGCCGGTGGCGAGGACGACGGCGTCGGTGGTGAGGCGGGAGCGGGTGCCCTGCTGGATGTGTTCGAGGTGGAGCTCGACCTGGGTGGTGGCGACCCGGCCGGCGGTGCGGACGGTGACGCCGGGTGTGAGGACGGCGTCGGGCCAGCCGCCGTGCAGGCTGCGGCGGTAGAGCTCGTCGTGGATGGCGGTGATGGTGTCGGCGTCGATGCCTTTGTGGAGCTGCCATTGGCGGGGCAGCAGCTCGCCGCGGACCTTTTCCGGCAGGGCGTGGAAGTAGCGGGTGTAGTCGGGGGTGAAGTGTTCGAGGCCGAGCTTGGAGTACTCCATGGGTGCGAAGGCTTCGGTGCGGGTGAGCCAGTGGAGCTTCTCGGCCCCGGCGGGGCGGGCGCGCAGCAGGTCGAGGAACACTTCGGCGCCGGACTGGCCCGAGCCGATGACGGTGACGTGCTCCGCGCGGAGGAGCCGGTCGCGGTGCTCCAGGTAGTCGGCGGAGTGGAGGACGGGCACGCTGGGCGCGTCGGCGAGCGGGCGCAGCGGTTCGGGTACGTACGGCTCCGTGCCGACACCGAGTGCGACGTTGCGGGTGTAGGCGCGGCCCAGTGCCTCGGCCTCGCCGTCGGGGTCGAGCTGGGTGAAGTCGACCTCGAACAGGTCGCGTTCGGTGTTCCAGCGGACGGCGTCGACCTGGTGGCCGAAGTGCAGCCCGGGGAGGTTGTCGCCGACCCAGCGGCAGTAGGCGTCGTATTCGGCGCGCTGGATGTGGAAGCGCTCCGCGAAGTAGAAGGGGAAGAGCCGGTCGCGGGCGCGCAGGTAGTTGAGGAACGACCAGGGGCTCGCCGGGTCGGCGAGGGTGACGAGGTCGGCGAGGAACGGGACCTGGAGGGTGGTGCCCTCGATGAGGAGTCCGGGGTGCCACCGGAAGGTGGACCGCTGCTCGAAGAAGGTGGTGGCGAGCCCGCCGGGGACGCCGTGGGCGAGCGCGGCGAGGGAGAGGTTGAACGGTCCGATGCCGATGCCGACGAGGTCGTAGGGGCGGTCGGGCTGCTGGGCCGGTGGGGTGGCGGTCATCGGGGGGTGCTGCCTTCCACGAGGTCGGTGAGGGTCTGCAGGGCGCCGCTGGTGGTGTGGGGGTTGAGCAGGGTGGCCTTGAGCCAGAGCCGGCCGTCGGCGCGGGCCCGGCCGAGGACGGCGCGGCCCTGTACGAGCAGGGCGCGCCGGATCTCGGCCGTCTGTTCGTCGCTCGCGCCGGTGGGCCGGAACAGGACGGTGGAGAGGGTGGGCCGTTCGTAGAGCTCGAGGCGCGGGTTCTTGTCGATGAGGTCCGCGAGGTCGTGTGCGGCGGCGCAGGTGCGGTCGACGAGGGCGGCGAGCCCGGTGCGGCCGAGTGCTTTGAGAGTGACAGCGATCTTGAGGATGTCGGGCCGGCGGGTGGTGCGCAGGGAGCGGCCGACGAGGTCGGGCAGGCCGGCGTCGGTGTCGTCCTCCGCGTTGAGGTATTCGGCGGTGTGGCCGAGCGGCGCGAGGCGGGCGGTGTCGGGTACGGCGAGGAGTCCGGCGGCGACGGGCTGCCAGCCGAGTTTGTGCAGGTCGAGCGTGACGGAGTGGGCGCGCTCCAGGCCGGTGAGGAGGTGGCGGCGTTCCGTGCTGAAGAGGAGCGGGCCGCCGTAGGAGGCGTCGATGTGCAGTTCGGCGCGGTGGCGGTCGGTGAGGTCGGCGATTTGGCCGAGGGGATCGATGCGGCCGGTGTCGGTGGTGCCCGCGGTGGCGACGACGAGGACCGGGCCGTGGAGGCGGGTCAGTGTGTCGTCCAGTGCGGCCGGGTCGTTCAGGGTGACGGTGTGCGGCCGGGGCAGTCCCAGGAGCCAGGCGGCGCGGCCGACCGAGTGGTGGGTGCTGTCGTCGCAGACGACCTGGACCGGTGTGCCGGCGCGCTCGCGGGCGAGGAGGAGGGCGAGCTGGTTGGACTCGGTTCCGCCGGTGGTGACGATGGCGTCGGGGGCGGTGTGCCGGGGGTACACCTCCGTCGCGAGTGCGCGGGTGACCTGTGCCTCCAGTTCGGAGGCGGCGGGTGCCTGGTCCCAGGAGTCCATGGACGGGTTGAGCGCGGAGGCGGCGAGGTCGGCGGCGACGGCCAGTGCGAGGGGCGGCGTGTGGAGGTGGGCCGCGCACAGGGGGTCGGCGGGGTCGGCGGCGCCGTGGGCGACGGCGCGGACGAGGGTGCGCAGGGCGGGGGCGGCGCCGGCGCCGTGCTCGGGGATCACGTCCCCGAGGCTCTGGCGCATCCGTGCGGCGACGGCGTCGGGCCCGCCGGCGGGTACGGGGCCGCCGCGGGCGATCGCGCCTTCGCCGAGTGCGTCGAGCACGAGCGCGAGCAGGGGGCGCAGGGCGTCGGGGCCGGTGATTCCTCCCGCGAGGGGCGGGGTGTTCATGAGGCGGGGTCCTTCGGCGAGGCGCGGGGGTGTCACACGACGGGTGTCACCCCACGGTGTCGAGGGGCCCGGCGGGGCGCCCGCAGATCTCAACGATCGGAACCCGAAAGTGGTATCGCCTTGCGGGAGGGATGGGGCTGGGGGGTGGCGGCTGGTATGGGGTGGGGTGCGGGGCCGCTGCGGGGGCTGCCCGGGCGTGGGGTCCGCTGGCGGGGGCGGGGCCGCTGCGGGGGCTGCCCGGGCGCGGGGTCCGCTAGCGGGGGCGTGGCCGCCGGGCGGGAGCGTGGCGCGAGGGCCTCGCCGCCGCGGGCGCGTGGTCCGCTGCGCGGAGTTTGTCCCCTCCCCGCCCCTTCCCGAAACCGGGGCAAGCCCCGGACCCCGTACCGCCCTGCGCGGGCGTGGTCCGCTGCGCGGGGCATGGCCCTTGGACGCGCGGGATCCGCTGGCGGGGGCGGGTTCGCCGGGCGGGAGCGTGGCCCCTGCCGGGGACGGGCTCCGCTGCCCCGGCGCGGGGCCGCTACGCGAGGGCGTGGCCGCCGGGCGGGAGCGTGGCGCGAGGGCCTCGCCGCCGCGGGCGCGTGGTCCGCTGCGCGGAGCTTGTCCCCTACCCGCCCCTTCCCGAAACCGGGGCAGGCCCCGGACCCCGTACCGCCCTGCGGGCGGCGTACCGCGCTCCGCGCGGTGCCCTCAATCTCCCCCTACGG
>NZ_JBFAQK010000074.1:0-34129 GCF_040677245.1 Streptomyces kurssanovii
CCAGACCGACTTCCACCACGCGAAGCCGGTGTACGAGATGCTCCCGGGCTGGTCCGAGGACATCACCAAGGCGAAGACCTTCGCCGACCTGCCGAAGAACGCGCAGGCGTACGTGAAGGCGCTGGAGGACATGTCCGGCGCCCCGATCTCGGCGATCGGCGTCGGCCCCGGCCGGACCGAGACGATCGAGATCAACTCGTTCCTGTAGGCCTGCCGGGCAGGGACGGACATGGTGCGAGACCCCGGACGCGCATTCGGCGTCCGGGGCCTTCGCGTCGGTTCCCGCCGACGTCCGCCTGACGGCGGCGGGCCGTGCCCCGCGGTGACCCACGAGCGACGGCCGAGGTCCGCCGGCGTACGAGCCGGCAGGGGCCTCTCCCCGCCGGCTCGTACGGCTGGTTAGGCTGCGTGTTCCGAATGTTCACGCCGGCGCCGAGGCGGGAGCACTGCCGAGGCCGGTTCAGGGGTGACGACACATGGCGGATCGCCAGACGACCCAGTTGTTCGACAGCATGCGGCGGGGCATGCCGTTCGAGTTCACCACCACCATGTCGATGACGAAGCGGCTCGCGACCCTGGTGTGCGTCGCCGAGCTGTTCGGCTACCAGTACGCCGGGGCCCGGCAGGAGGTCTTCTCCATCAAGCTGGCCTTCACCCCCGACCCGAGCCCGCAGGCGCAGGCGCGCGCCGCGCAGTACTGGCCGTACGCACCCCGGGTCCCCGAGATCCCGCAGCAGGTGCTGGAACTCAACAAGAAGCGGGTTCTGTTCGACCTGAGCAGCAGAGCCGCGCTGCTGAGGCGGCTGCCGATCATCGCGATCGCGCTCCTGCTCGCGAGCCTGCGCCCGCTCGGCTCCCTGGGTGACAGTCCTGGCCTGGCTCTCGGCTACGTGTGCTTCCTCGCCGCGCTCGCCGGCGTCGGCGTCTGGATCAACTCCGCGCGTCACAAGAAGGCCGGCGCACACCTCGAGGCCGCAGGTTTCGTGCGCCACGAGCCCTCCCCCGGTCAGGTCTCCTACCTCCCGCCCGGCAGCCTGCCGCCCGCACAGTGGCACGGGCCGCAGCAGTACGGGCCCGGCCCGCAGCAGGGGTACGCCGCCCAGCAGCCCTACGGCGGGCCGCAGCCTCCGTACCCGGCGCCGCAGCCCCAGCCGTACGCCCAGCAGCCCCAGCCGTACGCCCAGCAGCCCCCGGCCCAGTCCCCGTACGGTCACCAGCCCTACGGCGGTCAGCCGCCGCAGTGAGGCACGGCGGCTGCCGGTGGTGGTCGGCCCGTTGCCGTGCAAGCCGCTGACCGGGCTGTCCATCGGGAAGGGGATGGGAGACCGGCGACGCCGGTGAGCCGGGCGGCGTGCATCGCACCGGCCACGGGCCCGGCTCGTGCGGCGCGGCCGGACACGGAAGAACCCGGGACGCGGATCCGCGGCGAAAGCGCTCGGCCCTCGCCGCGGATCTGCCCCTCGGGGGGTTCCAGTGTCCCGCGGATGCGCTACAGGAACGAGTCGATCTCGAAGCTCGAGGCCACATCGCCGCAAAGCCCCGACCGGGCTTCCGGTACGGGATGGCGCCTTCTGCGAAGGTGTCCTTGGGCCAGTTCGTGCGCCACCACGTGGTCGACCAGGTGGATCGGCAGCTGGAAGGCCGCCCAGTGCCTCGCGTCCCGGGTGGAGCGGCCACCGTACGGAGGACACGCGGCGCGGGGGAGCGGCTTGTACGACCGGACGCCGAATCTTGGTCCGGCGTTCAACCGTCCCGGCGGCTCACCTGCGGAAGTACTCCGCCGGCTCGCCGTCGGCGCTCATCCCGTACATGAGGACGCGCTCCTTGCCCTCGAAGCGGTCGGCGCGCAGGTTCTGCGCCGATTCCGACGGGGTGCACTCGGGGTCGGAACCCGCTTCCAGCTGTGGTGGCCCGAGGACGACCAGGTCGCCGACGCCGCCGAGCACGGCGGTGCTCTCACAGTGCACCAGGTCGCCGGTTTCCTCGCCGGTCTCGTCGTCGGTGCGTGGATAGTTCTCGCTGAACCGTACGAGCGGGGCGCCGACCGGCCCCTGGGTGACCGTCATCTCGAAGGTACGGGACTCCTCGTAGTCCGGCGGGGCGTCCAGCACGTCGAACTTCTGCTGCCAGTGACCGACGAAGGCGGCCGGCACGGCCTTGGGACCGTTCTTCGACCGGTGGAACGTGGCGCTGACGTCCCCCGACGTCCACTCCAGCACCTCGGGCGACCGTACAGTCAGGGTCTGGTGCGCCGCCGGGGTGCAGCGCTTCTTGGGCACGCTGGTGGTGACGTCGCTCTCGCCGAACACGATCCGGTCGGCGTCCGCGGAGACGAGCGTGGAGCGTCCCATGCACAACCGCTCGCCGGTGACGTGCACGTACACGCCGGTCTTCTCGCCGGCCCGGCCCTGGGTGATCTCGATACGCCCGGTCTCGTACGGCGCGTCGGCACTTCCCCTCAGGACGCCTTCCCACGCGCCCAGGAAGTCGTCGGGAACGATGCCGGCGGAGTCGTCCGAGGTACCGGTGCCGCCGGCCGACGCGACAGGGGTGCCGGTCGCTCCCGCGCCGCCCGCCCCGTCGTCCGTCCCGCCGCGGTCCTTCCATTGCGTCGCGGCGAACGTGCCGGCGACGGCGAGAACGGCGACCGCGGCCGCGGCGACCAGCGGGGTGCGCCGCCGCCCGCGCGGCGCGGCCGGCACGGTCACCGGCGTCGGGGGTGTCGGGTCCCCGTCCGCGTCGAGCAGCCGGGCCGCGTGCCGCCCCAGCCCGGCCAACAGGCCGGCGGGCAGCCACGGTTCGTCCGGAAGGGACACGCTCGCCAACTGCGCGGCCGTCGGCCGGGCTGCCGGGTCCTTGTTCAGGCAGCCCCGTACGAGCGGCTCCAACTCGGGCGCGAGCCCGGCGAGGTCCGGCTCCTCTGGGCGATACGGAACAGCACGGCGTGCACCCCGCTGTCCGCGGACCCGAACGGCGGGCGCCCGGTGGCCGCGTACGCCAGCACGGCGCCCAGACAGAACACGTCCGACGCGGGCGTGAGCCGCTCGCCCCGCACCTGCTCGGGCGACATGAAACCGGGTGATCCGACGACCGCGCCGGTCGTCGTCAGCCCGCCGTCGGTGACGGTGTCCACGGCGCGTGCGATGCCGAAGTCGATGATCCTGGGGCCGTCGACGGTGAGCAGGATGTTGGAGGGCTTCAGATCCCGGTGCAGCAGCCCGGCGGCGTGGATGTGCCCGAGCGCGTCGGCCAGTCCGGCGGCCAGGGCGCGTACGGAGTTCGCCGGCAACGGCCCGTACTGATCGACGACGACGCTCCGCAGCGACGGCCCGGGCACATAGCCGATGGCCACCCAGGGGGACTCCGCCGTGGTGTCCGAGGCGATGACGGGAGTGGTCCCGGCACCTCCGACCCGCTCCAGCGCCTCGACCTCACGCGCGAACCGGCGTCGGAACTCGTCCTGCGCGGCGAGCTCCGCCCGCACGAGTTTGACGGCCACGGTGCGGCCGCCGGCGGAGCGGGCGAGGTAGACCCGGCCCATCCCGCCGACTCCGAGCCGTCCGAGCAGCCGGAACGGGCCGATCTGGGTGGGGTCTTCGGGTAGCAGGGCATCCACGCCCGGATCTTCCCACAATGCGGCGCACGCGGCCCGTGCCATGGTCAACTCCCCTGACCGGGCAGGTGCTTGAGACGGCCGGCGGCCCGGGCCGGGGCCGGCTGTCCGGGACATGTCCCGGACAGCCGCAGACGGGACGGCTCCGTCCGCCCGCTCCTACGGTCCAACGCCATGGACACCACACGGAGAACGATTCTGCGGGGCATGGCAGCGGCACCGGTGGCCGCCACCGCCGGCGGCCTGCTGCTGCCGCACGGCGCCCAGGCGGCGGAAGCAGCCGATCCGATGCCGCTCGACCTGCGCATGCGCACCCGCGCCAACGGATCCGGAACCAGCTACCCGGACGTGATCAAGAGACTCCTCCTCATGGCGGACAGCGCACGTCCCGAGGAGCGCCACGGACTGGGCAGGGCATCGCTCGACGACATCCTGGCCGACACCGACAGGAAGGGACGTCCCGCGCGGCCGGACTGGCCGGGGGCGAGCCTGCCCCGGCTGCGCACCTCGTTCCAGTGGCAGGGCGCGGGCGAACGGAACAGCATCGCCAACGACTTCAAGACCAGGTACTGGCGCCCGCAGGGCATCAGCAACCGCTATACCGCCGCCGGAGGAACCGATCCGAACGTCCTCATGGTCTCGTGGTACGCCCGCGCGGGTCAGGAGGACCAGGGGGCGCGGATCAGCATCGTGGATCTGTCGGACCCCGCCGCGCCGAAGTACCGGCATGTGCTGCTCGTCGAACCCCGCGTGCAGGGAAGCCGGTTCACGTTCCGCCCCGCGACCCTGCACGCCGGCGGTATCGCCTGGTACGGCAACCGCCTCTACATCGCGGACACCATCAAGGGCCTGCGCGTCTTCAACACCGACGAGATGCTCGAGGTCGCGACGAACGGCCCCGCGGACAAGTGCGGTTACTGGAAGGGCAAGTACCACGCGCTCCGCTACAAGTACGTCCTGCCGCAGAGCCGCGCCTACGACCATGTGGCGCCGAACCTGGTAGAGGCGCAGCAGCGCTACTCACAAGTGGCGGTGGACGTCACGACCGCTCCGCACTCCCTCGTGGTGAGTGAGTTCAGGCGCCCGCTCGAGACGTCCTCGCGCGTGGTCCGCTGGAACCTGGACCCGGCCACGGGCGCGCCGGCGCCCGCCGGACCGGGCGGACGGATCAGGTCGGTCGCCCGTGAACGGATCCGGCACGGAGGTCAGGTGCAGGGCGCCGTGAGCGTCTCCGGCACCTACTACCTGTCCGCGAGTGACGGGCCGTATCGCTACGGGACAATCCGGACCTGGCGCAAGCGGGCCGTCGGTGACCCGCCGGCCGCCTTCGCCTGGCACCAGGCCGAAGGACCGGAGGACCTGAGCCACGACGCCCGGGCCGGTGTCCTGTGGTCGGTCAACGAGTACGAGAGCAACCGCTACGTGTACTCGATGACCCTGTAGCGGCGCCCGCTGAACGGTCCGGTACCGCGGCACGTACTGAGGACGGGGGCCTCGGCGTCCGGGGCCCCATGGCACTGGCGAAGCCGTTCGTTACGACCTTGGGGCCGCGCATGATGCACGCACGACGGAGGGGCGTACGACGGAAACTCCAGCGGGCCGTGCGGCTGGCCGCCGTGGTCGGGCTGCTCAGCGGCGGGCTGATGGTCTCCGGCGCCATGGCGGGCGAGCCGCCCGCCTCCGGACCGCCGCCCGCCGGTGAGCCACGGGCCGCCGACGACCCCACCGCCGGGCTGGTGTCGCGACTCGGCCCGGCCCGTACCGCGGGCAGCTGGACGGGCCCCGACGGGAGGACGGTCGTCGCCGTCACCGACCAGGAGGCCGCGGAGGAGGTACGGCGGGCCGGCGCGGAGGCCAAAGTGGTGCGCCACAGCCTGGAGCGGCTCCGTTCGGCCACCGAGACGCTGCGCTCCGCGCCGCGGGTGCCCGGTACCGCGTGGGCCGTCGACTACGCGGCCAACAGCATCACCGTGCGTGCGGACAGCACCGTCTCCGCCGGCGACTGGTCGGCCATGTCCGGCCTCGCGGAGGAGATCGGCGGCTTCGTCCGCATGGAACGCACCACGGGGACCTTCACCACCAGGGTCAACGGCGGCACCGCGGTCTTCGGGGACCAGCGGCGGTGCACCGCCGGCTTCAACGTCACCAACGGCCAGGACATCTTCATCCTGACGGCGGGACACTGCGGACCGCAGGACTCCACCTGGTTCCGCGACCGCCAGGGCGACGAACTCGTCGGCACCACCACGGCCGCCAGCTTCCCCGGCGACGACTACTCCCTGGTGCGCTACGAGGACGTCGACGTCCTGGACCGCACCAACGTCGTGGACATCGGCGGCGGCAGGGGCGTCCAGATCATCGGGGCCGGCGAACCGGCCGTCGGGCAGCGGGTGTTCCGCAGCGGCAGCACCACCGGATTCCGCTCCGGCGAGGTGACCGCCGTCAACGCGACGGTGAACTACCCCGAGGGCACGGTGACCGGACTTATCGAGACCACGGTCTGCGCCGAGCCGGGGGACAGCGGCGGGCCGCTGTTCTCCGAGGGCCTCGCGCTCGGTGTCACCTCGGGGGGCGACGGGGACTGCACCACGGGCGGCACGACCTACTTCCAGCCGGTGACCACCGCCATGGAGGAGCTCGGCGTGGACCTGACGGGCGGCCCGCCCGCCCCCGGCGGGGCGAACGACGAGGCGGAGGGCGGCGCCCCGCCCGTACCCGCGCCGCCGACACGGTCCGTGGAGGGCCTCGGATCGCGGGCGGTCAGCTCGATCGTCGACTTCGGCAACCCGGCCCTGGGTGCGGGTCTGATCGGCCTCAGCCTGACCGGACTGCTGGGTGCGCGGTGGCTCGTGTCGGCCCAGGAGCGCAGGGAGTACCGCAATTTCCACAGCGCGAGCTGGGGCTGACCCCGGCCGCTGCGGGCCCGGCGCAGGACCGTGCCGTAGCCCTTCTCGGCCGTCCTGGTGCCCGGCTCAGCCCGTCTTGGTGTAGGTGAGCGGCTCACCGGTCGAGCCGACGAGCTCACGGATGATGGTGACGTCGTTGGCCATGTTCAACCGGCTCCACTGGCCCGGGGCGCACGAGACGCGGTCGCCGAACGTGACGGCGGTGGGGGCGAGTTCGAGAGGTGGTCCCGGGGCGCGGAGGGTGGCCGACCAACGGCAGTCGTAGTTGGGGCCCGTTCCGCTCAGGGTCATGACCTGTTCGCCCGTCACGCCCTGGGTGATCGTCATGATCCGGGTGTTGGTGCCGTCCGCCGTCTCGAACGACGCCCGCCAGGTGCCGACGTACTCCTGCGGCACGTCGCCCGCCGTCCGGTCGGTCGGGGGCGTGCCGGTCGGTGCGGGAGTGCCCGAGGTGGCGGGGGGAGAGGTGGGGGCCGAGGACGTGGCTGAGGGCTTCGGGTCCGCGGTCGTCCGCTTGCCCTTGTCCTTGGACATGAACGCGTACACCGAGCCGCCCGCGCCGAGGGCGACGACCAGCGCCACGGCGATCAGGGCCGGCGTCCCGCCACGGGAGCCGCGCCGTGGCGCCGGAGCCGGGGTATGGGGCCCGGTCGGGTACGGGGCCGGGTGGTACGGAGCGGGCCGGTACGGCTGCGGATAGCCGTACGTCGGTCCGGGCGGCGTGTGCGGCGCCGCGGCCGGCATCGGCGCCGGAGCGGGCGGGGGTGTCGGTATCGCGCGAGGAGGTGCCGTCATCGTCGGCGGCTGCGCCGGCGCCTGCGGCTGCTCCGCGTCCAGCAACCGGACCGCGTGGCGGCCGAGTTGGGCGATGAGCGCCCCCGGCAGCCACGGCTCGCCGTCCGCGTCGGTGGCCGTCCGGCGGAGGACCTCTGCCACGGTCGGCCGTTCCTCCGCCTCCTTGCGCAGACAGTCGCGGATCAGGTCGAGCAGAGCCTCGGGGACCCCGGACAGGTCCGGTTCCTCCGTCGCGATGCGGAACATCTGCGCGTGGCTGCCGCTCTCGGCGGAGCCGAACGGGAGCCGGCCCGTCGCCGCGTAGGCGAGTACGGACCCCAGACAGAAGATGTCGCACGCCGGGGTGATCCGGTCGCCGCGCACCTGCTCGGGCGACATGAACCCGGGCGAGCCGACGAGCGCGCCGGTGCGGGTGAGGCCGCCGTCGGCGACCGTCTCCAGCGCGCGGGCGATGCCGAAGTCGATGACACGCGGCCCGTCGATGGTGAGCAGGATGTTCGACGGCTTGAGGTCGCGGTGGATCAGGCCGGCCGTGTGGATGTCCGTCAGCGCGTGCGCCAGGCCGGAGGCCAGCAGACGGACGCTGCGCTCCGGCAGCGGTCCGTGCTCGCCGGAGACCACGGTGTGCAGCGCGGGCCCGGCGATGTAACCGGTGGCCACCCAGGGGACCGGGGCCTCAGTGTCCGCGTCGAGGACGGGCGCCGTCCACTTCCCGCCGACGCGTAGGGCCGCCCGGACCTCGAGCCGGAAGCGGTTACGGAACTCCTCCTGCTCCGCGAGCTCCTGCCGCACGAGCTTCACCGCGACGGTGCGTCCCCGGTCGGAGCGGGCGAGATACACCGTGCCCATGCCGCCCGCGCCGAGCCGGGTCAGGATCCGGTACTCGCCGATGTGATGTGGATCCCCTGGTGCCAGCTGCTCCATCGCCGCGCGGCCTTTCCCCCGTACCGAAATGCTCGACGGACCGAGGATAGTGGGCCGGCCGGGGGCCACACAGGCCAGCGGTCCGCGCGGAACGCCGCCGGGCACTCGGCCAGGGGCCCGGCGGAGGGCCCCGGCGCGGCACTGGCCGCACCCGGCAAGCTCCTTGCGCCGAACTTCCGGCACGAAGCTCCCGGCCCGCCCCGGCACCAAGTTCCTGGCGCGAAGCTCTTGGTAGCGACCTTCCGGCAGCGGGCTCCTGAGTCCAGGCCCTGGGAGGAGGCTCCGGGTATCAGGCTTCCGGTATCAGGCTTCCGGGCCGGGCGGGAGGACGGCCGCGCCGCCGGCCGTGTCCTCGGCATCGATGGTCTCCATCGCCCGCGACAACTGCTCCAGCACCCGCACGGTCTCCGCGAACTCCTTCGGTCCGAGGGCGTCCAGCAGCCGGCCCGCCAGCCGTGCGTGGCCGGGGTCGATCTGCTTGACAGCGGCCCGGCCCTCCTCCGTCGCGTGCAGCAGCTTCGCGCGCCGGTGGGCCGGGTTGGGCCGGTACTCGGCCAGCCCCTGCCCGGCGAGCACGTCGGCGATGCGCTGCACACTCTGCCGGGTGATGCCCATCGTGCGGGCGATCCCGGCCACGGACTGCGGCTCGCGCACCACGGCGCCGAGGACCTGCCAACGGGCCGCCGTCAGCCCCGCGTCCCTGGCGATGCGGTCGGAGACGGTGATGAACTGCCCGTTCAGCCGGAACACGCCGAGGGCCGTGCGGGTCAGCAGTTCCTGGGGGTGGTGGGCCGGCCTCATGCGTTCAGGACCTCGAAGGCCGCCGGGTCGGAGTCGTGGAACAGCCGGTACCAGGCGTCCAGCTTCTCCCCCTCGTACACGCCGAGGCGGGCGAAGACCTCGCGGGCGAAGGCGACGGGCTCGGTCGGGCCGGCGGTGATCAGGTCGCCGTCGGTGACGGCGTCCGTGTCGACGTAGTGGTCGCCGCCCTTGTATCCCGTGGCCGCCAGATAGAACGAGACGGCGCTGGTGTGGGCGCGGTCGTCGAGCAGGCCCTCGCGCGCGAGACCTGCGGTCGCGCCGCAGATCGCCGCGACGGGGACGCCCGCGTCGAGGAACGTGCGGGCCTTGGTGGCGAAGGGTGAGAGGACGTCGCCGGTGTCCCACAGGGTGGCTCCGGTGAGGATCAGCAGCTCACTGTCCGCCGGGTCGAGGTCCGCGAGCGCCAGATCGGGCTGGATCCGGACGCCGCCCATGGTGGTGACGAGGTGTGTGGTGAGGCCGACCGTCTTCACGGTGAAGCCGTTCTGGGCGAGATGGGCGGTGGTGTGCCCCGTCTCCCAGTCGGCGTAGGTGTCGTAGACGGCCAGGTGAACGGTCCCGCGGGTCATGGTGCCCTCCTTGACGCGTGTCCTGCTCCTCTGCGTATGACAGCAGCCTGTCATGACGACAGTATGCTGTCAATCATGATGGTGCCCGGAAGGGGCGACACCCTGCCCAGATAAGCGGCCGGGTCCATACAAGGTGGCCATGTCGGCTCCGACCGGCGGTTCCTTACGCTGAGCCGCATGACCCCTCATGCCGACCCGCAGACCGGAGCTGCCGTCAAGGCAGCCGACCGCGCCCATGTGTTCCACTCCTGGTCCGCCCAGGGCCTGATCGACCCGCTCGCCGTCGCCGGCGCTGAGGGGTCCTACTTCTGGGACTACGACGGCAACCGCTACCTCGACTTCACCAGCGGCCTCGTCTACACCAACATCGGTTACCAGCACGCCAAAGTCGTCGCGGCGATCCAGGAACAGGCCGGCAAGCTCGCCACCTTCGCGCCCGCGTTCGCCGTGGAGGCGCGCTCGGAGGCGGCCCGGCTGATCGCCGAGCGCACCCCCGGTGACCTGGACAAGATCTTCTTCACCAACGGCGGCGCGGAGGCCGTCGAGAACGCGATCCGGATGGCCCGTCTGCACACGGGCCGGCCGAAGGTGCTCTCCGCCTACCGCTCGTACCACGGCGGCACGGCCACGGCGGTCAACATCACCGGCGACCCGCGCCGCTGGGCCAGCGACAACGGCACGGCGGGCGTCGTCCACTTCTGGGCGCCGTTCCTGTACCGGTCCCCGTTCTACTCCTCGACGGAGGCGGAGGAGTGCGCCCGCGCCCTCACGCACCTGGAGGACACCATCGCCTTCGAGGGCCCGCAGACCATCGCGGCGATCATCCTCGAGACGATCCCGGGCACGGCCGGCATCATGACGCCGCCGCCCGGCTATCTCGCGGGCGTCCGCGAGATCTGCGACCGGTACGGCATCGTGTTCGTCCTCGACGAGGTCATGGCGGGCTTCGGACGCACGGGCGCCTGGTTCGCCGCGGACCACTTCGATGTGGTGCCGGACCTGATCACCTTCGCCAAGGGGGTCAACTCGGGATACGTGCCGCTCGGCGGTGTCGCGATCTCCGCCGAGATCGCCGCGACCTTCGACAAGCGCCCCTACCCCGGCGGACTCACCTACTCCGGCCACCCGCTGGCGTGCGCGGCGGCCGTCGCCACCATCCAGGTCATGGCGGACGAGAAGGTCGTCGAGAACGCGGCGGCCATCGGGGAGACCGTGCTCGGGCCGGGGCTGCGCGAGCTCGCCGAGCGCCACCCTTCGGTGGGCGAGGTGCGCGGCCTGGGCGTCTTCTGGGCACTCGAACTGGTCCGCGACCGCGAGACCCGTGAGCCGCTGGTGCCCTACAACGCGTCCGGCGAGGCGAACGCGGCGATGGCGGCGTTCGGCGCGGCCTGCAAGAAGAACGGGCTGTGGCCCTTCGTCAACATGAACCGCACGCACGCCGTCCCCGCGTGCAACGTGAGTGAGGCCGAGGCGAAGGAGGGCCTGGCCGCGCTGGACGCGGCGCTGTCGGTCGCCGACGACTGGACGGTCTGAGGTCCCGCGCGGCGTCCCTCCGGCCGGTGGGACGGTCTGAGGTGTCCGAGGTCCCGCCCAGGCGTGCCTCCGGCCGGTCACGGCCGGCCGGAGGGGCCGCCGCGGCGGTCTCCCGCCCGGCACAGGCACGCCGGCGTGCCACGGTCACAGGAGGGGCGGCGGCGCATGCTCCGGCTCGTCCCGCACAGGCCACGCGTCCCTCCGGCCCGGGGCCGGCCGGCCTCGGCGGCGCATGCTCCGGCCGCCCCGCACGGGCCGTGCGTCCCTCCGGCGGGACCGGCCGGCCTCGGCGGCGCATGCTCCGGCTCACCCCGCACGGGCCGTGCGTCCCTCCGGCGGGACCGGCCGACCCCTCACGTCCCCGGCTCGACCTCGAGGAACCTCCGCTTCTTGGGTCCCCGGTACAGCAGCGCCTCCCAGCCCAGTCGCGCCAACACCTCGGCACACGCCTTGAGCCGGTCCTCCTCCTCGTGGACGGCCCCGCTGCCCGGCGGGCCGAGCCACTCGACGTACACCGTGTGCGGGCGCTCGCCGGGCCGGACGCGGTAGCCCGTGGCCGTGCGCCGCTCGTTGTGGACGGCGGAGGGCGGGAAGCCGGAGGCCTCCAGCGCCAGCGCCACCGCGCGGACCGTCCGGATCAGTTCCCACGGCGCGGGCACGGCCTCGCCGCCCGTGGTGTTCGTCACGCGCCGGATCTGGAGCAGCCCCTCGAAAGCCGTCCGCACCTCAGCGGTCCTTCCCGGTCCTGACACCGGCGGGCCGTCGCCGGTGGCCGCCTCGAACATCTCGCGCACCCGGACCTCGCCTCCCCTCCCGCTCCCGGACCGTACGCCGCCCGCGTACCGGCCGTATCACCCCTGGCCTATCGTGTCCGGGACCGAAGGCGAAGGAGAAGCCCACGATGCCCGGCTACGGCAGCGGCGGCGGTGGCGGGAGCGGCAACCCGGGTGCCGTCACCCGCAACACCCTGCGGCAACAGATCGCCGACGCGCTGCGTGACGAGGTGCTCGCGGGGCGGATGCAGCCGGGGCAGGAGTTCACCGTCAAGGAGATCGCCGACCAGTACGGCGTCTCGGCTACCCCCGTGCGCGAGGCCCTCGTCGATCTGTCCGCCCAAGGCCTCCTCGACTCGGACCAGCACCGCGGTTTCAAGGTGCACCGGTTCAGCTTCGACGACTTCCGGACCATGGTCGAGACCCGGTCGCTGATCGTGGACGCGATCTTCGGCCATGTCACACGGAGCAGGCCCTCGCCGCCGGCTCCGCAGGCCCTGCTGTCCGTACGGCGCCGGGCGGAGGAGGCCGCGCGGGCGGCCCGCTCCGGCGACCTGGACATCCTCATCGGCTACGACCTGCGCTTCTGGCGTGAGCTCGGCGCGCTCGTCGCCAACCGCTACCTCTGCGACTTCCTGCACCGGCTGCGGGTGCAGGCCTGGGTGTTCTCCGTACCGTTCATGCGCCTGGACGCCGAGCAGCCCGACCGGCTCTGGGGCGGCCACCAGGGCATCGTCGACGCCGTGACCCGCGGCGACGCGGCCGGTGTCCGCGCCGAGATCCGGGCCTACGACGACCACGCGCTGGCCTGGGCCGAGCGCATGGAGCAGCGGGAGAGGCAGTCGCGGCGCGAGGGATGAGCGTCCCGCCGCTCGAAGCCGTACGGAAACTGCCGGGCCGGCCGGGGGAAAGGTCGGCCGGGGTGTGGGTATGGGTCGTGGGAGAGGAGTGACAAGGGGGTATCGGAACGTACCGAACCGTGTCGAACGGCACCCTTCGCGCGCCGCGCCGGCGGCACTACGCTGTCCCGACCATCGTCGTTCTTCACGCTTTCTCCACCTGAGCCGCCGTCCCCGCGTCCCCCCGTCCAGGACCCTCGACCGCACCAACCGTGCCCGAACTGCTGAGAGCGAGCCCTCCCTTGGCCTGTGACCTGTGGCTGGTCCCCCTTGTCGACGTGCTGTGCCACAGCCCCGACAACCCCTTCGCCGAAGAGATCGCCGCCTACGACAAGGCGCTGACCGGCGCGGGCCTGCCGACGGTGCCCGTATTCGCCTACATGCCGGGCCTGTCCGGCGATGTCGCGCCGGTCGCCGGCTTCGACTACGACGCGCTGCACTTCCTGCGGCGTGCGTATCTGCTGCAGCTGTGCGGGCTGGCGGTGACCCCGGTCGACGAACTGGGCGGCGACTACGAGCAGTTGCTGGAGATGTTCGAGACGACGGCCCAGCAGTCGCACCTGGTGTGGCACTACGACCACGCCGGCGCCTACGTCCCCGTCGACTTCGCCGACCCGCTCTTCAACGACGAACTCCTCGAGGGCGGCGGCCCGTTGGGCTCCACCCAGGGCCTGTTGCGTGAGCTGGAGTACGTGGCCCCGTCCATCGGTATCGACCCGGCGAACCCGCCGGCCGCGCCGGAGCCGCCGGAGCGCCCCACGGCACTGGAGGAGCCCGCGGGACCGATCCCGTACGACGAGAGCCCGTTCGCCCGCGAACGGCATGTGTGGCTGGGGCTCCACGCGGCCGCGACGCGGAGTCTCGGGCAGGGCTCGATGATCATCTTCAGCTGAGGGGCCGCCCGCGGCCGAGTGGCCGTCCGCGTCCAGGACGGTCAGGACTCCGGACAGGTGCCCGACGACTGTCGGGCACCTCGTTCCGCCAGGGCGGCGACACCCGTGGGACCGGTGGGCCACCACCCGCAGCGCAGAGGGCGCCGGAGTCCGCGTGTCAGCGCGGCGGCTCCGGAGGACGCTGTCGTGGCATGTTCGGGCGGGAGACAGGGGGAAGCGGGAAGCGGCCCTGGATGACGCCGGGGGCCGGATGGGTGTCCGTCGCCGTGCGCGGCGGCGCGGAGTGCAGCCGCAGCGGGGCAGGCCCGGGCCGGAAGTCCGTCATCCAGTCAGCGGTCTCCGAGCGGACCAGGTCGGAGACGTCCTCGGAGAAGCGGCGCAGCACGCCGAGGCAGCGCTCCGCGGCCTCGCTCGCCGTGCCCTCGGCCGGACCCAGCACCTCACGCACGCTCTCCGACGCCCAGTCGTACTGCAGCGCCTGGAGCCGGCGCTGCACCGCCTGCGCGGTGGCCACGTTCCGCATCCAGCCGGCTGTCAGGCCGAAGTACCGGTCACAGGCCAGGCAGGCCGCCGCCACGAGCAACGACAGGTAGCCCCAGGGCGCCGCCCTGCCCAGTGCGCCCGCGAGGTCGAGCAGCGGCAGGGCGGCTCCGGCGACGGCGCCGAGTGCCGTGCCGAGGCGCAGCAGCCGCGCGGCACGGCGCTTGCGCACCCGGTCGGAGAGATACCAGTCCACGGTGCGCAGCGCGTCCGCCTCGACCCAGCGGTAGAGCTCGTCGAGGCGGGCCGCGGGCTCGCCCCAGTCCCCGAGGGGGAACGGCCGCCCTGTCAGGTCACCCAGCGGCACCTCGCCGCCCTCCCCGCGGGCCGGCCCACCGGGCTGCATCTCCGGCTGGCTCACCGGTGCACTCCTCTGCGCTCTGCTGACGACCAGGACTGACGACCAGGACTGACTATCAGGTCCGAAAAGGTGCTGAAAAGGTGCTGACGCTACACCGCGTGACGTACGTGGCGCGCATGCGTCCCGATGCGGCGCAGCCCCTTCATACCGCCGAATGGAGGGCTGTGGGCCCCCGATCGCCGGATTGCCGCCCGCACGGGGGTCCTGGTCAGGTAGAGGAGGTCCCGAAATGCCTCCGCCGCTCACTCGAAAGAGTTGCCGGAAGCGGGTAGGGCGGCCTGCTGGGCGAGCACGTAGGCTCAGGTGTACCGAAACGTACGGAGCGTCCGGACGTACGGGATTCCCAGTCGTCGATGCAGCCAGGAGTGACCGTGATCCCCGGTGGTGGCCAGCCGAACATGCAGCAGCTGCTCCAGCAGGCCCAGAAGATGCAGCAGGATCTGGCGAAGGCCCAGGAAGAGCTGGCGCAGACCGAGGTCGAGGGCCAGGCCGGCGGCGGGCTCGTGAAGGCGACCGTCACGGGCTCCGGTGAACTCCGCGGTCTGGTCATCGACCCCAAGGCCGTGGACCCGGAGGACACCGAGACCCTGGCCGACCTCGTCGTGGCCGCCGTCCAGGCCGCCAACGAGAACGCGCAGCAGCTTCAGCAGGACAAGCTCGGACCGCTCGCCCAGGGCCTGGGCGGCATGCCGGGCATGCCTTTCTGAGACGTCCGGAGATACGTCTCCCCTACCTCTCGGTCACCAACTACCGTAAGCAGCAAGCACTCCAAGGAGAGGCGTTCCGTTGTACGAAGGCGTGGTTCAGGACCTCATCGACGAACTGGGCAGGCTGCCCGGCGTCGGTCCCAAGAGCGCGCAGCGGATCGCCTTCCACATCCTCCAGACGGAGCCGGCCGACGTACGCCGGCTCGCGCACGCCCTCCTCGAGGTCAAGGACAAGGTCCGCTTCTGCGCGGTCTGCGGGAACGTGGCCCAGCAGGAGCAGTGCAACATCTGCCGCGACCCGCGTCGCGACCCCTCGGTGATCTGTGTCGTCGAGGAGCCGAAGGACGTCGTCGCGATCGAGCGCACGCGTGAGTTCCGAGGGCGCTACCACGTCCTGGGCGGGGCCATCAGCCCCATCGAGGGTGTCGGCCCCGACGACCTGCGGATCCGCGAGCTGCTGGCCCGGCTCGCGGACGGCACGGTCACCGAGCTGATCCTGGCCACGGACCCCAATCTGGAGGGCGAGGCCACCGCCACGTACCTCGCCAGAATGATCAAACCGATGGGTTTGAAGGTCACGAGGCTGGCCAGTGGACTCCCTGTCGGGGGAGACTTGGAATACGCCGACGAGGTCACGCTCGGGCGTGCCTTCGAGGGGAGACGACTGCTCGATGTCTGACGCCATGCTGCACGCCGTTGACCAGAATCCGGACGACTTCGCGGTTCAGATCGCCGACTCGATCGAGTCCTTCATCGTCGCCACGACAGAAGTGGCGAAGGGCGACGAACCGGACAGCGCGGTGCCGTTCCTGCTGCTCGAGGTCTCCCAGCTGCTGCTGACCGGCGGCCGCCTCGGCGCCCACGAGGACATCGTCCCGGACGAGCGGTACGAGCCGGACACCGGCCCGGACGCCGACGTCGACGACCTGCGCATGCGCTTCGCGGCGATGCTCGACCCGGTGGACGTCTTCTCGGAGGTCTTCGACCCCTACGAGCCGCGCAAGGCGCCGGTCCCGTCGCGGATCTCCGACAGCCTCGCCGACATCGTCATGGACCTGCGCCACGGGCTCGCCCACTACCGGGCGGGCCGCACCACGGAGGCCCTGTGGTGGTGGCAGTTCTCGTACTTCTCCAACTGGGGGCCGACCGCCTCCGCGACGCTGCGGGCCCTCCAGTCCCTGGTCGCACACGTCCGGCTCGACCAGCCGCTCGCCGAGCTCGACGGCCTCGACACCGACGAGGACCTGACGGAGGAGGCGCTGGCCGAGGAGGCGGGCCGCGTCATGGTCGAGGAGATCCTCGGCCCGCCGGAGCTCCGTCGGGCCCACTGACCGGCCTGCGCCCGGTCCTTCGTCTGCCCGGGCGGCCGTATCCCGCGCCCCGGCGTGTGAGCCGGCCCACACCTCCGCGTAGCTCCCCGCCCCTTGGGCAGTAGCCAGTCCGAACGGCCGCGGGCGCCACTCCGGAACTTCCGGATGATCACCTGTTGAGCGGGACATCTCACCATGTGACATCACAGGGGCGATCCGCGGCCGCTCGATAGACTGAGCCGACCGCAGTAGTGACTGCACAAGACCGAACGAGGAGCGCACGTGGGCCTTGTCGTGCAGAAGTACGGAGGCTCCTCCGTAGCCGATGCCGAAGGCATCAAGCGGGTCGCCAAGCGAATCGTCGATGCCAAGAAGAACGGCCACCAGGTGGTCGTCGTGGTGTCGGCGATGGGTGACACGACGGACGAGCTGATCGATCTCGCCGAGCAGGTATCCCCGATCCCTGCCGGGCGTGAGTTCGACATGCTGCTGACCGCAGGAGAGCGGATCTCCATGGCCCTGCTGGCCATGGCGATCAAAAACCTGGGCCACGAGGCCCAGTCGTTCACCGGCAGCCAGGCCGGCGTCATCACCGACTCGGTCCACAACAAAGCGCGCATCATCGATGTGACGCCGGGCCGGATCCGCACGGCGCTCGACGAGGGCAACATCGCCATCGTCGCCGGCTTCCAGGGTGTGTCCCAGGACAAGAAGGACATCACCACGCTCGGCCGGGGCGGGTCGGACACGACCGCCGTCGCCCTCGCCGCCGCGCTGGACGCCGAGGTCTGCGAGATCTACACCGACGTCGACGGTGTCTTCACCGCCGACCCGCGGGTCGTGAAGAAGGCCCGGAAGATCGACTGGATCTCCTCCGAGGACATGCTGGAGCTCGCCGCCTCCGGCTCCAAGGTGCTCCTGCACCGGTGCGTCGAGTACGCACGCCGATACAACATCCCGATCCATGTCCGCTCGTCCTTCTCGGGACTGCGGGGCACCTGGGTCAGCAACGAACCGCAAGGGGATCAGAAGGTGGAGCACGCCATCATCTCCGGAGTCGCCCACGACGTCTCCGAGGCGAAGATCACGGTCGTCGGGGTGCCGGACAAGCCGGGCGAGGCCGCGGCCATCTTCCGCACGATCGCCGACGCCGAGATCAACATCGACATGGTCGTCCAGAACGTCTCCGCGGCCACCACCGCGCTGACGGACATCTCCTTCACCCTCCCCAAGACGGACGGCCGCAAGGCCATGGACGCCCTGGAGAAGGCGAAGAGCTCGATCGGCTTCGACTCGCTGCGCTACGACGACCAGATCGGCAAGATCTCCCTGGTCGGCGCCGGTATGAAGACCAACCCGGGCGTCACCGCCTCGTTCTTCGAGGCGCTGTCGGACGCGGGCGTGAACATCGAGCTGATCTCGACCTCCGAGATCCGCATCTCGGTGGTCACCCGCGCCGACGACGTCAACGAGGGTCTCCGCGCCGTGCACAGCGCCTTCGGGCTCGACTCCGACTCCGACGAGGCGGTCGTCTACGGCGGCACCGGGCGATGAACCGCAAGCCGGCGCTCGCGGTCGTCGGTGCGACCGGAGCAGTCGGCGCGGTGATGCTCGAGATCCTGTCCCAGCACGCGGACGTCTGGGGCGAGATCCGACTCGCCGCCTCCCCGCGCTCGGCCGGCCGCAAGCTGGCCGTGCGCGGGGAGCAGTGTGAGGTCCTGGCGCTCGAGGAGAGCGTCTTCGACGGCATCGACGTCGCGCTCTTCCTGGTGCCGGGCGAGGTGTCGGAGCGCTGGGCGCCCGTCGCCGTCGCCAAGGGCGCGGTCGTCGTGGACGCGTCGCCGGCCTTCCGGGCCGACCCGGACGTCCCCCTGGTCGTTCCCGAGGTCAACCCGCACGCCGTAAGGGTGCGCCCGCGCGGCATCGTCGCCGGCCCGCACGACACCACGCTCGCCATGATCCCGGCCGTCGGCGCGCTGCACGCCGAGTTCGGGCTGAGGGAACTGGTCGTCTCGTCCTACCAGGCCGTCAGCGGCGCCGGACGTGACGCTGTGGCCGCCCTGCGCAAGCAGCTGTCCATGGTCGCCGGCACGGAACTGGGCACGGGACCCGGAGACGTACGGCGGGCGGTGGGCGACGACCTCGGGCCGTTCCCGGCGCCGCTCGCCCTCAACGTGGTCCCCTGGACGGGGACCCTCGCCGACGACGGCTGGTCCTCGGAAGAGCTCGGGTTGCGGGCGGAGACCCGCAAGATCCTCGACCTGCCGGGGCTGAAGGTCGCGGCCACCTGCGTACGCGTGCCGGTGCTCACCACCCACTCGCTGTCGGTGCACGCGCGCTTCGAGAACGAGATCACCGTGGAGCGGGCGCACGAGGTCCTCGCGACCTCCCCCGGTGTCGTCCTCTACGACAACCCGGAGGCGGGCGACTTCCCCACGCCCGCGGACGTCGTAGGGACCGACCCCACATGGGTGGGGCGGGTGCGGCGGTCGCCGGACGACCCCTGCGGCCTCGAGATGTTCGTGTGCGGTGACAACCTCCGCAAGGGCGCGGCCCTCAACTCGGCGCAGATCGCGGAGGCCGTGGCCGCCGAGTACGGCTCAGGGGCGGGCGGCGGCAGGAGCGCCGGGACGATCTCGTAATCTCGTGGTCCCAGCAGTAAATACGACGTGATTCCGTGGCGGTCCTTTGTAGGATCTGTGAACGCCCTGTGAGGAAGTCGAAATCTGTACCACTTGGACTGGGGCATCGGCATGTTTGATAGTTCGCTTCTCCCTTGCTGCAACCGGTAGTTGGGCGGGAAGCGTCTTTGCGGACACCTCGGCACGGTGCTGCAAAAAATGGGGCATTGGGGAAGAGCGGTGCGCATGCGGACATTCGGTCCACCGTCAAAAGCGGTGGCGTACGCGTACAACCCTGGCGGGGGGAAGCGTGTCCAACTGGCGTGGCAGAGGTTCTCGACATCGCAAGGGTCCCGGTACGCGGCGCAGCAGTGCGCCCGCTCCGCCGACCCCGCCCGGCCGGCGGCATGCCGGTGATCGCTCCCATGCCCGCTTCGCGGACCTCCCGCGTCCCGTCCCCGCGGCAGGGCGCTGACGACGCCATGGCCACGGGCACCACCGTCGACCACCTCACCGAGACCTACCGCGCCCACTACCGGTCGCTGCTGGGTCTCGCGGCGCTGCTCCTCGACGACACGGCCTCCTGCGAGGACGTGGTCCAGGAAGCCTTCATCCGGGTCCACTCGGCGCGCAACCGTGTGCGTGACCCGGAGAAGACGCTCGCCTACCTGCGGCAGACCGTGGTCAACCTCTCGCGCTCCGCGCTCCGCAGGCGCATCCTCGGCCTCAAGCTGCTCTCGAAGCCCATGCCCGACATGGCGAGCGCCGAGGAAGGCGCGTACGACCAGCTGGAGCGGGACGCGCTCATCAAGGCGATGCGCGGGCTTCAGCGCCGCCAGCGCGAGGTACTGGTGCTGCGATACTTCGCCGACATGACCGAGGCACAGGTGGCCGAAACCCTCGGGGTCTCACTCGGCTCGGTGAAGGCGTACGGCTCACGGGGTATCGCGGCGCTGCGCGTCGCCATGGAGGCCACCAAATGAGCGGGCACGAACGCAAGCACGAGCACGAACGCAAGCACGAACGCGAGCACCAAGAGAGCTCTGGGCATTACGGGCCGGACGGGCCGTCTGACGACCGGACTGGGAACGAGATTGTGAACAACGGGCCGATCAATGACCTCGGCACGGAGATCGGGACCGACGAGGACGCGCTGCGGCGGCTGCTGCACGGCGTCGTCGACGACATCCAGCCCTCCGCCGGCGCACTGGACCATCTGCGCCGGGCGGTACCGGCGCGGCGGGCACGCAAGAGGCAGGCACTGGTCGGAGCGGCCGCGGCGGCACTGCTGATCGGCACCGCCGTCCCCGCCTTCGTCCACGTGGCGAATTCGAGCGGCAGCGACAGCGCGAACCCGGTCAACGCCGGGCACGGCGAACAGGCACAGGGCGGCACGGGCAACGCCCCGGGCGTCACCGGCGGCGACAACGGCACCAAGGGGCCCACGCAGGGCACCGGTCCGGCGGTGCCGCCCGGGCGGAGCGCCGGAGCGAACCCGCCGGTCGCGCAGCCCAGCGGCGGCGGGGACGGCGGCTCCGGCGCGGTCCAGCCCCCCGCCGTGGGCGAGGTGCAGACCTGTGACGCCGGCCAGCTGAGTGTCTCCACGGAGACGGGCGCACCGGACGGCGAGGGCAAGGTGTACGGCACCTTCCGCGTCACCAACGTCTCGAGCACCGACTGCATCATCGGTCGCTCCAACATCGGCTTCCAGGCGTCCGGCGCGGCCGACCAGGCGCGCATCAGCGTGGTACGTCACGTCGCCGGCGACGCCGCGGGCGGTTTGCCCGACCCGTCGCCGACGGACACGGACGTGGCGGTCGCGATGGCATCCGAGTCGTTCGCGATGAAGTTCGCCTGGGTCCCCTCCGACACCTGTCCGACCGTGGAACCCTCGCCCGACCCCACACCCACCGAAGGCGACGTCTCAGGTGGCGGTGGCGGTGGCGGCGGTGGTCAGGGCGGTGGCACCGGCGACAGCGGCGGGACCGCGGTCGAGCCGCAGCTCATGACGGAGAACGGCGTCAAGGAGGGCAGCGTGACGGTCGTCTACACGGCGCTGGGCGGCGGCGTGTACGGACAATCGGTCGTCGCGAACGCGTGTGCCGGAACGATCTACCACACAGGTGTGCTGACGGGCCAGTGACGGCCGCGCGGCCCTGCGGGGCAACGCTGGTGGGTAGGACCGCCGGGCCGGGCGACGCCGGCGGGCAGGGAAGCACCGGCGGGCAGTGCTGCCGTGCCCGGTAGGGAAACGGCGGCCCGGATCGTCAGGCGGTGGTCTCGGGATCCAGACCCAGCGCGCGGTCCCGCGCCGCCTCCGCCTCGCGGCGGACCAGGCGGAACCACATGAAGAGCACGAAGCCCGCGAAGACGAACCACTCGCCCGTGTAGCCGAGGTTCTGGAACGCCTTGAGGTCCAGGCCACTGTTCTCCGGGGCCGACGCCGGCACGGCCGTCAGGCCGCTGTCCGCCGTCGACAGCGTGACCCACGCGTCGTACACGTCGTCCGGCACCAGGTTCACCAGAGACGCCGCGCTGATCATGCCCAGCTGGCCTGCCGGCAGACCGCCGGCCGCGTGCACCCCGTCGCTGCCCGTCGACTCGGAGGCCTGAAGCGCTCCCGTGACCGTGACCTCGCCCGCCGGAACGGCCGGGGCTTTGCCGCCCTCGGGCATCCAGCCTCGGACCACGGGCAGCATCCGGCCGCTGTCCGTCTTCAACAGCGTCAGCACGTACGAGCCGCGCCTGCCGTCGAGTTCCCGCCCGGGGACGAGGAACTGCTCGCCGTACCGGCCCGACGCCGTGGCCAGCCGGCCCGACGTCTCCTTGTCGACGGGCAGCAACTCATCGAGCGGCGCTGCCTTCTGCTGGTCCGCGCCCGGCTTCCGCTCCGCCTCACGGTGGGAGTCGACCCGGTCCTCGAACCTGCCCAGCTGCCACGAGCCCATGAAGATGCAGAACGGGATCGCCAGCAGGACGAAGACGTTGATCCCCCACCATCGGGGCGTCAGCAGGAATCGGTACACCCCTCCACGGTACGGAACACCCCGGCCGTTCTCGGTGCCGGGGCCGCCGACCGGGCCGGTCCCGTCAGGTCACCGCTGCGTCGCCGCCCCCTTCAGATGCCTCTCCGCGAAGTCGATCTCCAGCCGCACCTGCTTGATCCGCTCCTCCACCACCAGGGAGCCGTGCCCCGCGTCGTACCGGTACACCTCGTGGGCCGCGCCTCGGGCCGCCAGCCTGTCCACGTAGTTGTCGATCTGCCGTATCGGGCACCGCGGGTCGTTGACACCGGCCGAGATGTAGACCGGGGCCCGCACCGCGTCCACATACGTCAGCGGTGACGACGCCTCGTAACGCTCCGGCACCTCTTCAGGGCTGCCGCCGAACAGCGTGCGGTCCAGCGCCTTCAGGTTCTCCATCTCGTCGTGGTACGAGGTGACGAAGTCGGCGACCGGGACCGCCGCCAGGCCCACCGCCCATGCCTCCGGCTGGGTGCCGAGGCCCAGCAGGGTGAGATAGCCGCCCCATGAGCCGCCCGCCAGGACCAGCTTCGACGGGTCGGCGAGGCCCGAGCCGACCGCCCACTCGCGCACCGCGGTGATGTCCTCCAACTCGATCAGTCCGACGCGGTGCTTCAGCGCGTCCGTCCACTCGCGGCCGTAGCCCGTGGAGCCCCGGTAGTTCACGCGGACGACCGCGTAGCCGTGGTCGATCCAGGCGGCGGGACCCGCCGCGAACGAGTCGCTGTCGTGCCAGGCGGGGCCGCCGTGGATCTCGAAGACGGTGGGCAGCGGGCCGTCCGTACCGGCCGGCTTCTGCACCAAGGCGTGGATACGGCCGCCGGGGCCTTCGACCCAGACGTCCTCGACCGGCACCGAGGCGGGTGCCTTCATTCCAGGGGGGTCGAGAACCACGCCGCCGCCGGTCGAGCGGACACTCGGCGGCTGGGCCGCCGATGACCACAGGTACTCCACCGTGCGGTCCGGCCTGGCCGTCGCGCCGGAGACCGAGCCGGCCGGGGTCTCGATCTGCGTCAGCGTGCGCGTCGCCAGGTCGTAGCGCCACAGCTCGCCGCGTGCCTCGAAGCTGTGCGCGATCAGCAGCGCGGAACCGTCCGGATACCACTCGGCGTTCACATCGCCCGGCAGCTCGATGCCGAGCTCGGTCTCCTCGCCGGAGGCGATGTCCCAGATCATCGGCTCCCACCGGCCGCGCCGCTGGTGGCCGACCAGCAGCCTGGTGTCGCCGTCGACCGGCGCGAAACCGAGCACCTCGAGGCCCAGCTCCACCGTGCCGCCGCGGGTGTCGTCCAGCTCGGCGACCGTGCTGCCGTCGAGGCGGGTCACGCGCAGCGCGGAGTGCATGGCGTCGCCGTGTTCGGTGTGCTCGATCGCGAGCAGCGAGCCGTCGTGCGAGAGATCGCCCACCCCCGCCGACTCCCGGTGCCGGTAGATCTCGACGGGCGCCGCACCCTCCCGTACGACATGGATCGTCGTGCCGTCCTCGTCGGTGGAGCGGCCGACGACAGCGGTGGTGCCGTCCCGGCCGATGGCGAGACCCGCCGGGTAGGAGGGCTCCAGGCCGGGCGCCGCGGGCACGTCGTCCCCGCCGTGGAACGGCTGCCGCATCCAGATGCCGAACTCGTCGCCGTCTGTGTCGGAGAACCACCAGACGGCCTCGCCGTCAGGCGTGAGTATCCCGTCCGTCGTGCCGTTCGGCCGGTCGGTGACCTGGCGCTGCTCGCCCGTCGACCGGTCCCAGGCATACAGCTCGTACGTCCCCGTCGCGTTCGAGACGAAGAGGGAACGGTCCGGTGCGTCCTCCGCCCAGTCGGGCAGCGAGACGCGCGGCGCCCGGAACCGCTTCTCCCAGTCGGGCACGGGAGGGCTGACGGGCATGTCGGGCGTGGTGGGTGCGTCGCTCATGCCCTCAATGAAAGCGGATTTCGCCCGCGTCCTCCGCAGCCTGTGGATAACTTCGCCGCTGCACCTGCTTCCGGGCCGCGGGAACGGCACCGGCCGCGGGCGATCGATCGGCTGCCCGGCCAAGGTCCGCCGTCTCCGTCCCCGCCCGTCGCCGCCCGCCGCACGCCGCCCGCCGCCCGCCGCCCGCCGCCCGACGGCGCCGCCCCGGCCGCGAGCGGTCACTCGGGTGCCACGGGCCCGCCGTCGGACGGCGCTGGGCCCGACGACCCCGACGACCCCGACGACCCCGACGACCCCGCCGGGGAAGCCGCGTGAGCCGCGTGAGCCGCGTGGCGTCCCTGCGGCCGTGCCAGCAGGTGGCGCGGGTCGGCGGCCCGCGTGATCGCGGACTCCACGGCCGCCACCCGGTCGGCGAGCAGCCCGAGAGCGGCGACGGCACGTGTCAGCGGGTCGCCGTCCGGTCCGCCGAGGGCCTGGGCGCGCACGTACCGCGTCCTGATCTCCTCCCACCGCGCCTCCTGTTCCCCGGTGAGCGTCCCTCGCAGCTCCGCCAGCTTGAGCAGGGCCGCCTCGGCGCCAGTCGTCAGCGTCTGGGCCTCTCCCGTGTAGTGGTCCTCGATCACGGCCGCCAGCTCGGCGTCGTTCATCACCGGGCTGATCCGCTCCACGATCTTGCTCATGTTGCGGTAGGAGCCCTGGAGCCGGAACGGCGGTTCCGAACGGGTTTCGTCACTGCTCGCCGCGGAGGCGATGTACGCCGAGTTCACGGCGAGGACCGTGCGACGGGCGGTCAGCAGATGCCGCAGGACAGCCAGGATCTGTTCCAGCTCGGCAGGTGCGTAGGAGTGGCCGAGCATGTCGGCCCGCACGGTCGCGTCCCCGGACGCGAGGCGGACCAGCAGCTCCAGTTCGGTCCGGTCGCGGCCGGCCAGGGGAGCCAGCAGCGGGTGGGAGGTGAGGGCGTTCTCGACGAAGCTCAGCGCGAACACGTCTTCCTTGCCCGTCAGCACGTCACCCAGGTTCCACACGTCGGCACGGTTCGCGAGCATGTCCGGGATCCGGAACCGCTGCCCCGACTCGGTGTACGGGTTGCCTGCCATGCACACCGCGAAGCGCTTCCCGCGCAGGTCGTAGGTGCGGCTCGCCCCCCGCCACACGCCCTCCATACGGCGCTGCGCGTCGCACAGGGAGATGAACTTCTGCAGCAGCTCGGGCGAGGTGTGCTGGATGTCGTCCAGGTACAACAGGACGTTGCTGCCTGCCTCCAGAGCGAAATTGATCTTCTGGACCTCCTGGCGGGCCGTCGCATCGGGTGCCTCCTCGGGGTCCAGCGAGGTCACCGCATGGCCCAGCGCGGGCCCGTTGGCCTTGACCAGGAGCAGGCCGAGCCGGTCGGCGACGTACTCCATGAGCGTCGTCTTGCCGTACCCGGGCGGGGAGACCAGCAGGAGCAGCCCGTTGCTGTCGGTGCGCCGGGACTCGTCGGCCGTGCCGAGCTGCTTGGCCAGGTTGTCGCCGATCAGCGGCAGATACACCTCGTCGATGAGCCGGTTGCGCACGAACGCCGGCATCACGCGGGGCCGGTGCTCGTCCAGGCGCAGCATGTCCCGCTCGGCGGCCGCCAGGGCGGTCCTGCGCTGCTGGTACGCCCGGTACCCCGGGGCCACCTCCTCGCGGAAGTGCCGGGCACGGGCCAGCAGTTCGTCGATCCGTACGGTCATCGAGCGGCGCTCGACGAGCGGATGGCTGCCGAGCAGTCCCTCGACCCGCTCGGTGAGCTGCGCCGCGCACTCGTACCGGGCGAGGCCGGGGCAGAGCTCGACCGCGACGGCCTCCGCGAGGTCGGTGGTGTCGGCCCCGGTCGCCTCGGTGTAGGCGCCCAGCCAGTTCTCCACGACCTGCCGGCGGGCCGGGAGGTCGTCGCCGAGGGCCGCCACGTCCTCCTCGTACGCGGAAGTGCCCACCGTGCGGCGGAACTTCTCCAGCAGGGTGCGCGCGGACGCGCTCGTCACAAACCCGTCAGGGCCGCACGTCAGCTCCTCGAAGAGGTACTCCGCGGCGAGGGCGTCCCCCATCTCCCGTGCCATCTCGGCCCGGAACGCGCCGATCGCCGGCGCCAGACCGAACGTCTCCCGGGCGCGCGCCAGCGACACCGCCCGCCGCGTCCACGCGGTGCGCCGGGCCTCGTCGGTGCCGTGCGCCCAGAACAGCTGCGCCGTGGCCCGTGCCTCCGGCGGGTGGCGCAGCAGCCCGGCACGCTCGTGGAGCCGCAGCAGCGCACCGAGGATGAGGGCCGCGTCGTGGTCGTGCACACCGCGCTCGTAGCCCTCGTCGTAGGAGGCCTCGGCAGCCTTCCGTACGAGGTCGGGGAGGTCGGCGCCTGCCAGGGCCGCGGCGCCGTGCCGGTCGAGCAGCCGGACGGCCAGGTGCTCGGCGCGGTACACCGACGCGTTCTCCGAGGGCAGCGTCTGCTCCCAGTACGGGCGGGTGTCCGCGAAGCCGGGAGCTGCCGCGTCGGTGACCGGTGAACGGTAGTCCGTGCCGGTGAGCGCGAACGCGAGTCCGTCGCCCTGCGGCACGAGCGTCAGCTCGAACGGCTGGGTGTTCACCGCGAACCGGTGGCGGCCGAGCCGGATGGCGGAGCCGCCGTCCGCGTACAGGTCGGTCCGGTCGCGCAGGGCCCGTGCCGCCTCTTGGCGAGCCGCCTTGAGCCGCCCCTCGAGCTCCTCCGCCCGTGCGCCGTCGCCCAGTTCACGCAGCTCGTCCGCGGTGCGGCGGACCTTGGCGACCATCGGGTCGGAGGCGAAGTAGGTGTTGATCGCGCCGGTGTCGCCGAGGGTCGTGAGCCGCCGGGAGATCGTCTCCAGGACCCGTTCCGCCGACCCCGCCAGCCGTTCGGCACGCCGGGCACGCGCGTCCTGGAGGGTCTGCCGTCGGGACGAGAACGCCTCGTACACCTCGGTCCGCTTCGCGCCCAGCTGCGCCAGGAAGTCGTCCGACTCGGCGAACCGCGACTCCAGATTCTCCAGGCGCAGCAGCAGCGCGGCGAGCTGCTCGTCGCATGCCTGTGGGTCGGAGGCGACGGCGAGCGCACCGGTCACCGCCTGCCCCAGCAGGGCCAGTTCCGCGGCGAACTCCGCCTTGCCCTCGCTTGCGAGGAGCTCCCTGCGGCGTCCGTCGAGCGTGGCCCGGGCCCGGTTGACACCGCCGAGCACCTCCGCGATCCGCTCCAGGACCGATGTACGGACGACCGCGTCACCGATGTCCAGGCCGGCGACCACCTCGGTGACCGTCCGCAGACCCTCCGCCTGCGCGTCGAGGCGCTCGCCGACCGGTGCGGCCTCCGCGACGGTTCCGATCGCCTCCGCCTCCGCCGTCAGCCGCTCGATCTCGACGTGGTGCCCCGCGAAGGCGTCCTCGCGCCCCAGGAACGCCACGGCCCGCTGCGCGAAGGACGCGATGTCGGCGTCGGTGTCCGCGGCGAGAGCCTCGATGCGGCCGGTGTCGGCGTACCGCATCTCCTTGAGCGTGATCAACTCGCCCTGTGCGCGGCGCAGCCCGGTCAGACCCTCGACCCACTCGCCCGCGCCGCGCGGCGTCCCGCCCCGCAGCCGGCGCACCTGTCCGGCGATCCGCGCCGCCGCCTCGTCCAGCGCGCGGGCGGCCTGTGCCGTCAGCTCCCGCACGGTCTCGTACTCGGTGACGATCTGCCCGGCCGTCGCCCGCATCCCGGCGAGCGGGGTACCGAGGTCGCCCAGCTCGGGGTCGGCGAGCCAGTGGTACGCGTCCACGGCACGGGCGCAGGCGGCGAACAGCGCCTCGTACACGCCGGTGGTGGGGTTGTCCTGGGTCTCTGTGACGGCACGGGCCAGGGACAGGCAGTCGGAGATGCCGCGCACCAGGTCCGCGTTGCCGACGACGGCCAGCGGACCCTCCCCGGCGGGGCGGGCAGCGGCGTAGGTGTCGGAGACGAACGGCGACTGCCAGCGCTGGGTCGGGTGGACCCTGCCCGGCTCCTCGCCGTCGGCGCGCAGCACCAGCAGCGTGCCGTCCTCGAAGACGGCGTAGCCCTGGCAGAGCAGCGGAGTGGCCACCGCCTTGCGGATCACGTTGTACGGCAGCAGCAGGCTCCGGCCCTCCACACGGGCGTGGAAGGCGAACATCACGTCCTCGCCGTTCGGTGACCGTACCGTCCGCTCGAACTCGAGCGCGCCGATCAGCCCGGCGTCGATGTCGAAGGTCCGCGCGGTGCCGCTCGCCGTGAGGTAGTAGCCGCCGGGGAAGACGATCCCTTGGTCCTCGGGCAGCCTGCGGCACGCCTGCCCGATGCCGTCCAGCCGCACCACCGTCCCCGTGACCGTGTTGTGGACGAGGTGGCGGTACGCCTCCTCCTTGTACGGGCGGACGCGCAGCAGGACGAGCGGACCGACACGGGCGTGCTCGATCTCGGCGTCCCCGAGGGACTGGAGCGGTTCGACGACCGGCTCGGCGTGGATGCCCTCGGCCGTCTCCGTGTCGTCCTCGGTCTTGACCGTCAGGAAGCCGCCGACGGTCGAGACGAACACCTCACCGCCGACGGAGACGTGCGGATGGCGGCCGAGCACATGGTCGTCGCGGGTGGCGGCCGTCCATTCGAAGTCGTGGGACGGCGGGAGCACATGATCGCGCTCGCCCCGCGCGTCGAGGAAACGCGCGCCCCCGTCCGGCGTCAGCTCCCAGCGCAGCACCCGGATGTCGTCGGCCTTGTCGCCGGTCCGGAAGACGGCCAGCAGCCGGCCGTCGACGCGGCGCAGCCGGAGGAGACGGGCGCCCTGGTAGTAGCGGTGCAGCGCCTCGAACTCGCTACGGAAGGCGGGATCGTCGAGGAGGCCCGGCACGGTGTCCTCCGCGAGCCGGTTCATCTCGCGGTCGTGTACGGCGAAGACGTCACCGACCGTGGTCCGCGCACGCAGCCCCGGCGACACGTTGTGGCCGAGCAGCAGACGGTCGCCGACGGCGACGATGTCACGCGGCACGCTGTTGCTCTCGGTGCGGAGGTGCTCGGTGCCGGTGAGCCGCAGCTCCATCGAGCCGAAGGTGTCGATACGGCGGGTGTTGAGGTCCTCGGCCCGCCGGGCGAGCTCCGCCGCCTGGGCGCCGAGCCGGTCGCGCAGCACCTCGTACGTCCCGGAGTCCAGGCTGCCGGCGTGCGGCTCTTCGGTGATGTGCGTGGTCATGGTGGCTGTGCTCGCTTCCTGCGAGGGGCGCGCGGCCCGAGGTGCGTCTGCCGGCGGGAACGGACGAGGCCCTTCCGGCCTGCCGCTTCCCGGCTGTGGTGGGCTCCGGCCTCGCGGAGCCCGTGGGGGATGCCGTCGTCTCGCCGACGTGTGGTCGGCGGGTGTCCCCACCGTCCGCGGCGGCGCCGTACGCCACCACGGACGGTGGGGACCCGACCCGCACCCGCCCGGCGCTGCTGACCCCCGTCCGGCAGCACCGGTGCGTGTGCGGGTGGTTTCAGGCGGCCGGGGCCGAGCCGTTGAGCGCCGCGGCGCCGGCTCCGGCCGGTGCGTGGCCGTCCGCGAGCGCCCCGATCGGGGTGTCGGCGAGGCCGAGCCGGTCCGCCATGTCCAGCAGCGGCTGGAGCTGCGCGCCGCCGCCCGACTTCATCAGCCGCATCAGCAGCGCCGACACCGTCAGGTTCTGCACATCACCGGTGGACACCGAGCCGAGGACCGACGTCAGGTCGTCGGTGAAGCTCGACGTGCCGTCCAGCCACGGCTTCGCCAGCGTCTGCGCCGTCTCCGAGTTCCGCATGAACGAGTCCACGCCCTTGCCGAGCGAGATCGACGACATCAGCCGGTCGAAGAAGACGGACTCCCCGCCGACGATGCTGATGTCGGCGTTCTCCAACCCTGTGGCCAGCACCGTCGCCTGGGCCTCCGCGACCTGTCGCTGGACCTCGAGCCCCGCCAGCCGTACGTCCTTCTCCGCCTCGAGGCGCAGCCGGTACTCCTCGTGACCACGTGACGCCTCGTCGAGGGCCGCCATCGCCGCGGCCTTCTCGGTGAGGCCCGCCGCCTCCGCCTTCAGCTTGTCGCCGATGGCCGCCGCGTCCGCAGCGCCCTTCGCCCGTACACCTTCCGCCTCCGCGAGGAGCCGGGCCTGCGCGGCGCCGGCCTCGGCGCGGCCGGCCTTCTCGATCGCGTCGGCCTCCTTCTCACGCACCTGGACGGCCGCGAGACCCGCCGCCGCGGCCTCCGCCTGGATGCCCTCGGCGAGCCGCAGCTTGGCGCGTGCGTCGAGGTCCGCGGACTTGACCCGGGCCTCCGCGAGCGTGATCTCCTCCGCCGCCCGGTGCACCGCGGCCTGCTCGGCGGCCTCCGCCGCCTTGATGTCCTTGACCAGCTTCTCCTGGGCCTCGGCCTCGGCCGCGATGATGATCGCCTGCCGCTCGCGCTCGGCCTCCTCCACCGCGCGCAGCCGCTTGATGGACTCCTCCTGCTCGGCGACCGTACGGTCCACGGCGACCCGCTCCCGCACGACCTCGGCGATCTCACGCTTCTCCGCCTCGACCTCCTTGTCGGCGGCGATCCTGGTCAGCGCGGTCTCACGATCACGCGCGATGACCTCGAGCAGCCGGTCCTTCTCGATGCGCTCGTTCTCGATGGCGATCACCCGCTCGCGGTTCTTCTCCGCGACGGCCACCTCGCGTGCCTGGTTCTCGCGCTGCACGCCGAGTTGCTCCTCGGTCCGCAGGAAGGCGCTCTGGGCCCGCAGCCGCTCCTCCTCCATCACCCGCGCGGTCTCGGCCTCCTCACGGGCGCGCACCGTCTCGATCTCGCGGCGCTGCTTGATCTCGGCATCGGCCTGCCGGCGCTCCAGCTCGAGAATGGCCTCGCGCGCGTCGACGTTCTGTCGGGTGATCTCCTTCTCCTCCGTGCGCTGGAACTCGTTGGTGCGCACATGCTCGACGGACGTCATCTCGGTGATCTTCCGGATGCCCTGGGCGTCGAGGACGTTGGAGGGGTCGAGCTGGGAGAGCGGCGTCTGCTCCAGGTAGTCGATCGCCGCGTCCTCGAGGCTGTAGCCGTTGAGGTCGGTGCCGATGAGCTGGATGATCCGGTCCCGGAGCTCGTCCCGCTTGGTGTAGAGATCGGTGAAGTCCATCTGCTTGCCGACGGTCTTGAGCGCCTCGGAGAACTTGGCGTTGAACAGGTCCTGCAGCGTCTCCTTGTCACTGGCCCGCGCGGTGCCGATCGCCTGAGCGACCTTGATGACGTCCTCGACGGTCTTGTTGACTCGGACGAAGAACGAGATCCGGATGTCGGCGCGGATGTTGTCACGGCAGATGAGACCGTCACGGCCGGTCCGTGTGATGTCGATGGTCTTCACCGAGATGTCCATGGTCTCGGCCTTGTGCAGGACCGGCAGGACGACCTGCCCGGTGAAGGTGACGTCGACCTTCCGCATCTTGGAGACGATCAGGGCCTTGCCCTGTTCGACCTTGCGGAACAGTCTCGAGACGATCAGCAGCAGACCTACGGCGATGAGCAGTACGACGGCGATGAGCACGCCGATGCCCACAGTGATGGCATCCATGAGGAATCCCTCGTGTGAGAGGTGAGGTACGAGTGGCGAGCGGGAAAGCGGTGCGAACGCGGTCGCGGTCGCTACGTGCCGGGTGACGGCGGTCAGGCAGCGGACGAGGAGCCGGCTGCTCCGGGCAGTTCACCGAACTGCGGGAAGGGCGCGACCCAGAAGAACTCACCGGTCTCGTCGTACGCGTAGAGCAGCCCCGTGGAACCGGCGGCGAGAGGCTCCTCGCCCTCGGTGCCCAGCGCTCTGACCTGCACGACGGCGGTGGAGCCGTCCCGGGCCGCGACCTCCGCCTGGCCGAAGCGAGCGTCCACCCGCCCGGTGCGGACGGTGCACGTCATGCCGACGAAGTCCTGCCGAGACGGGCCGCGTTCCTCGGGGAAGAGACTGACCAGGATGCGCACCAGCCGCCGAGTGACCCACCAGGCGACGAGCGCCGCGGTGAGGAGAACCGCGCAGGCGAGGACGGCGTACGGGACGCCGGCGAGGGAGGAGCGGCGCAGCAGTACCGACCCGCTGAGGCTGGTGAACCAGGCGAACGCGATCAGCAGCGACGCGGCGACCGAGACCGGCACCCCGCCGAGGCCGGCGGCGCCGATGCCCGACGGCTCGATGTCGGCGTCGAAGGTGTCGTGTTCCGCGACGCCGAGAAGCACGAGCAGCCAGAAGACGAACACCACGGCGAGCGCGGCGCTGAACAGGAGAGTGGGGAAGGAGAAGGCGGCCGACAGGAACTCGTTCACCGTTTCGACCCCCGTATCCCATTGCCGAGTCACAGCATCCGGAGCATCCCGTGCTCCGGAGCGGTCCCATCGTGGCAGGGGCCGACAGTTGCTCGCATTGCCGGGTTCCGGCAGTCTTTACGCACCGTTGATGCCGGGTGCCCGGCCGCATGACGCGACCGGCGGCCGGATGGTTCCGGGTGATCAGTGGGGGGATGCGCATGACAGTCAAAGAAGTACCGGAGGAGTACCTCTCGGGGTACGCGGAGATCCTGGCCGAGGTCGGCAGGACGGGACGCCGGCTGACCCGCGACGAGGTGGAGGGCCGCAGGGCGCTCGGCGAGCAGGCCGCCGAGTCCGGACACGGCCTCCGCGCCCTGGTCATCCGGCACTTGGCGGCCACCAGGGCGTCATGGCCGCGGACCACCTCGCCGGAGAGCGTGCTCGCGGCGGTCGAGCAGGCCATCGACGCGTTCGCGGGCGGCTACGAGCGGGCGCAGCGGCTGGCCGTGCGCCAGGAGGAAGCCGCACGGCGGGAGTTCATCGACGACCTGCTGTACGGGCGCAGCGACCCGGGCCGGCTGGCTGAGCGCGCCGAACGCTTCGGGCTGCGGCTCGCCCACGCGCATGCCGTCGCCGTCGCCGCCGGGCCCGAGCCGTACGACGACACGCATCCGGTGACGCGGTCCGTGGAGGCGGCCCTGCTCAGCCGCTTCGGGGACCGCCGGATCCTGCTGACCACGAAGGACGGCCGGCTCATCTGCGTGGTGCCGGCCGACCAGGAGGAGGTCGTGCGCTACTTCGCCAAGCAGGCGCACGCGGCGACGGACGGCGGACGCGCGGCCATAGGCCGGCCCCATCCGGGCGCGGGCGGCGTCGTCCGCTCGTACGAGGAAGCCCTCAACGCCCTCGACCTCGCCGACCGCATCGGCCTCGACGAACCGGTCCTGTACGCGGCGGACCTACTGGTCTTCCCGGTGCTGGCCCGTGACCGGGAGGCCATGGCGGACCTGGTGCACAGTGCGCTCGGACCGCTTCAGCAGGCGCGAGGCGGCGCCCAGCCGCTGCTCGACACACTGCACGCGTACTTCGACGCGGGGTGCGTCGCCGCGCAGGCGGCCCGGGCGCTGCGACTGAGCGTGCGCGCCCTGACGTACCGGCTGGAGCGGATCCACCGGCTGACCGGCTCCGACCCCACGGATCCGCAGCACCGCTACATGCTGCAGACGGCGGCGATAGGCGCGCGTCTGCTCGACTGGCCGGCGAAGGAGCTCTAGGGCGGCAGCGGCCGTAGCCGGTGCCTCGGCGCTGGTGTCCCTGCCGTGGTGTCCCGGCCGTGGTGTCCCGGCCCTGGTGTCCGGTCCGCGATGAGCGGACCGGACACCGGAAGGACGGACCAGGTCGGATCAGGTCGGATCAGATGTTGACGCCGAAGTCCTGCGCGATGCCGCGCAGGCCGGAGGCGTAACCCTGGCCGACGGCGCGGAACTTCCACTCCGCCCCGTTGCGGTACAGCTCGCCGAAGACCATCGCGGTCTCGGTCGAGGCGTCCTCGCTCAGGTCGTAACGCGCGAGCTCGTTGTTGTCGGCCTGGTTGACGACGCGGATGAACGCGTTGCGCACCTGGCCGAAGGACTG
>NZ_JBFAQK010000075.1:0-33586 GCF_040677245.1 Streptomyces kurssanovii
GAAGGAGGGGCTCCTCGTCCGTACGGACGAGGAGCCCCTCCTTCATGCGCTGTCGCCTCAGCTCCGCTCGAACCGCGACGGGACCGGGAAGTAGGCGTTGAGGAAGGCGCGCAGCACGCGGTCCTGCTCGTCGACGGGCACCTCGGCGTCCGCGGACTCCCCGATGCAGAAGACGTCGTGGCTCCGGGCGGCCAGCAGCCTGCTGAGCACCGAGTGGTGCTCGTAGTTGCCGACGTTGATGTAGCTGCAGGAGATGGCGGACGGCACGGAGCGGCCCGTCAGGTAGCCGTAGTGGTGGTGCAGCGACGAGGTGATCGACAGGTCGGTGTTGGCGCGGAACGGATTACGGGCCGTCGCCGAGACCTCCTCGGGGAACCGCTCGGCGATCTCCGAGAGCACACTGCGGCGCAGTGGGTGGGGGGCGTGCAGGAAGCCGTGGGTGGCGACCCGGCCGAACGCCTCCTCCAGCAGGGCCCGGTTGTTCTTCGCGGCGGCGAAGTAACCCTCGTCGTCCGGCGACGGCTCGCTCGGCGGGACGGGGGTCGGCGAACGGAACAGCTTCGCGACACCGTTGCTGAGGAAGAACGAACCGGCCGAGAGCGGGCGGCCGATGAACACGTCGTCGTTGAAGTAGAGGAAGTGTTCGGCCAGTCCGTCGATGCGGTGCAGCTGGCTCTCGATGGCATGCGAGTTGAACGTGGGCAGCCACGACTGGTCCGGGAACATGTCGCGGTGGCTGACCACCTCGATGCCGGGCTGATCGGTGTCCAGCCATTCCGGGGCCTGGTCGTCCGTCACGAGGTAGATGTTGCGCACCCACGGCGCGAACATGGCCAGTGACCGCAGGGAGTAGCGCAGTTCGTCCCGGTTACGGAAGCGGACGTCGCCGCTGTCGGCGTCGTCGACCGGCATGTCCAGACGGCGGCGGACGTTGTCGCGCCGCGCCCGCCACGCCGGGTCGGTGTCGTCGACCCACGTGTAGACGACGTCGACGGGGAAGTCCACGTCCCACATCAGCTGCTTGGTGAACTGGGTCAGCGTCGGATAGTCGTGCTCCCCGACCTGGAGTTTGGCCGTGGGCTCCAGTGAGGGCAGACGGCGTCCGAGGAGCGTGTTGGAACGCGGGCTGTTCCGCCAGCCGTCGTCGTCCTCGTCCCAGAACTCGACGGTGCACCCGTACGCGGGGCCGTAGCGCAGCGTCCGGCTCTCGCTCGTCACCGGCTTGAAGACCCGTACACCGGCGATCTCACCGACGCCTTCGAGCCGTTCGGCCAGCACGGCGCCGGGTGCGGCACCCCGCGGGGTGATCAGCTCACCATAGACGGGCTTGCCCTGCAACTGGGTCGCCAGCGCCTGGAGGGCACGGGCGCGCTGCTCGACGGGCACGGCCAGAAGGTGCGCGAGGCCGTCGTTGCGGACGAGGACGAAGGGGACACCCGAGTCCTCGAAGGCCTTGGCGGTTATCTCCAGGTTGAGGTTGGCCATCGTCGGCCCGTCGATGTCGTCCCGCTCTTCGGCGAGACGGCCGGCGGAGCGGATGAGTGACCGGTTCTGTGCCTGGATCAGTACCTCGCGAGCCTTCTGCTCGTCCGTGGAGTTCGCCAGCAAGGAGACGGGGGCGGCGACGCTGAAGCTCTTGGTACCGCCTTGGGCGATGCGCATGGCGGTGCGATCGGCACGGTCGGCGAGGCGCTTCGGAGAGTCACGCCGGGCGACGAGGCGCTCGAAAAGCTCCTCCCACTGCGCCGTGATCTTCTCGCCGGAGAAGCGCTCGTCGACCCCGGTCCTGGCCGCCTTGCCGAAGGCGTGCCGAGTGGCGTCGTCCTCCATCAGGCGGGACATCGCCGCTGCCAGTGAGTCGATGTCACCCGGCGGTACCAGCAGTCCGTCGACGTCGTGGCGGATGATCTCGGCGGGGCCGGTCACGATGTCGTAGGCGATCACCGGAACCCCTGCGGCGAACACCTCCAGCAGCACCAGGGGGAAGGCCTCGTTGCGCGACGGCAGCAGGCACAGTGAAGCCTTCGCCCACTCCTGCTCCATCTGGTCGGAGCGGCCCATGAGTTCGACCTGCGAGTGCAGGCCGAGGCCCTCTACGAGGCGACGCAGCCGCACCTGCTGAGGACCGTCACCGAAGATGCGCAGCGTCCAGTCGGGGAAGTCCGCGGAGACCCGGTGGAAGGCATGGATGGCGTGGTCCAGCTGCTTCTCCGGAGTCATCCGGGCAGCCAGGACGATGGTCCTGCTCTCCAGGTCGGACCGCGGGCGGAAGCCGTCGGGGACCGCGTTCGGGATGGCGACCAGCTCGGGCGCGGCGTCCTTGAGGGAGTCGGCGAACCAGTCGTTCGTGCGCTCGGTGAGCGAGACGAGGGCGTCGATGCGGGGCGCGTAGACGAGAAGAGGCTCACCGGAGACGCCGCGGAGCTGGGAGGCGCGGTGCTCCTGGTGCACGGTGACGACACGCGCCGGTGCGAGGTCGGCGACGGCGGCCATGAGCGCCGGCGTGGTCGTGACGAGGACGTCGGTGTCCAGCGAGCCGAGTGCCCTCGTCATCTCCACGTCGGAGAGGCGGTTGAAGGTGCTCTCCCACGCCGGCTTGATGATCTCGCTGGGCAGGGAGGCCAGCGTGCGGCAGGCCTCCGCGTCGAGCGCGGAGTCGCGTACGGGTCGTTCGCGCCCGTCCGTCCGGTCCACCAGGTAGCGCCGCTCGACCTTTCGGGCGGCTGCGAAGAACGGTTCCTGCCGGGTCTTGAAGACGCTGAGAACTTCCACCTCGTGGCGTGGAGCAAGATGGATCGCCTGGGTGTAGGCGGCCATCTCGGTGCCGCCCATCTCATCGCCCCAGGTGAGCAGAAACGTGATCTTCATGCGACTTCCTCTGTGCTGCGGGGCGCGGGTACGAGTTCGGCACAGCTGACGGAAAGCGCGCCGGCCGCCGTGAGATGAGCGTGCACCCGCAGGAGAGAGCCGTTGTCGAGGGCGACGATACGGAACGGCGTGCGGTGGACCTGCCGGGGATGACGGACATCGGTCAGGCGGCGGGCGATCCTGAGCCGGCTCCTGCCGAGCCGCAGGTACATGTCCCAGGTCCGTGCTGTCCCCCCGCCCATCTTGGCGAGGGGCACATCGAAGGTGAACCGGTCGCCCTGCCACTTTGGTCTGGTGGTGACAGTCTTCTGGTTGCCGCGGCGCACAACGGCCTCGACCGTCCCCGAGGCTTCCGAGGGAGCGCAGCCGATGAGCCTGCCGTGCACGGTGACCCGGTCCCATCGCAGGTCGAACGAGCTGAGTTCGGCGTGAGGGCGGGGCGACCTGACCTTCAGCAGCGCGAAGCCGTCGACGGAACGGACGGGACGGAACCACGCACCGCTCGTCGGCGAGGGGGAGTACGGCAGGGTCGGACCGTCCGACAGCTCCGGCGGCGCGGGGGCGGTGACCTTGGTGCGATGCGTCTGTCCGTCGGCGGTGGTGATCAGGACCGCGAGTCTCCAGATGCCGGTGCCCAGGGCGGGGCCGCGGTTCGCGGGCTCCTGTGCGTCACGATGGCGCAGCGGTACCGTCGCGGTGAGCAGCAGGGTGCCGTCGTGCTGCGGCTCGAGCTCCAGGGGTACCTGTTCGCGAGAGGTTCTGTGGATGAGCAGCAGAGCGGCGGAAGCGACCTGGCGCCCCGGGACGGCGACGGCGAAGTTCAGGGTCCGGCCGTTGGTGACCGAGTAGTGGACGGGCCGGAGCTGCGCGCGAGGGCGGATCCCGCCGCTGATCGTCGGGACCGTGTGCAGCTGCTCCACGCGACGGCGTATTCGGACGGCGGCCCGGCGAGCACGTTTGGCAGCGCCCACCGCATAGGGCAGCAGTGAGTCACTCACGGCGATCCCGGCTTCCACTCAGAGCTGATGGTCAGCGTCGCATGGTGCCAAGAATGAGCAGCATCGGCAAGTTGACTCACAATTTGACCCTTATGTGATGACGATCACGTGATCGCGTGAAACCTGACCATCTCTTACTCCTCTTCTCCTGTGGCGATCTTGCTTGACCGCCACAGAGGGGGAGAAGGAGCCATGGGCAGGACCGAATCGCATTATCCCGCGCCGTCCCGGCGTGCCGTACTGGCGTGTCTGGCGGGTGCTTCGGCAGTGCCCCTGGTGGGCGGCTGCACCGCCGCGGCAACCCGCTCGCCAGCTTCAGACGCACCGGCGGGTGCGGACGGTTCCGGCACGCCGGCCGAGCGACCGGGCGGGGAACAGCGGATCGGGTTCGCCCGCCCGGGACGCGCGCGCGTGATGCAGTTCGTGGCGCATCCGGACGACGACCTGTTCTTCATGAACCCCGACACCGCGGACACGCTGTCGAGCGGAGTGCCGGTGACCACCGTGTATCTCACGGACGGCGGCTCCTTCGGCGTGAACGCGGTTCCGGGCCGGCCGAAGCCACGGCCGGACGTTCCGGCGTACGTCTCGGCACGCCAGCAGGGTCTGCGGCAGGCGTACGCGCAGATGCTCGGGGCGCCGCTGTTCAGTACCTGGGAGCGCACCACCCTGCGGCTCCCCGGTGGCCGGGAGGTCGAGCTCGATCGGCTCGAGCATCAGGGAAGGTCTGCGGAACTGATTTTCCTCAACCTCCGGATGCATGCGAAGAACGACGGCAGGCCCGTCAACATGGCGCACCTCTGGACCACTCCCGATGTCAGTCTCCCGGCGCTTCCCACGCCCGGGTCCCCCGTCGGTGCGCCCTTCTCCTACCGCCGGGCGGACGTGATCGATGCCCTTGTCTCTCTGCTCCGGCGCTACCGGCCCACGCTGATACGCACGCTCGACCCCGACCCGGACTCCCAGGTGCACGACCGGCTGCATCCGCGCGCCAGCGATCAACCGGGCTACTCGGACCACCCCGACCACACTGCTGCCGCGCTCTTCACCTGGGCCGCGCTGGCCAGATGGGCCGGACACAGCACCAGGATCCCGTTGTTCCAGACGGAGACGTACCGGGGCTACTACAACGAGCGCTGGCCGAAGAACCTGCCGCCGGAGACGGTCGCCCGCAAGACCCGGCACCTCAATGCCTACGGCGGTGACGCTTCCTGGGAGTGCGGCAACCCGTCCGGCTGCGGTGACTATTCGATCGGCGGGGACCGCGTTCTGACGTCGAAGCGGGGATGGGTGCGCAGCACTCACCGCCGTTATCCCACCGCCGGTCCGAAGGCCGTCACCGGCGCCGACGGGCGGACGGTGGTGTACGGCGTCCTGGGGAGCCGCCTCGCACGATGGACGGCTACGACCGCCGGAGGGCTGGGAGCCCCGGAGGACCTCGGGGGTGGCCCCCTGGCACCCGCGATAGCCGTCGCCACCGCCCCGGACGGCCGCTGCCTGATCTTCGCGCTGCGTTTCTCCGGCCTGGCTGCGAGCGTGTCGGGCAACACCCGCGAGATCGTCATGCTTCGTCAACGAACGCCGGGGGGTGACTTCGACACCGGCTGGCACAGCCTCGGCAATCCTGAGACGGAGCCGCGGCGCGGCAGGCTCACCGGGCCGCCGGCAGCGGTGACAGGGCCCGACGGCCGGGTCCATGTCTTCGTACGGAACGGGAGAAAGGGCGTGAGCACCCGTGTGCTCGACGGGGACGGCAACTGGTCGGGTTGGCGTCGGCTGCCCGGCGGGCACATACAGGAAGGGCTCACGGCCACGGTGGACGGCGACGGGCTCATCCACCTCTTCGCCTCCTCGTCCGGCTGGGTCGAGCACTGGGCGCAGCGCAAGCCGTCCGCCGGACTGCGCAAGGGGTCGCGCAGGTTCGTGGCCCGGCCGGGGGACGTCCCCGACGCGGTCACCGCCTCGGACGGCTCGGTGCTGGTCGGCTATCGGCAGGCGGCCGGCCACCGTGTCATGGTCGAGCGTCTCGGCTCCGGCAAGGCGGGCCGCTGGGCGACAGTGACAGCGGTGCCCGTGCCCGGTTACGGGCGGGTCGGTCTCCTCGGTGGCCGCGATGCCCGCGCGGAGGAGCTGCTCATGGCCGTCAGGGCCGGAACCGGCGCGGCGCAGGTGTACGACGGTCTGGGCGGCAGAGTGGTCATGACGGGAGCTCCGTCCGTGATGGTGGGGACGGCAGGGACTCTGGGCGATCCTGGCAGCGGCCGGGCGGCTGTCGTCACACTCGGGCTCGGGGGTGTGCCCGTGGTCACACAGCTTGGGACGGAGCCGGGGAGCGCCTGAGGTGGGACGAGGACGTGCCCGCCGGTCTCCTAGAATGACCGGATGACGTGGATGATCACAGGCGGTGCGGGCTACATCGGTTCTCACGTGGTGAAGGCCCTCACCGAATGCGGGGAGCGCGTGGTCGTTCTCGACGACCTCAGCACAGGCGACCCGGCGAGGCTCCCCGCCGGTGTACCGCTGGAGCGCGGTTCCGTGCTGGACAGGGAACTGGTGGATCGCGTACTGCGGGACCACGCGGTCCAGGGCATCGTCCACGTGGCGGCGAAGAAGCAGGTCGGCGAGTCAGTCGAGCGCCCGCTGCATTACTACAAGGAGAACGTCACCGGCCTCCAGACGCTCCTGGAGGCCGCGGCGGAGGCAGGGGTCCGCCGGTTCCTGTTCTCCTCGTCCGCCGCCGTCTACGGGATGCCCGACGTCGACCTGGTGACGGAGCAGACGGAATGCGCTCCCATGAGTCCCTACGGCGAGACCAAGCTCGCCGGCGAGTGGCTGGTGCGCGGGGCCGGCCGGGCGCACGGCATGGCCACCGCCTCGCTCCGCTACTTCAACGTGGCCGGCGCCGCGTCCCCCGAGCTCGGCGACCCCGGCATCTTCAACCTCGTGCCCATGGTCTTCGAGCGACTTGACCAGGGCCGGTCGCCGCTGATCTTCGGGAACGACTATCCGACTCCGGACGGCACCTGTGTGCGCGACTACATCCACGTCGAGGACATCGCGTCCGCGCATGTGGCGGCAGCACGCCGGCTGGTCGAGGACCCCTCCGCGGAACTGGTCCTGAACATCGGCCGCGGAGAGGGCGTGTCGGTCGCCGAGATGGTGGACCTCATCCGCGAGGTCAGCGGCCACACGGCCACCGAGGCAGAGATCGCGCCCCGTCGCCCGGGAGACCCGGCGCGGGTGGTGGCCTCGGCCGAGCTGATCCGCAAGGAGCTGGGCTGGAGCGCCCGGTACGACGTCCGGCAGATGGTCGAGTCGGCGTGGCAGGGCTGGCGCCTGCGGCACCCCGGCCAGGAGCGCTGAACTCCGTAGAACCTCCCGTACACCGCCGGGATCCCTCGGGCCCGGGCCGACGACCGCCGCGCGCCGCCGTCGGCCCGGGTTTTCTCGTTCAGCGGAGGCGGGGTGCGCTGTCCGCCCGTCACTGCCCATGAGGTGACGGGGCATCACTCGAGTAGGTGTAATTCCTGCTGGACGTCGCCAGCCGGACATACCGTGGTCCGTCCCGGAGCGGATCCGAACGGAGCCACGGTGAAGATCTCCTTCCTCATCCACACCATCTACGGCATCGGCGGGACCATCCGCACGACGCTGAACCTGGCCGAGGAGCTGGCCGACCGGCACGAGGTCGAGATCGTCTCGGTGTTCCGGCACCGGGACCCGCCGGCGTTCCCGATCGATCCCCGGATCACCGTCGTTCCCATGGTCGACATCCGGCCGGCCAATCCCCGGAGCGACCGGCACGACCCGCTGTTCGCCGAGCCGTCCCGGGCCTTCCCCCGTTCCGAGGCCCGGTACAAGGAGTACAACCGGCTCGTCGACGACCGGGTCCGGGCCCACTACGCCGCCTCCGACGCGGACGTCGTCATCGGCACCCGGCCCGGGCTGGTGGCCTACGTCGCGCAGTTCGCGCCCCCCTCCGCGGTCCGTATCGGCCAGGAACACATGACGCACAACCACCACAAGGCCGCGCTGCGCGAGGAGATGTACGAGCATCTCGACGCGATCGACGCCTTCGTGACGGTCTCCGAGGGTGACGCGAAGGCCTGGCGCGACAAGATGCCGCTGCGCAGCACGCGGGTGCTCTCGATCCCGAACAGCGTTCCCGAGCCCGCCGTGCGCCCCTCCGACGGCACGGGCCGGACGATCGTGGCCGCCGGCCGGCTGGGGGCGGAGAAGCAGTTCGACGTACTGATCGACGCGTTCGCCAGGGTCGTCGCCGTACGGCCCGGCTGGACGCTGCGTATCTACGGGTCCGGCGACCAGCGGGACGCGCTGCTGGCCCGGATCCACAAGCTCGGCCTCTACAACGAGATCCACCTGATGGGCCCCTGCTCGCCGATCGAGTCGGAGTGGGTCAAGGGGGCCGTCGCCGCGTCCGCGTCCCGTCACGAGTCGTTCGGCATGACGCTGGTGGAGGCGATGCGCTGCGGTGTGCCGGTGGTGAGCGCCGACTGCGACTACGGCCCGCGCGAGATCATCCAGGACGGCGTCGACGGACTGCTCGTCCCGGTCGGCGACGCCGGGGCCATGGCCCGGGGGCTGCTGCGGCTCGTCGACGACGAGGACCTGCGCCGCGACATGGCCGCCGCCGCGGTGCGCAACGCGCGCCGCTTCGACCCCGGTGTGGTGGCCAAGCGGTACGAGACCCTGTTCGAGGAGCTCGCCGCCGAGGTGGCGCAGCGCGCCCGCGTCCCGGCGACCGCGCCGCTCGCCGACTGCACCGTCGCCCCGGACGGTTCGCTGGAGGTGCGCCCGGTGGCACCTCTGCCGGCGGGCTGCGACAGCGGCGCCCGGCTGGTCTGCGTGCGCACAGGGGCGCGTAAGGAGGTGCGGACCTTCGACCTGGACGCGGCGGGGTCGGTGACGGTCCCGGCCGCCGAGGTCTTCCCGGAGGGGGTGTGGGACGTCTTCCTCGAGCCGGCGGCCGGCCCCGGGCAGCGGCTGGCGGCCCGCCTCGTGGACCAGCGCGGCGCCCTGCGCGCGACCGAGCGCGTGACGCCCGGCGAGGGGGTGCGCCATGTCCTTCCTTACGCGGACACGGCCAAGGGCGGCGTACTCGCACTGCGGGCGTGGCACCGGCCGGTCCACGCCGAGGCGGGGGACGTCCGGATCGACGGCGCCCGGGTGACCATCGAGGGCAGCATGCTCGGTACGGCCGTGGTCTCCCGCGCGCCCGTGCTGGTGCTGCGCCGCCGGGGAGGAGGAGCGGACGAGATCCATTTCCGCGGCAAAAAGGTCGGCAAGGACGGATTTCGGTTCCGTTTTTCCTCTTCCGTACCGGCGGCCTCACAGGTGAGTGGAAACGATGTGTGGGACTTTTTCATTCGCTGTGACCCCGCTGTGAAGCCGGTGAGGATCGGCCGGCTGCTCGATGATCTGGTGGTGAAGCAGCGAATTTTCGTATACCCGGACGCGGTCCTGGGGAAGCGCAGGCAGACGGGCCTGGCGCGTGCTGTGGCACGGCGTGTGCTGGGGCGGCAACGAAAGAAGGTCCGCGTGCACGTTTATTACACGCTGTCGAACGACCTCGCGCTCAATGTGGCGGATATGTAAGTGCCGCTTCTCCCGCTCTGTGATACTTCACTCCATCCGAACGTGTGGCGTCAGTCACCTGAGCGAGAGGTACCGTTCGGGGGCGCATCCCCGCAACGCCAGGGTGAACAGCAGGTTTATTCGAATGTGTGCAAGGTGTCAGCCGTCTTGCGGGACGGTGAGTACGAATGTCAGCATCGGCCTTGTCCCCAGCCCCCGCAAGATTGGTCCCCTTGTCCGTGCACCACATGGCCAGATCCCGAACCACAGCTGTCCTGCTCGCCGGGGGTACCGGTCAGCGGGTGGGGCTCGCGATTCCCAAGCAGCTGGTGAAGATCGCGGGTAAGGCGGTCATAGAACACACGCTGGCGATTTTCGAACAGGCCGACTGCGTCGACGACGTCGTCGTGATGATGGCGCCCGGATATGTCGCGGAAGTGGAGAAGATCGTCGCGAAGGCCGGGCTGACCAAGGTCACCAAGGTCCTCGAGGGCGGCGCGACCCGCAGCGAGACCACGGAGCGCGCCATCGCCGCTCTCGGTGAGGGCCTCGCGGAGGGGGAGGACCTCAACGTCCTCTTCCACGACGCGGTCCGCCCGCTGCTCTCCGAGCGGGTCATCAAGGACTGTGTCGACGCGCTGGACCGCTACCAGGCCGTCGACGTCGCCATCCCGTCCGCGGACACGATCATCGTGACCCGCACGCACGGCGAGGACGGCGAGTTCATCACCGACGTCCCGGACCGCTCCCGGCTGCGCCGCGGGCAGACCCCGCAGGCGTTCAAGCTGTCGACGATCCGCAAGGCGTACGAGATCGCGGCGTCCGACCCCAACTTCCAGGCGACCGACGACTGTACGGTCGTGCTCAGGTACCTGCCGGACGTGCCCATCTACGTCGTCGCGGGCGACGAGTACAACATGAAGGTCACTCAGCCGGTCGACGTGTTCATCGCCGACAAGCTGTTCCAGCTCGCCTCGACCGCCCTCCCGGCCCCGGCCGACGAGCGGGCGTACCGCGAGCAGCTCACCGGCAGGACGGTCGTCGTCTTCGGCGGCTCGTACGGCATCGGCGCCGACATCGCCTCGCTCGCCGAGTCCTACGGCGCCAAGGTGTACGCGCTGGGCCGGTCCACCACCGGCACGCACGTCGAGAACCCCGAACACGTCGACGACGCCCTCTCCAAGGCGTACGCCGAGAGCGGCCGCATCGACTACGTCATCAACACCGCGGGCGTGCTGCGCATCGGCAAGCTGGCGGAGACGGACAACGCGGCCATCCAGGAAGCGCTGAACGTCAATTACCTGGCGCCCGTCCACATCGCGCGTGCCTCGCACAAGTATCTCGCGGAGACCCGGGGCCAGTTGCTGCTCTACACCTCCAGCAGCTACACCCGCGGCCGTGCCGAGTACAGCCTGTACTCGTCCACCAAGGCCGCCATGGTGAACCTCACCCAGGCCCTGTCGGACGAGTGGGCCGCCGACGGTGTCCGGGTGAACTGCGTGAACCCGGAGCGCACCGCCACCCCGATGCGCACCAAGGCGTTCGGCGTCGAGCCGGCCGGTTCGCTGCTGTCGTCGGAGGCCGTGGCCCGTACCTCGCTCGACGTGCTGCTGTCCGAGCTGACCGGTCACGTCATCGACGTCCGGCAGCAGGACCCGACCCGAGGCGCCTCGGAGGCGACCGGGTTCGAGCAGGCACTGGCGTCCGTCCTCGACCGCCACGAGGACGAGGAACACAGCTGATTGCTCATGCGCTGGGGCCTCTGCGGTCGCCGCAGGGGCCCTAGTCTGTCGAGCGGGGCTCAACGTCCTTCGCAGAAAACCGTCGGCACCCCCTTGGAGCAGGTTTTTCCGTGATTTCGAAAGCCATTCGCATGGCACGCGTGGGCAGCGGACCGGAGCTGGCAGCCGCGCTCCTGCTGATGCTGGGATTCCCCTGCGTCATGCTCGCGGCGATAATCCCCAGCCTCTGGTTCTTCGCAGTGGCCGTCGCCGTGACGTACGCGGCGGATCAGTTCCTGCACCAGCGGTCGAGCTATCTGATCAACCGACTCGCCAAGGTCCGGGCCGGTCTGTCGATCCGGTTCCTGGTCCGCCAGCTGCTGCTCGTGCTGCTGCTGTCCCGGATGGGCTTCGCGGAGGAGCCCGTCTTCTATGTGACGGTCGCGTGCCTGCTCGGCTTCTACGGTCTCCAGGCGCCGCACGGCGCGATGGTCACGCTGATCCGGCTGCGCCGCAAACTGCCCGTGGTCACGCGCAACGTCGATCTGAGCCGGGTGCGCATCCCGGACGCGCCGCCGCGCCCGCTGCTGGACCGCTCGGCGGAGAAGATGCTCCACCTCGACGTCTTCTCCTTCATCGGTGTGCTGATCGCCATCGGGACCGACCGCACCGTCTTCGCGTACGCCGGACTCGGGCTCACGCTCCTCCTCGCGGTCGTGTACCTGGCGCTGCTCGTCCCGCACCTGCGGCCGGGCCGTCTCGTGCCGCCGCCGGACAAGGTGCTGGCCGGCGTGGACGCGTGGCTGCGTGAGTACAAGCCGACGGTGATGCTCTACTTCTCCGGCTCCAGGGAGTCGGCGTACCAGGTCAACATGTGGCTCGACACCATGGCCAAGATCGACGGCCGGCCGCTGATCGTCCTGCGTGAGCGCAACATCGTGCCGCAGCTCGGCGCCACGTCCGTCCCGGTGATCTGTGTGCCCGGCGGGGTGCACCTGATGAACCTGGACCTGTCGACGGTCCGGGTCGCTCTCTACGCCGCCAACGTCGGCAAGAACATCCACATGCTGCGCGTACCGACCATGAAGCACGTCTTCATCGGCCACGGCGACAGCGACAAGCTCGCCAGCGTCAACCCGTACAGCAAGGTCTACGACGAGGTGTGGACCGCCGGCCGGGCCGGCCGCGACCGGTACGCCCTCGCCGACGTCGGTGTGCGCGGCGAGGACATCGTCGAGGTGGGCCGCCCCCAGCTCGCGCCCATCCGGGCATGGACGGGCGGGCCGCAGAAGCCGATCCCGACGGTCCTGTACGCCCCCACCTGGGAGGGCTGGGACGACAACCCCGGCAACACGTCCCTGCTGCTGGCCGGCGAGAACATCGTGGAGCGGCTGCTGAACGCCGAGCAGCCCATCCGGCTCATCTACAAGCCGCACCCGTTCACCGGCACCCGAAGCGCGGAGGCCAAGGCCGTCGACGCGCGGATCAGGGCGCTGGTGGAGGCGGCCGCCGCGGCCCGGGCGGTCGACCCCCGGTGGACGGCGGAAGCGGAGGCCGACGCCGCGGACCACGCAGCCGCGCGCCTCGTGCTGGAGCGCGCCGAAGCACGTCTCGCGGAACTGTCGGGCGTCTCCAAGGCCGGCGGGGACGAGGCGGAGGAGGCCCGCGACTCGGTGGCCGACCCGGCGCGCGAGGCCGAGATCATGAGGCTCAAGGACGAGTGGAACGCCGCGTACTGGCGCTCCTTCGGCTGGTGGGAGCACCGGGTCATCACCGGTCCCGAGCCGCGCCTGTACGACTGCTTCAACGAGTCGGACGGCATGGTCTCCGACATCTCCAGCGTGGTCTCCGACTACATCGCGAGCGGCAAGCCGTACGCGGTCACCGACTCGGCGGGCCTGGGAGAGGCGGAGTTCCGGCGGCAGAACACCGCGGTGCGCGCCGCTGTGATCCTCTCCAACAGCGCCGCGGAGCTGGACGAGCTGCTCGCGGCCGTCGCCGACGGCGCGGCGGACACCCGGGCCGAGGCCCGGCGGGAGCTCAAGGAGTATCTGCTCGGCCCCGACGAGCCGACGTCCCTCCAGCAGTTCGACGCGGCGGTACAGGCGCTGGCCGCCAAGGCGGAGGCACGCAATCTGGCGCTGCAGCAGCGGCTCGCGGGCCCCGAGCAGGCGCCCGGGCTCGACGACTCGCCCGTGGGCGACACAGCGGTGGGCGGCTGACGCGACCCGTCCGCAGCGGCCCGGTGGCGTCCCCCAGGGATGCCACCGGGCCGCTGTCGTCTTCATGGCCCGCTTCATGGTCCGCTTCATGGTCCGCGGCGCGCGTCGGGCGTGATGTGCACATTTGACCGGAGGGTCGTTCGCCGCAACCTTTGCCCGGTTCAGGTTGTCTGTATGTCCATGAATGACAGTCTCGTGCCCGACGTCACGGTTGTCGTCGGCGCCTATGAAGCAATGCCGTATCTGGTCCGCTGCCTGGAGTCGGTGGAGTCGCAGACCATGGGCGCCGACCGCATCGAGATCGTCGCGGTCGACGACGGTTCGACGGACGGCACGGGCGAGTACCTGGAGGAGTTCGCCGCCCGCAGCAAGGTGCGCACCACGCTGGTCCGGCAGGCGAACTCCGGTGGGCCGAGCGGTCCGCGCAACGTCGGTCTCTCCCTCGCGCGGGGCCGCTACGTCTTCTTCCTCGACGCCGACGACTTCCTCGGCGACGAGGCGCTGGACCGGATGGTCACCATGGCGGACCGCGCCGGGACGGACGTGGTGCTCGGCAGGATGGCCGGCAGGGGGCGCGGCGTTCCCCGCTCGATGTTCCACGAGAGCGTCGAGCGTGCCGATGTGTACTCGTCACGGATCATCTACGCCCTCAGCGCACAGAAGCTGTTCCGGCGCGAGATGCTGTGCCGGCTCGGCCTCACCTTCGACGAGAGTCTCCCCACGGGTGAGGACTCGCTGTTCACCATGGAGGCGTATCTCGCCGGCAACGGAGTCTCCGTGGTCGCGGACTACGACTGCTACTACCTGGTCGGCCGCGAGGACGGCAAACACGCCACCCGGCGCGGGACCTACGCGGACCGCTTCGAGGCGCTGACCGGTCTGACCCGGGTGATCGCCCGGCTGGAGCCGCCGGGGCCGCGCCGCGATCTGCTGATGGTCCGGCCGTTCACCGTGGGCCTGCTCCAGCAGTTCGGCCCGGGCTTCCTGCGGCAACCGGAATCGGAGCAGCGCGACAAGCTGCGGCTGGCGGCCGCCATGACCGGCCACTGGAACGACGGTGTCGCCGGCCACGTCAGGGTGGGGGACAGGGTGGTGCTGGAGTGCGTCGCCAGAGGCCGGCTCGACCTGCTGAAGGACATGGTGGAGTTCGCCGCCGCCAAGTCGGTCCCCGAGGTGGTCCGTGAGCCCCGGACGGGACGCCGGGCCTGCGTGTATCTCGCCTATCCGCACTTCAGGGACGCGGCGGCGGGTCTGCCCGACGCGCTGTACGCCGTCACCGTGCCCGACTGGGCCGGCAACTGCCGGGTCCTGCCGCCGGAGGCGCAGGCCCTCACCGTCCGGCGGGTGGTGCGCGGGGTGCGCAGACGGGTACGGCGCCTCGTGCGCAGCGCCCGGAATCGGAACACAGCGTCTGTGCAGCAGAACCGTGGGTAAAGTCGAAAGAGCTGAGCGGTATCCGCTCGGGGAACATCACTCGACTCGAGGACATGAATCGTGAAGGCACTCGTTCTCTCCGGAGGGGCGGGCACCCGCCTGCGTCCCATCACGCACACCTCGGCCAAGCAACTGGTTCCCGTCGCGAACAAGCCGGTGCTCTTCTACGGCCTCGAGGCGATCGCGGAAGCGGGGATCACCGACGTGGGCGTGATCGTCGGCGACACCGCCGACGAGATCAGGGAAGCCGTCGGGGACGGGTCCCGATTCGGTGTGAAAATCACCTACATCCCGCAGGAGAAGCCGCTCGGCCTGGCGCACGCCGTCGCCATTTCGCGGGACTTCCTCGGCGAGGACGACTTCGTGATGTACCTCGGTGACAACTTCATCGTCGGCGGCATCACCGGCCTCGTCGACGAGTTCCGTACGGAACGCCCGGACGCGCAGATCCTGCTGACCAAGGTGCCCGACCCGACGTCCTTCGGTGTCGCCGAACTCGACGGGGACGGCCGTGTCGTGGGCCTTGAGGAGAAGCCGAAGGAGCCCAAGAGCGATCTCGCCCTCGTCGGCGTCTACCTCTTCACCCCTGCCGTGCACGAGGCCGTGCGGTCCATCGAGCCTTCCTGGCGAGGTGAGTTGGAGATCACCCACGCCATCCAGTGGCTCATCGACCAGCGCCGCGACGTGCGCTCGACGACCATCGCCGGCTACTGGAAGGACACCGGCAACGTCACCGACATGCTCGAGGTCAACCGCTCCGTGCTGGAGACGGTGGAGCCGAGCAACGACGGCGAGGTCGACCGGAGCAGCGAGATCATCGGCCGGGTCCGGATCGAGAAGGGGGCACGGATCACCAACAGCCGCATCGTGGGCCCCGCGATCATCGGTGGTGACACGGTGATCAGCGACTCGTACGTCGGCCCCTTCACCTCGGTCTCGGAGGCGTGCCGGATCCAGGACAGCGAGATCGAGTACTCCATCGTCCTGCGCGGCGCCTCCATCTCCGGAGTGCGGCGTGTGGAGGCCTCGCTGATCGGCCGGGACGTCGAGGTCACGCCCTCTCCACGCAACCCGTCCTCCCACCGACTCGTGCTCGGCGACCACAGCAAGGTACAGATCTCCTCATGACAACGAAGATCCTGGTGACCGGTGGCGCCGGTTTCATCGGCTCCCACTACGTCCGCACGCTGCTCGGCCCCGGCGGGCCGGGCGACGTGGCAGTCACCGTGCTCGACAAACTCACCTACGCGGGCAACCCGGCCAACCTCGACGAGGTCCGCGACCATCCCGGCTTCGGCTTCGTGCAGGGCGACATCTGCGACGCCGAACTCGTCGGCAAGCTCATGGCGGAGCACGACCAGGTGGTCCACTTCGCCGCCGAGTCGCACGTGGACCGCTCCATCGACGGCGGCGCGGAGTTCGTGCGCACCAACGTGCTCGGCACCCACACGCTGGTCGACGCCGCCCACCGGGCCGGCGTGGAGCGGTTCGTCCACATCTCCACCGACGAGGTCTACGGCTCGATCGACGAGGGCTCCTGGCCGGAGACGCACCCGCTCGAGCCCAACTCGCCGTACTCGTCGGCCAAGGCGTCCAGCGACCTGATCGCCCTGTCGTACCACCGCACCCACGGTCTGGACGTCCGGGTGACCCGCTGCTCCAACAACTACGGGCACCACCACTTCCCCGAGAAGGTCATCCCGCTGTTCATCACCAACCTGCTGGACGGTGGGAAGGTCCCGCTCTACGGCGACGGCGGCAACGTCCGGGACTGGCTGCACATCGACGACCACGTCCAGGGCATCGAACTCGTCCGCACCAAAGGCCGCCCCGGCGAGGTCTACAACATCGGCGGCGGCACCGAACTGTCCAACAAGGAGCTCACCGGACTGCTGCTGGAGGCCTGCGGCGCGGACTGGGACACCAGCGTCGAGTACGTCACCGACCGCAAGGGCCACGACCGCCGCTACTCGGTCGACTGCACCAAGATCCGCGCGGAGCTCGGCTACGAGCCGCGCAAGGACTTCGCCACCGGGCTCGCGGAGACCGTCCAGTGGTACCGCGACAACCGCGCCTGGTGGGAGCCCCTGAAGGAGCGTGCGGCGCTGTGAGCTGGCTGGTCACCGGCGCCGGCGGCATGCTCGGCCGGGACGTCGTCGCCCGGCTGGCCGCGGAGGGCGTGCCCGCCGTCGCCGTCACGCGCGCGGACCTGGACATCACCGACCCCGACGCCGTGCGCTCCTGCCTGGCGGCCCACCGCCCCGCCGTCGTGGTGAACTGCGCCGCGTGGACGGACGTCGACGGCGCGGAGGAGCGTGAGGACGCCGCCCTGGCCGTCAACGGCACCGGCGCGAGGAACGTGGCGGAGGCCTGCAAGGAGAGCGGCGCCGTCCTGCTGCACATCTCCACCGACTACGTCTTCGCGGGCGACGCCACCCTGCCCTACGCCGAGGACGCCCCCACCGCGCCGCGCAGCGCCTACGGGCGCACCAAGCTGGCGGGGGAGCGGGCCGTGCTCGAGCTGCTGCCCGAGACCGGTCATGTGGTCCGTACGGCCTGGCTCTACGGCGCGGGCGGCCCCAACTTCGTCCGCACCATGATCCGGCTGGAGGCGGCCAGGGACACCCTCGACGTCGTCGACGACCAGCTCGGCCAGCCCACGTGGAGCGCCGACCTCGCCGGTCTGCTCGTGCGGCTGGGGCAGGCGGCGGTGGCCGGGACCGTCCCCGCGGGCGTCCACCACGGCACCAGCCGGGGCGAGACCACCTGGTACGGCTTCACCAGGGAGATCTTCCGGCTGCTGGGCGCGGACCCGGACCGGGTACGGCCGACGGACAGCGGGGCCTTCGCACGCCCGGCGCCCCGTCCTTCGTACAGCGTCCTGGGGCACGAAGGCTGGCGGGGCACCGGGATCGAACCTGTTCGCGACTGGCGCGAGGCGATCGCAGAAGCGTTCCCCGCACTGGTGGAAGCAGAGCGCGGAACGGGTGCTACTGGCCGGTAGACATTTACGTCCGGGCCGCGTACACGCTAACTTCGCTGGGAATCAATCAATTTGATTCCCAGCGAAGGGTTCGATCGGTGGATCGCCACGGTTTTCTGCGTCAACTGCACCGCACGTACAAACCCCGTAACTATCTCGAAATCGGGGTCAACGACGGACGCAGTCTGGCACTCTCCCGGGTCCCTTCCGTCGCGATCGACCCCGCGTTCCGTGTCGTGACGAGCATCAGCTGCGATGTTCACCTCGTCAGGGCCACCAGTGACGACTTTTTCGCGCGCAAGGACCCGCTGGTGCATCTGCGCACCGGCCGCAATCCCTTCCGCGCCCTTGCCCGCAAGGACCCGCTGAATGTGCTCGGCGGAGAGCCGAAGCTCGAACTGTCCTTCATCGACGGAATGCACCTCTTCGAGTACGCGCTCCGCGACTTCATGAACGTCGAGCGGCATTCACGCTGGTCCAGCGTGATCGTGCTCGACGACATGCTCCCGAGGAACGTCGACGAGGCCGCGCGCGACCGGCACACCAAGTTCTGGGCCGGCGACGTCTACAAGGTCGCCCAGGTCCTGCGGAAGTACCGCCCCGACCTGCTCGTCGTCGAGGTCGACACCGCGCCGACCGGAGTCGTGGCGATCTTCGGCGCCGACCCGGAGAGCACCGTCCTCAAGAACGCGTACGACAAGATCATCGAAGAGTACGCCGTGCCCGACCCGCAGGACGTCCCCGAGGAGATCCTCGTCCGCAAGAACGCCGTCCAGCCGGAGGCGCTGCTCGGCGCCGACTTCTGGCCCGCCCTGATCAAGGCCCGCACGCTGCGGCGGCCGCGCTCGGCCTTCGCGCCGGTGCGCAGGAGCATCGAGAGGCTCACGGGCTGAGCCGTTCCCCTCACGCCCCGGATCCGACGGATCCGGGGCGTCCGTCTGCGTGCCGCGCCGTTCAGCCGCGCGCGGCCAGCTCGTCGTAGTAGGCGCGGCACTCCTCGTACCGCGGCAGCAGGCCCTGACGCTCCGCCTCCGCCAGCGACGGCGCCGCGGCGTCCTTGTCGGAGAGCACCGGGGCGATGTCCTGCGGCCAGTCGATGCCCAGACCGGGGTCGAGGGGGTCGATACCGTGCTCACGTTCGGGGGCGTAGCCCTCGGAGCAGAGGTAGACGACCGTGGCGTCGTCCGTCAGGGCCATGAACGCGTGCCCCAGCCCCTCCGACAGATAGACGCTGCGGTGGTCAACGTCGTCGAGACGGACCGCCTCCCACTGCCCGAAGGTCGGTGAGCCGACCCGGATGTCGACCACGACGTCCAGAACGGCGCCCCGCACGCACTTCACGTACTTCGCCTGGCTCGGCGGAACGTCGGCGAAGTGGACGCCGCGGAGCGTGCCGCGGCTGGAGACGGAGCAGTTGGCCTGGGCGAGCCGCAGACCGTGGCCGGCGGCCTTCGCGAAGTCGCCTTCCTTGAACCACTCGTGGAAACTCCCGCGGCTGTCCGGGAAGATCTTCGGCTCGTGCACCCAGGCGCCGGTGATGGAGAGCTGCCGCATGTGATCCTGTCCTCGTTCCGGTGGTGCGGTCAGGTGGCCGATGCCGGGCCCTCGGGTCCGCCGGTCATCCGAGCAGCCGCGCCGCGAACCGGCGTACCTTCCTGCGCCCGGAGGACGGCAGCCGTCGCACGACGGGGCCGGCCACGGTGCGCACCGCCTCGCGCAGCGCCGCCCGGCGGCGCTGCACCGTCAGCGTCCGCAGCAGGGCGGGGTCCGGTGCGGGGAGGCTGTCGTCCAGCCGGAGACGGCCGACGGCATCGACGTCCACCGTACACAGCGCCAGCGCCCGGCCCTTCTCGCCGTCGAGCCGCACCCCGAGCTGCCAGGTGCCCTCCGGCGCACCCTCCACCCGGCGGGGCACCGGCAGGTGGGCACGACCGTGCACCGGGCGCAGCGTGGACGGGAACGCGTGGACGACCGCGGCGTCCGGTGCCTCCGAGGTCGCCGGCTCCTCCGTCCCCGTCGCCTCGGTAGCGGGGACGGGCGCGGCCGGCGGCTTGCTCAGCACGAGCTGCACGGCCGCGGGAGCGGTCGCGGGGGCCGTGACCAGGTCGAGCCGAAGCTGCGGCGAACGCCCCGGCATGCACAGCACCGGGCGGCCCTCCAGATAGGGGACCAGCTTCTTGCCGCGACGGGAGACATCGAGGGTGAGGTTGCCGTACGGGGCGGTGAAGTACGGGATCACGGGGCGGGCGGGTGAGGACAGCAGCGCCGGGACGCACTGGCCGTCGACGTGCTCGGCACGCTCCGCGCCCAGCCGCGTCTTGCGCACGAGACCGAGGCCCCGCACGCTCACCCAGGCGTCCCAGAAGCCCCGGGGAAGGCTGCCCCGGCCCTTGCGGCTGCCCTGGGTGGCCAGCACACCGGTGCCGCGGAGCACGACCTCGCAGGTCCGGCCCGCTCCGTCCGGCCCGTTCCCGTCGGCCTCCGCGGTCTCGTCGTCCTCGTCGTCGAGCATCTCGACGCGGGTCTCCAGCGTCGTGGGGCACAGCCACTCCACGGCCTTCTCGCGGTCACGCAGCGACAGCTCGGCCTGGAAGCCGGCGAGATCGTCGGTGATGTCGAGGAGCGCGCCCTCGGGGAGGAAGCCGGAGGTGATGTCGGGGTGCACGTAGAGCCGCTCGTCACGGCTCAGAAGCTTCAACGGCAGCCGCTGCTCGCCGTGGACCAGCCGTCCCGCCATGGTCACCGTGATCCGGCCGTCGGTCTCCCACCGCACGTCCTCCAGCCGGGCGGAGCCCTTGACGGACGAACCGAGCCGGGCGAGCCGCACCAGCCCCTCCGCGTTGTTCTCACGCAGCAGGGTGGAGCGCATCCGCAGCATCGGACCGAGGCCGTCGTGCACGGAGTCGTCCATGTACTCCAGTGCGAGCGGCCGCACGGCGTCCACCATCTCGCGCAGGTAGCCGTCGTCGTACTTGAGCACCGCCGGCTCGCTGAGGCGGCCCAGCATCTCCACCCGGTAGAAGCGGCGCAGCACCCGGTCCCGCAGCGGACCCGGCTCGGTGTTGGCGACGACGACGTCGAGGACCTCGCGGAGGTTGCCGTAGTAGCCCTCGGGGACGAGCTTCGCCGACCCGGCGTTCTTGCCGTCGTCCCGCTTCGAGTAGTGGTAGCAGGTGTACGTGCCGAGGATCGAGACGACCTTGGCGGGGAAGTACGCCCGCATCATGTACAGCTGGTCCTCGAGGCGGCGCTTGCCCTCGGGGTAGGCGATGCCGTGCTCGCGCAGGAACGCGGTGCGGAACATCTTGTGCGGCGTGAGGCTGTCGAACAGCGGCGCGTCGCGCAGCGTGCACTTCTCGCGGTTCGTACGGAAGACGCCGTGCGGCACGCCGCGGAAGTTGCTGGCCACCTTGCCGATGACGATGTCGGAGCCGTTCCTGTGCCCCATGTCGTAGAGGCGGCGCAGCGCGTCCGTGCCCAGGTGGTCGTCCTGGTCGAGGAACTGGACGTACTCGCCGAGGGCTTCGGCGACCCCGACGTTCCGCGGCTTGCCCGGCCAGCCGGAATTGGGGATGTGGATCACCCGGAAGTGGGGGTGCTCGGCTGCCAGCTTGTCGAGCCGCTCCGGGGTGTCGTCCGTGGAGCCGTCATCGACGAACAGGACCTCGAACTCCTCGGCCGGCAGGGTCTGGCGGACCAAGGAATCGATGCACGGGTCGATGTACTTCCCCGGGTTGTACACCGGGATGACGACACTCACTTTGACCGACACAGCTGCGCCCCGTCTGTTGTGGGAACCGGAGTCGAAGGTGGCGGGCCGGAGACAGGCATGCGCCGGAACGGGCGCGTGCCACCGCCCACCCGCCACCCTAGCGGTTGGCCGGATCGAACAACCATCGGCGCGGTCAACTCGCGCCGTCCGCCAGTGCGTTTCGGCGTGGCACCGTCCGACGCGGGTGACGAGGGACAGGTGCCGGCGGCCGGATACCGCTGTCCAGCGAGCGGAACGGCCGCGCACCCGACAGGGCCGCTGGCATACATTCGGCCTTGTGACAGAGGCGAGGCACGGCGTGAGCGGACAGAGCCCGGAACAGCAGGCAGCGGGGCATTCGGCAGCGGCCCCCGGGGGGCAGCCACCGGCCTCCGCCGCACCGTCGGGCACGGTCCCGGCGAGGACGCACGTCACCGCCGCCCGCCGGATCGTCGTCAAGGTCGGGTCCTCCTCCCTCACCACCGCCGCCGGCGGGCTCGACGCGGACCGGGTGGACGCCCTGGTGGACGTGCTCGCCAAGGTCCGCAGCGGCGGCGAGAAGGAGATAGTGCTCGTCTCCTCCGGCGCCATCGCCGCGGGCCTCGCGCCGCTCGGGCTCACCCGCCGGCCCAAGGATCTGGCCCGTCAGCAGGCCGCCGCGAGCGTCGGCCAGGGCCTGCTCGTCGCCCGCTACACCGCGTCCTTCGCGCGCTACGGCGTCCGCGTCGGCCAGGTGCTCCTGACCAGCGACGACACCAGCCGGCGCGCCCACTACCGCAACGCCTACCGGACCCTGGACCAGCTCCTCGCCATGGGCGCGGTCCCGGTCGTCAACGAGAACGACACCGTCGCCACCGACGAGATCCGCTTCGGAGACAACGACCGGCTCGCCGCGCTCGTCGCCCACCTCGTACGGGCGGACCTGCTGGTCCTGCTCTCCGACGTCGACGGCCTCTACGACGGGGACCCGGCCCGCCCCGACACCAGCCGCATCGAGGAGGTGCACGGCCCCGAGGACATCGCCCACGTGCAGATCGGCAGCGCGGGCAAGGCGGGCGTCGGCACCGGCGGCATGGTCACCAAGGTCGAGGCGGCCCGGATCGCCGCGGCCGCCGGCGTGCCCGTGGTCCTCACCTCCGCGAGCCGCGCCGCCGACGCGCTCTCGGGCCGTGACACCGGCACGTACTTCCACGCCACCGGACGCCGCTCCGCGGACCGGCTGCTGTGGCTCGCCCACGCCTCGACACCGCAGGGCTCCCTCACCCTCGACGACGGTGCCGTCCGGGCCGTCGTCGACAACAGGAAGTCGCTGCTGCCGGCGGGGATCGCCGCGGTGGACGGCGAGTTCAGCGCCGGTGACCCGGTCGAGCTGCGCGACGCCGCCGGCCGGCCGGTCGCACGGGGGCTGGTCAACTTCGACGCCAAGGAGATCCCCCGGATGGCCGGCCGCTCCACCAGGGAACTGGGGAAGGAGCTCGGCCCGGAGTACGAGCGGGAAGTCGTACACAGGGACGATCTGGTCGTCCTTCAGACGTGAAAAGGCGGAAAGTCCCGCCATCTGGCAGAGACCTTTACCAAAACCGCCCCACGCCCCGCCGTGGGCTGGTCAACTTTGTTGCGGGGGAACGCGGGGTTCGGCACGACGACGCAGCACGACGCAGCAACAGGGAGGCCGCCGGTGAGACGAGCGCGCCCAGGGGATGCGCCCCGAGGGAACGGGAAGCTGCCGGGCGTCCGCCGGTCGGTGGGCGAGGAGCGGGCTCTGACCAGCGTCGGGGCGGGGGCCGACTTCGGCGACGGGCACGGTGACGCGCGCGGCGAAGCGCGGGCCGATGGCGACACCGCCCGCGGGGACCGGATGAAGATCCAGGACCAGGGGACCGGGGCCGGCACCGTGGAGGCCGGGACACGGCCGGGCGCCGCCGAAGAGGAGCGTGTGCTGTCCCGCCTGTGGCACATCACGCTCAGCGTCTCCGGCCGGGAGGCCCCGCTCAAGGAGGTCCGCCGCGGCCTCGAGCAGCTGGCCCACGACCACCCCTTCCTGCTCACCAGCCGGTACGCCAACGACCACGCCGAAATCCGCTACTGGGAGGAGGCGCGCGACCTGCACGACGCGGCCGCCGTCGCCCTGCGGCTGTGGGGCGAACACCGTTCCACGGCCAACCTGCCGCCGTGGGAGATCGTCGGCCTCGAGGTCATCGACCGGCAGACCTATCACCAGCGCGTCGCGGAGGGTTACGGCCCGCCGGCGGCCGCGCGGGTGGGTGTGCATCCCTTCTGAGGGAGGGCAGGCCGGGGCGCGGGGGCGGGAACCGTCTCCTGCGAAGGCAGGGCGCGTGAGGTCGTCCAGGCGGGCGGCGCGCGCCGGCGGTCCGTCTCGGACTGCGGGATACGGGAGGGCCGCCCGCGGGCGGCGCATTACGCTTCCTGTATGACGTCGCTCTCTTCGGTTTCGCCCTACGACAACATGTCCCCGGTCGCCCAGGTGGCCTACCGGGCCCGCGCGGCGGCCGCCGACCTCGCTCCTCTGCCTCGATCGGCCAAGGACGACGCGCTGCTCGCGATGGCCGACGCCCTGGAGGTCCGTACGAGCGAGATCGTCGAGGCGAACGCCGAGGACATCGCCCGCGCCCGTGAGGCGGGGACCAGCGAGACGGTCATCGACCGGCTCACGCTCACTCCCGAGCGGGTGCGCGCCATCGCCGCCGACGTGCGTCATGTGGCCGCCCTGCCCGACCCCGTCGGCGAGGTGGTGCGCGGCTCGACCCTTCCCAACGGCATCGACCTGCGCCAGGTGCGGGTGCCGCTCGGCGTCGTCGGCATCATCTACGAGGCCCGGCCGAACGTCACCGTGGACGCCGCCGCGCTGTGCCTGAAGTCGGGCAACGCGGTGCTGCTGCGCGGATCGTCCTCCGCGTACTCCTCCAACACCGCCCTCGTGCGGGTACTGCGGGACGCGGTCGGCGGCTCCGGCCTGCCGGCCGATGCCGTGCAGCTCGTGCCCGGCGAGAGCCGGGACTCCGTACGCGAACTGATGCGGGCCCGCGGCATGGTCGACGTGCTGATCCCCCGGGGCGGCGCCTCGCTGATCCGCACCGTCGTCGAGGAGTCCATCGTTCCCGTCATCGAGACGGGGACCGGGAACTGCCACGTGTACGTGGACGCCGAGACCGACATCGACATGGCCGTCGAGATCCTGATCAACTCCAAGGCGCAGCGGCCGAGCGTCTGCAACGCCGCGGAGACCCTCCTCGTCCACGAGGACGTCGCGGCCGCCTTCCTGCCGCGCGCCCTGGACGCGCTCGCGGACGCGGGGGTGACCGTGCACGGCGACGAACGCGTCATCGAGTACGCGGACGCCACCAAGGCCACGATCGTGCCCGCGACCACGGAGGACTGGGAGACGGAGTACCTCTCCTACGACATCGCCGCCGCCGTCGTCGAGTCCCTGGAGTCGGCCGTCGCCCACATCCGTCTCTGGTCGTCCGGTCACACCGAGGCGATCGTCACCACCTCGCAGGCCGCGGCCCGGCGATTCACCCAGCTGGTGGACTCCACGACGGTCGCGGTGAACGCGTCCACCCGTTTCACCGACGGTGGTCAGTTCGGATTCGGCGCCGAGATCGGAATCTCGACGCAGAAGCTGCACGCGCGCGGTCCGATGGGGCTGCCCGAGCTGACCTCGACGAAGTACATCGTGACGGGCGACGGCCACACGAGGTGACCGTCAGCGGGGCGGCGCCCCGGGTCACCCGGGCGGGGAGAGTTTGCGCTCTCCCTGCCCAAACCGGGCCCCCCGGTCTACTCTGAGAACGTGCCGGACGACGTGGGGGGCAAGCCGTTCCCGGACGGCTGGGAGCCTGACGACGACCGCGGGGGCGCGGACGAGGACTTCGCCACCGTGGTGTTCGACGAGGACTTCGTACGGGCCGCCAAGATCCACGAACCGACCGCGGTGGAGCGGTTGCTGGCCGCCGCGGAGGCCCGCGCAGAGGCGGACGCCGCCCGGTCCGGCCCACGGGGGCACTCTCCCGACGACGACCTCTACGACAGCCGCCACACCGCCGGCCACCGGCGTCGCGGCTACGACCACGACGACGAGGACGACGAGGACACGGGCCCCGACGGCGACTGGGCAGGCCCGTACGGGCGGCACGGCGGCGCTCTGCGTCCCTACCGCGGCACCGCACGCTGGCACCGGCCCGTGGCCTGGCTGCTGGCCCTGCTGATGGGCATCGGGATGGTCGCCCTCGCCTTCACGGCCGTGTACCGCGGAGCCTCGAACAGCAACCGCCAGGATCCGGTGCCGCAGCCCGCACGGACGGGCGTGGACGCACCACCGACGGGAGCCACGGTCAGCGGGCGGGGCAACGGTCCCGTAGCCACGCCGCTCGAACATTCCGCCCCGCGGGTCTCCACGGTGCCACCGGCTCCCTGAGGCGCCCGCGTTTCCTGGGGTCCGCGCGCTCCGTGAGGCTCTCGAGCCGACCTGGAGCCACCTGCCAATACCCCCCGGGCACCCCGTGCGCAACTTGGTGAGAACTCGTCAGAACTTGTGGTGTACCAGGGCGTTTACCGCGTGCCCGCCAGACCTACCCTGAAAGTATGGCTGGGCGTGGAGACCCGCCCGAGGGGACTCCCGAGGGGCTCCCCGGCGGTGGAGATGACGAGTACGGATCGGTCGTCTTCGACGAATCGTTCATCCGTGCTGCCCGCGTCCAGGAATTCTCCGCGGTGGAGCGGATGGGCGAGGACGCGCCGGCCGTGCGCAGCCTCCCCGCGTGGAACGCCGGCCGGGCCCCCGGCCAGATCCTGCTGCTGGTCCTCCTCGTCATGATCGCCTTCGGCACCGCGATCTACCTGGGCGTCCGGCACCCCTACCAGCCGCCCCAGGCCCGGCAGGCCGAGCAGTTGCACGTCACGGTCGTCCCGCTCGCGCCGCAGGGCCCGGTACCGGGAGGCTCGCCCGCAGAGCTCTATGCCAGCAGCCAGGCCGATCAGTTCCGCACGGGCGCCGCGGGCATCACCATGCCGCCCGTGCGCCGGACCGGGCACTTCTCGGAGGCGCAGGTGATGACCGCGCTGGCGACCGCCAAGGACTACCTGGTGACATCGTCGCTCGACCCCGACGTCCTCACCGGTGACGCCGTCCAGCCCGTGCGTACCCTGCTCCACCCGGACCAGATGGCGCAGTTCGACCGGAGCGTCGCCTCACCGGCCGCCGACGGCCGGCATGCCGCCACCGGCTGGCTGGTGCGCTTCGACCCCGCGAAGGTCGCGCTGGCGGATCCGGACGTGCGGGTGCGGGGCACGCTCACCGTCACAGAGGCGGGCACCGGCGCCCTGGAGATCGTCTCCGACCACACCTTCGTCTACGCGCTGCGCCGGGCGGCCGTCAGCGGTCCGGGCATGGACGAGGCCTCGCTCTTCACGGTCCGCCGCGAGCTCCACTTCCGCTTCGACCGGGACGACCTCGCGCACCATCGCCTGGAGGTACGGGTCAGCAACGTCCAGGCCGGGCCGCAGGCCTGCTCGTCCGACGTGTCGGGAGCACTGCATCCGCTGCTGTCCGGACAGCGGGCGGATTCCGACGGCCCGGCCGGCACCGACCCGTACGCGACGGGCCGGGCCACCGTGGCTCTCTGCGGGTCCCTCGCCCCTGAGGCTCAGCCCTCGCCCTGAGCGGTGCCGCCGCCCGCCGGACCGGTGCCGTTGCCGCCGCCGGCGGTCTCGCCGGCCGCGCTGCCGTTGCCCATGAACTTGTCCCGCAGCTTGCCGCCGAGGTCACCCGCCCCGCCCGCTATGTCGCCGACCAGCTTCATCAGCGGGTCCTTGCTGGTGCGCACCGTGTCGGCATAGTGCGAGGCGGACTCGCGGAACGAGTCGGTGACCGAGGCGTCCTTGTCCTCGGTGCGGCGGGGGTAGTGGCCGTCCATGATCCGCTGGTAGTCGCGGCTCTCCGCCCACTTCTTCAGCTCGGCGGCGCGCACCGTGGTGAACGGGTGCGACCGGGGGAGCACATTGAGGATCTTCAGAACGGAGTCGCGCAGGTCACCCGCGGACTCGTACTCCTCCGCCTGCTGCAAGAACGCGTCCACGTTCATCTCGTGCAGGTGGTTTCCGCCGGCGATCTTCATCAGGCCACGCATCGACGCCTGGAGGTCCTGGCCCACGAGCAGGCCCGCGCGGTCGGCCGACAGCTCGGACTTGCGGAACCACTCGCGCAGCGCCGTGACGATCGCCATGATCGCCACATTGCCCAGCGGTATCCAGGCGACCTTCAGCGCCAGGCCGGTGAGGAAGAGGAGAACCGTGCGGTAGACGGAGTGCCCGGAGAGGGCGTGGCCGACCTCATGGCCGACGACCGCCCGCATCTCCTCCTCGTCGAGCAGCTCCACGAGCCCGGTGGTGAGGACGATGATCGGCTCGTCCAGGCCGATGCACATGGCGTTGGGACGCGGGTCCTGCGTCACGTACATCGCCGGGACCTTCTCGAGGTCCAGGATGTAGCAGGCGTCGCGCAGCATGTCGTTGAGATGCGCGAACTGGGCGTCGCTCACCCGCACCGAGTCGGAGAGGAAGAGCAGTCGCAGGCTGCGCTCGGGAAGCAGCGCGCTGAGTGCCTTGAAAACGGTGTCGAAGCCGCTGAGCTTGCGCAGCGCGACGAGCGCCGAGCGGTCCGCGGGGTGTTCGTACGCCCGTGAGGAGATCTCCGGGAAGCGCTTGCGCTGCCTGCTCGGTACCTGCTCGTGGCTGTTGGTCATGGTGCCCCCTGTTGGTGCGAGTCCTCGCTCGTCCCCCTGACGGACCTCAGCCTAGGGGCTGGGGCCGCGGCACGGCGGGGCCTGTGGACAACTCCCGGAACCCCTGTGACGGCGTCTGCGGTGGGCACAACGACTGAGTCGGCGTGAGCGTGCCCGGGGGGCCCGCATACGATGTCCGCGAAGTCTCCGACTCCCACTCCCGATCGATTGGTCCTGTTGAAGATGAGCCTCACCGGCACCGCCGCCAACCTGGTCACTCTCGCCGAGGGCGCCGAGCACGGCGGCAACCACGAAAGCCTCAGCCCGTACGTGACCGGCATCGGCGCCTTCGTCGCCCTGATGCTGCTGCTGTGGATCACCACCCGCTTCAACCGCGACCGCTGATCCCTGGTCGGCGACCGGTGCCAGTAGGCTCTGCACGCATGGGAGAGCAGATAGTGGCCGCGGGCTCCGGCGCCGGCTCCGGTCCGGGCAGACGCCGACTCGGCGTGATGGGCGGGACGTTCGACCCGATCCACCACGGTCACCTGGTGGCCGCCAGCGAGGTGGCCGCCCTCTTCCACCTCGACGAGGTGGTTTTCGTGCCGACCGGGCAGCCGTGGCAGAAGAGCCACAAGAACGTGTCACCGGCCGAGGACCGCTATCTGATGACGGTCATCGCCACGGCGTCCAACCCGCAGTTCTCGGTGAGCCGTATCGACATCGACCGCGGAGGCCCGACGTACACCATCGACACGCTGCGGGACCTGCGCTGCCTCAACGAGGACTCGGACCTGTTCTTCATCACGGGTGCCGACGCGCTCTCCCAGATCCTCGGCTGGCGGAACGCGGAGGAACTGTTCTCGCTCGCCCACTTCATCGGAGTGACCCGGCCGGGCCATGATCTGACGGACGACGGCCTGCCCGAGGGCGGGGTCTCCCTGGTGGAGGTTCCGGCGCTGGCCATCTCGTCGACCGACTGCAGGGAGAGAGTCGCCCAGGGGGACCCGGTCTGGTACCTGGTGCCGGACGGTGTGGTGCGCTACATCGACAAGCGCCAGTTGTACCGCGGCGAATGAGCCGCGGAGAGGGGCACCGTTGAACGACCAGCAGAATCCTTACGACCCGTACCACCAGCCGCAGATCATCGGCTACGACGAGTACGGACAGCCGGTCTATCAGCAGCCCCAGCAGTACGACCCCTACGCACAGCAGCAGGACGGCCACTCTGGGCAGCAGGACGGACGGAACCGTCAGGATCCGGGGGCCTACGGTTCCACGCAGGACTACGGCTCGGCGCAGGGCTACGGCCCCGAGCAGGGCTACGGCGGCGCGGGCGAAGGCTACGGCGGCGCCGGGCAGGACTACGGCCGGCCCCAGTCGTCCCAGGGCTACTCGTACGACCCGTACGCCCCCCAGCCGCAGGCGCCGGCAGGGCAGGACCGGGGTTACGACACCTACGCGTCCGGCCAGGGCGGTTACGGCTACGACACCGGTACCCAGCCGGCCGTCGACACGACGGCGCAGTGGTTCCCGCAGCAGCAGACTCCACAGCAGCAGCAATCACAGCAGCAACAGCAGGCCGCCCGGTACCAGGCCTCTCAGCACCAGGAGCAGCAGCGTCCCGCTCCTGTGACCGGGGAAACGGCCGGGGTGCCGGAGCAGCGCCGGCCTGCCGACGGGTCGTCGGAGCGTCCCTACCAGACCGAGCAGTTCTCGTTCATCGAGGAGCCGGACGAGGACTCCGAAGACGTCATCGACTGGCTGAAGTTCACCGAGAGCCGCTCGGAGCGGCGCGAGGAGGCCAAACGCCGGGGCCGCAACCGCGTCGTCGCGCTCCTCGTCACGATGGCCCTCGTGCTCGTCGGCGGCGTCGGCTACCTCTGGTACGCGGGCAAGCTGCCCGGCCTGTCCGGCTCCGACACGAAGAGCGAGGCGGCCGCCGGCCCGCAGAAGCGCGACGTCATCGTGGTGCACCTGCACAACACCAGGAAGAAGGGCACGTCCACCGCCCTTCTCGTCGACAACGCCACCACCGGCCAGGGCACCACCGTCCTGCTCCCCGACAACCTCTCCGTGGCGAACGACGACGGTACGGCCACCACCCTCGGCAAGTCCGTCGAGGACGACGGGTCCACCGGTACCCGCGAGGCGATCGGCACCCTGCTGGGCGCCAAGGTCTCCGGCACCTGGCGCCTCGACACCCCTTACCTGGAGAACCTCGTCGAGCTGGTCGGCACGATCGACCTGACGACCGACACCGAGGTCCCCGGTGCGGAGAAGGGTGACGAGCCCCTCGTCAAGAAGGGCGAGAACCAGACGCTCAACGGGCGGGCGGCCGTGGCGTACGCCACCTACGTCGGGCCGGAGGAGGCCGAGGAGAAGCAGCTGCTGCGCTTCGGCCAGGTCATGCAGGCGGTGCTCAAGAAGCTCCCGGACGACCCCAAGTCGGCCACGGTCATCGTGGAGACGCTGGCGCAGATCCTCGACCCGTCCCTCAACGAGCGGGACCTCGGTACGTCCCTCGCCAAGCTCGCCGAGCACGCGAAGGGCGGCGACTACAAGACCGCGCTGCTGCCCGTCCAGGAGGACGGCACGCTCAGCGACGAGGCCGCCGACAGTGTCGTCAAGGACGTCCTCGGCGGCTCGGTCAGCGCGCCGGAGCCGGGCGACACCGTCCGTGTGGGGATCAAGAACGGCAGCGGGAAGACCGCTGCCACGGAGCGGGCCCGGGTCACCCTCATCAACGGCGGCTACAACGTCATCGACGGAGGCAAGGCGGACACGGTCGACGCGTCGCAGGTCATCTACGGCGACGATGCCCAGAAGGCGAAGGCGGAAGAGGTCGCCAAGACCCTCGGCCTCCCGGCCGGTGCCGTGAAGAAGGGCAAGGCGGCCACCAACGCCGACGTCTCGGTGGTCCTCGGCCCCGATTTCAAGATCGAGGAGCCGGAGTGACCGGGGCGACGCCGGGCGCCTGAGCATCGCTGCGTGGGGTGTCGGCGGTCCGTGAGACCCTTGAAGGGTTCCTGACCGCCGACGAAAGCCTGCCTGTGACCGCCACGGATCGCTCCATCGAGCTCGTCAACGCCGCCGCCCAGGCGGCGGCCGACCGGCTCGCGCACGACATCATCGCGTACGACGTCAGCGATGTGCTCTCCATCACCGACGCCTTCCTCCTCGCCTCTGCGCCCAACGACCGTCAGGTCAAGTCGATCGTCGACGAGATCGAGGAGCGGCTGAACAAGCAGCTCGGCGCCAAGCCGGTGCGCCGCGAGGGCGACCGCGACGCCCGCTGGATCCTGCTCGACTACGTCGACATCGTGGTGCACGTCCAGCACACCGAGGAGCGGGTCTTCTACGCCCTCGAGCGGCTCTGGAAGGACTGCCCGGAGCTCACGCTCCCGGAGGACGCCAGGAAGACCCGCGGCAAGGCCAAGGAGCACGCCGAGCTCACCGGCGGTGACACGGAAGGGGAGCAGCGCTGAACGGCATCAGCAGCAGCGGCGGCGGCGCCGGGAGCGCCCGGCGGGGGCGCGGCCGGCGCATCGTCCTGTGGCGTCACGGCCAGACCGCGTGGAACCTGGAGCGCCGTTTCCAGGGCTCCACGGACATCGAGCTGACAGAGGCCGGCGTCGCCCAGGCGCGCCGTGCCGCCCGGCTGCTCGCGTCGCTGAACCCCGACGCGATCGTCGCCTCCGACCTGAAGCGGGCCGCCGCGACGGCGGGCGAACTGGCCGGTGTCACCGGTATCGACATCTCCTACGACGCAGCCCTGCGCGAGACGTACGCGGGTGCCTGGCAGGGCCTGACCCATGAGGAGATCATCGGGCGCTACGGCGACCAGTACGCCGCCTGGAAGCGCGGCGAGCCGGTCCGGCGCGGCGGCGGGGAGCTGGAGACCGAGGTGGCCGACCGGGCCGCTCCGGTGGTGCTCCACCACGCCGACAAGCTGCCCGACGACGGCACGCTCGTCGTCGTCAGCCACGGTGGCACGATCCGCACGACCATCGGCCGGCTGCTCGGCCTCGAGTCCCAGCACTGGGAGAGCCTCGGCGGGCTCACGAACTGCTGCTGGTCGGTGCTGGGCGAAGGCGCGCGGGGCTGGCGGCTGCTCGAGCACAACGCCGGCACCCTGCCGGAGCCGGTCCTCGGCGACGACACCTGAGCGGGCCGGGTCCGGCGCGCACCGCCCGGCGGCGGTGCCGGACCCGGATTTCACTTTCCGGCAGGTCGCAGGCTAAAGTTCTTCTTGTTCGCAGCGCGGAGCGCGAAGAACACGCGGGGCTATAGCTCAGTTGGTAGAGCGCCTGCATGGCATGCAGGAGGTCAGGAGTTCAATTCTCCTTAGCTCCACAATCGGATCCCGTCCCCTGCCAGGGGGCGGGATTCTTCGTTCCTGTCCGATCATGACCGCCCTCCCGCGGTGCATGGCCGATCTCGTACGCGAACGCCGCTGACCGCCGTGCGCGGCCGTGGCAGAATCGGACGGCCGGAGGGGACACCGGCGGTACGGGAGGGAGCGCACGATGTCCGCCAGCGGCGAGGAAGCCGGGGAGGCTGCCGATGACCTGCTTGCCACGGCGGAGGCCGGTGCTCGCCTCAGCTGTCCTTCCTGTGGTTCTGTCCATGTCGCCCAGGTCCTCGGGGACAACGGCGGCGTTTCCTTCGTGTGCACGGCCTGCGGCCACAGCTGGAGCTGAGTGATGGGTGCCCACAGGCGTAAATGCGACTGGTGCGGCAGCGGTACGCCGATCGTCAGGGACATGGATCCGGTCAATCCCGAGTTCCAGTACTGGTGCGAGGAGTGCGCGCGGGCGCTGATCATAAAAGGCGACCCGATCGAGACCTACCGCGAGCTCGAGGGTGAACCGATCTACGGCCGGCTCCTCGACGAGCACTGCACCCTCAAACGTTTCTACTCGTTCGCGACGGCCTGACCGCCTCAGCGCGCGACAGGATGCCGGTTACGCCCCCTTTGTTCCCTCGTGTGCAAATGGTGCGTACCGGCGCGTTCCGGGTGCGGTCGTAATCGATTTGGAGATGCGGCGACGGGGGCGTTAATGTTCTCTACGTCGCCGCCGCGGGGGAAACCCGGGAGCGGGGCGGCACACAGCAAGGGGCTATAGCTCAGTTGGTAGAGCGCCTGCATGGCATGCAGGAGGTCAGGAGTTCAATTCTCCTTAGCTCCACAAGAGACAGTGAAGCGGGCCACCCGGATCGGGGTGGCCGCATCAGGAATATGAGTTGCTGGCCTCAACAAAAAACGCA
>NZ_JBFAQK010000076.1:0-32668 GCF_040677245.1 Streptomyces kurssanovii
GCCGGCGATTGAGGCGCGGGGGTCCGGGGGCGGAGCCCCCGGTTCGGGAAGGGGCGGGGTGGGGAACAAGCCCGCCGCAGGCGACACCCACCCGCAGCGGTCACGCCACCGTCACCCCTCCTGGTGCCCCGTGTCGTTCCACCGCTCGATCGCCGGCTCCCCGTACGCCCACCCCAGCACCGACAGGCTCGTCGGGTCCAGCCGGATGCGCGCCCCGAAGGAGATGTGCTCGCCCAGCCACCGCGCCCCGATGGAGCGCAGGATGTGCCCATGGGCGAAGACCAGCACGTCGCGGTCGGCCGAGCGGGCCCATTCGACGACCTCGTCCGCGCGGGCGGACACGTCCGCGAGGGTCTCGCCGTCGGGCGCGCCGTCGCTCCACAGGAGCCAGCCGGGCTGCAGCTCCTGGATCTCCGCCGGCGTCAGGCCCTCGTACGCGCCGTAGTCCCATTCCATCAGCGGGTCCCAGGTCTGCGCCCGCTCCGCGAAGCCCGCCAGCGCGCATGTCTCGCTCGCCCTGATCAGCGGGCTGGTGCGGATCTCGACCCCTTCCAGCCCCGACCACGGTGCCCGCTGGAGCCGCTCGCCCAGCAGCTTCGCGCCGCGCCGGCCCTCCTCGAGCAGGGGGATGTCCGTCCTGCCGGTGTGCCTTCCGAGCAGCGACCATTCGGTCTGGCCGTGCCGGGCGAGCAGGATCCGCGGTGCCATGGGGAGCTCTCCTGAAGTTCACGATCGAATGTCGCTCCATCATCCCGCACCTGAACTTCAGGCAACCTCCGCGACGATCTCGGCGTCCCCCTCCCCGGACGAGTGATCCCTACCGGAGACGGAGACCGACGGATGCCGCGGACCGCGCCTCGCCACCGGCCTCGCTGGTGGACCGAGCTGCTGCTGATCGCCGTCGTCTACACGGCGTACTCGGCCGGCCGGCTCCTCGCCCGCGGCGACGTCTCCACGGCCGTCGGCAACGGACTCGCGATACTCCGGGCCGAGAAGGCACTCCTGCTCAACGCCGAGCATCCGCTGAACCGTCTCTTCACGGAGACGCCCGCGCTCGGCATACCGGCCGATTTCGCTTACGCCTCGCTCCATTACCTGGCCACCCCCGCCGTCCTCGTGTGGCTCTTCCGCCGCCGCCCGCTCCGCTACCGCGCGGCCCGCACCTGGCTGATGCTCTCGACGCTCCTCGGGCTGGCGGGTTTCACGCTGATGCCGACCTGCCCTCCACGGCTGCTGGACGCCGGCCACGGGTTCGTGGACACGATGGCGCAGTACAGCTCGTACGGCTGGTGGGGCACCGAGGCGAGCGCCCCGCGGGGACTCGGCGGCATGACGAATCAGTACGCGGCGATGCCGAGCCTGCACGTCGGCTGGGCGCTGTGGGTCGGTGTGATGCTCTGGCGGCACGGCCGTACGCCGCTCGTGCGGGCGCTGGCCGTCGCCTACCCGCTGCTCACCACGGTCGTGGTGATGGGTACGGCCAACCACTACTTCCTCGACGCGGTCGCCGGCGCCGCCGTCATGTGCGCCGGCGCGCTGCTGACCAGGCCCGCCATGCGTCTCGCGGACCGCACGCGCGAACGGTTCGCCGGCGGATCGCGCCCCACCGCGGCGGTCTCCGTCTCCCCCGTTGTCGGTGGCGGATGCGAGACTTCCGCGGGTGAGCGAATCCCTGGGCAGCGGACCCCCTCCGCAGGCGCCGACGACAGCACTCCGGCAACGGCTCGCTGAGCTGCGGGGCCCTGCCGCGCAGCCCCACCCGCTGGACGCCCGCGCCCTCGCGGCCCTCGCCGCCAACCCCGGGTGCCGGCGCCGGGCGCTGCTGGACGGCGCCGGGGTGGACAAGGCGGCGCTCGCCTCCGCGCTGGGTGCTCCGGGGACGTTCGGGCAGTCGCAGTTCGCCTTCATGCGCGGGAACGCCTTCGAGGCGAAGGTGAAGGCCGACGGCGGCAAGGAGCTGTTGCGCCTCCTGGGCCTCGACGACCCGGCGGGCGCCCTGGTGCCGGACCTGTCGGCGGCCGGCCCCGAGGGGCGTGCCGCGCGTACGGCGCTGGCGCTGCGCGAGGCGACGGCCGCCGGGGCGTGGACGCTGCTCGACCACCCGCTGCTCGCCCTGGACGTGGCGGGCTCACCCGCCTATCTGGAGCCGGACGCGGTGGTCGTGCATCCCGACGGCCGGTGGACGGTCGTGGAGATCAAGTCGTTCCCGATGGTCGACGCGTCGGCCGACGCGTCGAAGGTGGGGGCGGCCGCCCGCCAGGCGGCGGTGTACGTCCTGGCGCTGGAGCGGGTCGCCGCCGTCACGGACGGCGCGCGGGTCGCCCACAGCATCCTGCTGGTCTGTCCCAAGGACTTCTCCAACCTGCCGACCGCGTCCGTCGTGGACGTGCGCAAACAGCTCTCGGTGACCCGCCGTCAGCTGGCGCGACTGACCCGCGTCGAGGACATCGCGGCCGGGCTTCCCGAGGGCGTCACGTTCGACCTCGAGGGCTGTTCGGCGGACGAGCTGACGGCGGCGGTCGAGTCCGTCCCGCACGCGTACGCGCCCGAGTGCCTCGCGGCCTGCGAGCTGGCCTTCCACTGCCGGGACCGGGCCAGGCAGGCCGGAGCGGTGGAGACGCTGGGCCGGTCCGTCCGCGGTGAGCTCGGCGGACTGACGACGATCGGCGAGGTGCTGGCGGCGGCGCGCGGCGAGGCGGGGGACCCGGCCGACCCGGCGGTGGCGGCGCTCCGGCGGGCGGCGTCGCTGCGGGCCGAGGCGCTGGCGGAAGCGGACCTGGCGCAGCAGGGCGCGGCGGCGGGGCAGGAGGCCGGCGCATGTCGCTGATCGCCACCCTCGCCCGGCTCGAGGCGGTCGAGAGGGGCCGGGCCCAGCCGCTGGCGACGGTCCGCCACCGGCGGGTGTCCGAGCGCCCGTTGGTGTTCGTGCCGCTGACGACCGCGGGCGAGGCCGGGGCGCCGCTCGGAGCGCTGGTGGGGACGGACCCGGCGGAGCCGCGGCTGCTGGTCGTGGCCCAGCCGCGCGACCGCGACCTGCGTTCCGCGTTCCTGGCGGAGCTGGCCGACGTGGTCCTGCCGTATCTGGACGGCTTCGGCGACGAGGTGGAGCACGTCGAGCGCAAGGAGACCGACGCCGAGACCGGCAAGAGGGTCACTGTGGAGGTCGAACTGTGCGCGGACGCGCCGCAGTTGATCGTGCCGAGCCGGGCGGGCGTGGAGTTCGTGCGGCTGCTGGGGCGCTCGATGCGGTTCCGTCGCACGGCCGAGCAGGATCCGGACACGCCCTACCCGGCCCCGCCCCGTGTGCCGTTGCTGGGCCGCTGGCTCACCCACTACGGGGAGCGGGCCCGGGTCCCGGGTTCCTCGCTGCTGCTCGCCGCGACGGATCTGCTGAACCGTCACTGGGCGACCGGCCAGTCCTCGCTCGAGGACCAGCACCTGGGCGCGCTGCTCGCCTGGATCGAGGCGGACGACGGGCCGGACGGCGGGTCCGGAGCCGAGGCCGCGCTGCGGGCCGAGCTGGGCCGGGACCGGGAGGGCATGCTGCTCTGCCCGCCGGCGGGGCCGGCTACCGACCCGGTCTTCGACAACCGGCGGCTGGCGCCCGCGATGGAGCGCTACGACCGGGCCCGGCAGCTGCTGGCGACGGCCGAGGACGGCGGCAGCGCCGACGAGCGGCTGGGTGAGCTGCACCGTGCCGAGCGGGAGATCCGGCGGCTGGTCGCGGACCAGATGCGGCCGACCTGGTCCGCCGTGTGGCGCACGGTCGAGCTGATGCGCGCGCTCCCGGAGGGCTCCCGCGTCGAAGACCGCTGGACCCGCGACCGCTGGTCGTTCACCGCCCACCGCGACCGGGTCCGGGCAGGTGAGCCGCCCCAGCCGCGGCGCGACGACGCGGTGACCGCCGCGCACAAGCTGGCCGCGCGGGAGACGGCCCAGGCACAACTGGAGGCCCAGGAGGCACTGGACGACCCGCTGGTGATGGCGGGCCACCGGCTGGTGGGCGAGGCGTTCCTGTCGGAGGTGATCGACGTGGAGATGGCCTGGTCCGATTCGAAGCGGCCGAGCCCCCGTCCGCTGGTGACCGTCCGCACGGACGACCGCCCCCATCTCGGCGAGCGGGTGAAGGTGTTCCGCTCGCTGGAAGGAAGACCGCAGACGGCCGAGTTCGTGCGGTACGAGGGCGAGGGCGCGCTGGTGCTGCGCGTCATGGACAGGATGGGCCGTGCCAAGGACCCCGCGGAGGGGTCGGTGCCGGCCAAGGGGGACCGTATCGCCTGGACCCTGTTCGAGCACGACCAGCGGGGCGGGCCGAAGCTGCCGGATCCGGAGGAGACGCCGTGGACGCACGGCGGGCCGCCGCGCACCGACACGGCCGAGATCCCGGACCTCGTCACCCCGGAGGACCTCCTGTGACACCCCCTCCCGCCGCGCCGTTCCCTTCGGCCACGGTGCCGGATTCCACGGTGCCGGATTCCACGGCGCCGTTCGATCCCGCCGCGGAGGCCGCGCGTGCCACCGCCGGCATCCTCGCCGACACCCTCCACGGCTCTGCCAGGGGCGTCGTCGTCGACTCCCCGCCCGGCGCCGGCAAGTCCACCCTGGTGGTGCGGGCGGCACTCGAACTGGCGGCGGCGGGCCGGCCCTTGATGGTCGTCGCGCAGACCAACGCGCAGGTGGACGACCTGGTGCTGCGGCTCGCGGAGAAGGAGCCTGGGCTCCCCGTCGGCCGTCTGCACTCGAACGACTCCGACCCGTACGACAAGGCCCTCGACGAGCTGGACAACGTCCGCAAGTCGGCGAAGGCGGGCGACCTGGCCGGTCTGGACGTGGTCATCTCCACGGCGGCCAAGTGGGCGCATGTGCAGGGCGTCGAGCCGTGGGGGCACGCCATCGTGGACGAGGCGTACCAGATGCGCTCCGACGCGCTGCTCGCCGTCGCCGGGCTGTTCGAGCGTGCGCTCTTCGTCGGCGACCCGGGCCAGCTCGACCCGTTCTCCGTCGTCGGTGCCGAGCAGTGGGCGGGGCTCTCCTACGATCCGTCCGCGAGCGCGGTGTCGACGCTCCTCGCGCACAACCCGGAGCTGCCGCAGCACCGGCTGCCCGTCTCGTGGCGGCTGCCGGCCTCCGCGGCGCCGCTGGTGTCCGACGCGTTCTACCCGTACACACCGTTCCGCAGCGGCACGGACTACGGGGACCGGCGGCTCTCGTTCGGTGTGCCGTCCGACGGGTCGGGACCCGACCGGGTTCTCGACGAGGCGGCGGCCTCCGGCTGGGGTCTGCTGGAGCTTCCCGCGCGTCACACGCCGCGCACCGACCCGGAGGCGGTACGGGCCGTGGCGCTGGTGGTCCGCCGGCTGCTCGACCGCGGCGGCGCCGCGGTCTCCGAGCGGTCCGAGGAGCCGGTGCCGCTCACCGCGGACCGGATCGCCGTCGGCACGGCCCACCGCGACCAGGCCGCGGCGGTGCGCGCCGCGCTGGCGGACCTGGGCGTCACCGGCGTCACGGTCGACACCGCGAACCGCCTCCAGGGCCGTGAGTACGACGTGACCGTCGTGCTCCACCCCCTGTCCGGCCGGCCTGACGCGACCGCGTTCCACCTGGAGACCGGCCGGCTGTGCGTCCTCGCCTCCCGGCACCGGCACGCCTGCATCGTGGTGTGCCGCGCCGGTGTGGGCGAGCTGCTCGACGAGCACCCGTCCACGGAACCGGTCCAGCTGGGCGTGACCGTGAAGTTCCCGGACGGCTGGGAGGCGAATCACGCGGTGCTGGCACACCTGGCCGGACACCGGGTGCATTGGCGGCCGTGATTGGCCTGAGGCCCTCTTGCGCGGCGCGGGACAATGGATGGCGGTCCCGGGGCACGGGCCGTGACGAGGAGGAGTACGGACATGGCGGAACCGGAGCGGACGACCGAGCGCAGGATGCGGCCGGGCCCGCTGCTCTTCGAGCCGTCGGAGGCTGCCGCCGACCCTGAGCACTTCTTCGACCTGGAGTCCATGGAGGACCCTCGCGAGCTGCTGGCCCGGGCGACGGAGCTGGCGCTCGCCTTCCGGGCGGCGACGGACCGGGCGGTCGAGTTCCAGGCCGTCGCGGCGGCCCAGCTGGCCGATCCCCGCCGCTTCGACCGTCTGACGCCCGCGGACATCGCGGAGCGGGCGGGCTGGACCGAGGACTATGCCCGCAAGATGATCGACTTCGGCGACGAACTCCTGCGCGGCGCAGTCACGTAGCCCTCTTCGCGGAGCCACGGGGCGAATCCGCCGCTACGGGGAGTGGGGGCGAGGCGCCCGTCAACATCACCTCGCATATGCCGACGGCGCAAGATACTCCTCTCCGCCCCGTCCTGTCCTTGTTTCTGCCAACCCGGTGAAATTGCAGTGTCACCCCGGGTAAGCATGAAGCATGACCGCATGGCTTCGAGACCCATCCCTGCTGACGCACGTGGCCGCCGACGAAGAGGACCGCGCGGCGGCCCGCGTGACGCCCCCCGGTGCCGGCTGGCTCGCCTCGGCGGAGACGTACCCGCGGTCGGCCCTCGCCCAGTGGGAGGCGCGGCCGACCGCCCCCGCCGTTCTGCCCTGCGGCTCGGTGTTCGACGTGGTGACCGTGCCCTCGATCTTCGGCCGGCGGATGCTGGACCGGCTGTGGACGGAGGGCCCCGGGTCGGGGCCCGTCGCTGTGCACCGGGGCAGGATGATGCTGTTCGCCGCGCCCGGCACCGCCCAGCGGCTGCCGTCGCTGCTCGACTGGGAGGAGTGGGGCGACTCCGTCCCGCCGCTGCTGTGCCACGGCACGGGCGACGCCGTCACGGTCCCGCCGCTGATCCCCGCGAACACCGCCTCCGAACCGCGCTGGGTGGTCGCCCCGGACACCCGCCGGCCCTGGCTCCCGGGCCCGGAGGTCCTGCTGTGGGCGTGCGTGCGGGCGGTCCGCGCGAAGGCCGCCGCGGGGGTGCGGGTATCGATTTTTCCTCCCGCCGATCAGGATGCTAAGGTCTACGACGTCAGCAGGCGCCGCTAGCTCAGTTGGTTAGAGCAGCTGACTCTTAATCAGCGGGTCCGGGGTTCGAGTCCCTGGCGGCGCACAGACGGAAGAAGGTCCCTCGCGAGAGCGGGGGACCTTTTTCGTGCCCGGAACAGGCCGGCGCTAGGCAGTGGTGATCTTCACCGTCCACGCCCCCGTCTGCGTCCTTTCCGCGACCTCCACCCGCGCCCGCCCACCCGGCGGCCCCGGCATGGTGAAGGTCTCACCGACCCCCAGTGGCGCGTCCGCGAGCGGCGGGTAGACCGACTCCTCCCAGCAGGCGTCCGTGTCCGGATGGGTGTCGACGACCTCGACGGGCCCGGCGCCGGACGCCGTCTCGGCCCGCACCCGGTAGAGAAGGACGCCCTCCGTGCAGGTGTAGGTGTCGTTGCCGGTGGCACCGCGGGCCTCGATGGCGAGCGCGCTGTCGGGTCCGGTGCGGACGACCGCCAGCCGGGTGCCGATGCTCCCGCCGCCCACGGGCGCGGCCGCCACGGGTTCGAGGGTCACCATGTCGCCGCCGCGCTCCGCGGAGACGCACCGCACCTCCTGCCGGCTCAGCCAGCCCAGCTTCCACTTGTGCCAGCCGAACAGGTCGGGGGCGAGCCCGAACTGGCTGCCCATGACGTCCCAGTCCCCGACGTGGGTGTCCCAGTCGCCGTTGCCGTCGACGGGCCGGTGGTAGAGGTCGGGCAGGTCGAAGACGTGGCCGGTCTCGTGGGCGAGCACGTTCCGGTCGGGCGGGTGGCGCTCGAAGACGGTGACCACCCGCCGGATGTCGGTGCCGTCGGCGCTCAGCGGCCGGTCGAAGTTGACGACCTTGGTGGCGTCGGAGTCGACGCCGGGCGCGTCGGGGTCGGCGACCAGGTAGACGATGTCGTACGCGGAGAAGTCGACCTCGCGGTCCGCCACGTCGATCGCGTCGCGCAGATAGGCGGCGCGCTTCTCCGGGTCCCAGTCGCGCTGTATCCCGTAGGCGACGGAGGGCTTGGGCATCGGCAGCCACTCGGTCAGCGGATCGGCGCGCAGCGAGAACTTCCCGTACGAGGCACGCCGGAAGAAGTCGCTGGTGGCGGGGAAGTGGTCGGCGGCGAGTTCGTGGGGGGCGTTCAGCGGCTCGGAGTCCGGGAACGAGAGGAAGATCATCACCGCGTCGAGGCCGGTGGCCGGTCTGGTGTAGGCGGCGTTCCAGGTGTCGAGGCCCAGCGAGTGGTGGGCCGTGGTCCGGGGCAGCGCGCAGGGGCCGCCCACGCTGTCGGCGACGGCCGGGCCGGCCACGAGGGAGGTGGCCGCGAACGCCATGAGGGAAGTGAGCGCGGCGGCGGCACTCCGCAGCCGCACCCTTTCCACTCTCCCGGGTGTTCCCTCGGGCGACTGCTGACCCTCCACGTGGACCTCCGGCTGCGGAATGCAGGTTGCGTCACCCACCTTGTGATGTTTTCTGATGGTTCGCCCTGTTCCGGTGCACCACTCGGGTGACCGACCTGACACCGGGCCGATGCCGCTCCGAGACCCGGCGACACTCCGATGGCTCACGGAAAGTCACATTCGGTCAGGGGTCGCCAGAGCCCGGTCCGGACCCGTGCAGAAACGATCGGCCGTTCCCTCTGGAGGCCCTGTCGCATGATGGTCACGCTGGAAGGGCCGCCTCCGCTGCCTCTATGATCGGCACACTTTCCCCGAGTTCTTGCTGGATTTCTTCGCCGACTGCCTTGGCGGGCCGTCCCCCGACCACATTTGTACGACCCTGTACGACACAACTGCACTGCGGGAGTGAGCGGTGAGCGGAACCTCCGAAGGACAAGGGCCCGCGGGCGTCGCAGTCCCCGGAAGCATCCGACCCTCGGTCACGGAGCGTCACAACTTCGGCCGGACGTCGTCCGAACTGCGCGACTACCGGGCCGCCTTCAACGCGGCACAACTGGCCATGGCCGTCGTCGACCACCAGGGCCTGGTGATCAGCGCCAACGAGGCGCTCGCCGCCCTGCTGGGCACCCGTCCCGTGGAGCTGCGCGACCGGTACGCGGCCGACCTCATCGACCTCGCCTCCGACGCCCGCACCTGGCACGCGTACCGCGAGGTGCTGCGCGGCCGTCGCTCGCGTTTCCGCTGCACCCGCCGTCTCAAGCACCCGGACGGGCGTGCGCTGTGGGCAGAGGTGACCGTCTCCCCCGTCCCCGACAGCGGCACCGTGCTGCTGTCCGTCGCGGACATCAGCGACCGGCGCGAACTGCGCGCCAGGCTGCGGCATCTCCAGATGCACGACCCGGTGACCCGGTTGCCCAACCGGGCGCTGTTCTTCGAGCGGCTGACCGCCGCGCTGGAGTCCTCCCCCTACGACCAGGGCTCCACCGGCCGGATCGGCCTGTGCTACCTCGACCTCGACGGGTTCAAGGCCGTCAACGACACCCTCGGGCACCGCGTCGGCGACCGGCTGCTCGCCGCCGTCGCCACCCGGCTGGCCGAGTGCGCCGACGCGGGCGGCTCCGGGCGGGGCGGCGGCCACCTGGTCGCCAGGCTCGGCGGTGACGAGTTCGCGATCCTCGTCGAGGACTCCACCGGCACGGAGCAGGTCGCCGACCTCGCCAGGTCCGTGCTGGCCGCGCTCCAGGAACCGTTCGACCTGGCGGGCCAGCGGCTGTCGGTGTCCGCGTCGATCGGTGTGGTGGAGCGGGCCGTGTCGGGGACGAGCGCGACGGGGCTGATGCAGGCCGCGGACACGACGCTGTACTGGGCGAAGGAGGACGGCAAGTCCCGCTGGACGCTCTTCGACCCGGAGCGCAACGCGCACCGGATGACCCGGCAGGCGCTCTCCTCGATGCTGCGTCCGGCCGTGGAACGAGGGGAGTTCACCCTCGAGTACCAGCCGCTGGTAGGCATGGCGGACGGCGTGACGCGGGGCGTGGAGGCGCTGGTGCGCTGGAACCACCCGCGGTTCGGCACGCTCACGCCGAATCGGTTCGTCGCGATCGCGGAGGAGGACGGCTCGATCGTGCAGCTCGGGCAGTGGGTGCTGCGCACGGCGTGCCGGCAGGCCAGGCAGTGGCAGCTCGACCACCCGGACGTCCCGCCGCTGTTCGTCAGCGTCAACGTGGCCGTGCGACAGGTCTGGGACTCCGACCTGGTCGCCGACGTCGCCGAGATCCTCGCGGAGACGGGCCTTCCCGCGCATCTGCTGCAGTTGGAGCTCACCGAGTCCGCGGTGATGGGCTCGGCGGGCCGGCCGCTCCAGGCGCTCCAGGCGCTGAGCGACATGGGCGTGCACATCGCCATCGACGACTTCGGTACCGGCTACTCCAACCTCGCGTACCTGAGCCGGCTGCCGGTATCCGTACTGAAGCTCGACGGAACGTTTGTCCGCGGCTTCCAGGACGAGGCCCACGCCAACCCGGCCGACGAGACGATCGTCCAGGCCCTGGTGGAACTGGCGCACCGGCTGGGCCTGACCGTCACCGCGGAGTGCGTGGAGACCTCCGGCCAGGCGTCCCGCCTGCGCCGGATCGGCTGCGACACGGGTCAGGGCTGGCTCTACTCGCGCGCGGTCGGCCCGGACCGCATCGCGGAGATGCTGGGCGCGGGACCCTGCCCTCAGCCGGCGACGGCGCCGGGCTAGGGACGGCGCCCGGCCGGAAGGCGGGTCGAGGGACGGCGTCCGGCCGGAAGGCGGGTCGAGGGACGGCGTCCGGCCGGAAGGCGGGTCGAGGGACGGCGTCCGGCCGACAGGCGGGCTGAGGGACGGCGCCCCCCCCCGCTCACGGCCGCCGGGGGACGCCACGAATCGGACACGGGGATCCCCCACGGCCGCCGGGCCGTGGGGGATCGCATATGTGGTGGGAAGACGGTCGGCTCAGCAGGCGCCGAGGTCCTGCCAGACTCCCCACTCGCCCGTGGTGCCGGGCTCCTCGCCCTGCGTCCACCACTTGGCCTTCCAGAGACGGCCCTTGTGCGAGGCCTCGTTGCCGTTGTTGTAGACGGCGGTGGAGGTCCAGGCCGCGGCGGTGCAACCGGGCTGCGGCTCCGTGGGGGTGGGGCTCGGCTCCGTCGGCGTGGGGGTGGGCGTCGGCTCCGTCGGCGTCGGGGTGGGCTCCGGGTTCGTCGGGGACGAGCCGACCGCGGTCACGATCTGGTGGAACAGGGTCGCCTGGGTGTCCAGCCCGAGCAGCGAGTACATCATCGCCCCCGCCAGCCCACGCTCGTGCGCGTAGTCCGCCCGGGCCTGGACGGCACGCCGGTCGAGGCCGGTGAAGAACTCGCCGTCCTTGTAGAAGTACGCGGCCTTCGCCTCGTCGTCCCAGAAGGTGGTCGCCGGGTTGTCGACGATGCCGCCGAGTTCCTTGTAGTGCGCGATGCCCGCCTGCTGGCTGACGGGCCGGGCGGCCGACGCACCGGTGGCGCTGCCGCCGAGGCCGTTGCGGGTGCCCGCCGGGACGCCCTTCCAGCCGCGGTAGTAGAACTCGTACCCGAGCGTGAGCTTGCCGGCCGGGAATCCGCCGGCGATGCCGTAGGCGCTGTTGCCGTCGATCCACGCGTCGATGGCGTTGTCGATCGAGTACTTCTGGGTGCCCGGCTTGACGGGGTCGGTCGGGTCGGACGCCGGGGAGTACAGCGGCGACTGGTGGTACGCGGGCCCGTCGCCGTCCCAGGCGCCGTGCATGTCGTACGTCATGATGTTCGCGTAGTCGAGGTACGCGCCGATCTTGTCGGTCTCGATGTGCCTGATCTTGTCCTGGCCGGCCGGGAGGGCGGCTGTCAGCAGGTACTTCTTACCGCCGTGCGCGGCTCCGTACGCGTCGAGCTGCTTGCGGAACTCGGCCAGCAGCAGCGTGAAGTTCTGCTTGTCCTCGGGGCCGTAGTGGTTGCCGAGGTGACCGTCGGGCGAGCCCGGGTACTCCCAGTCGATGTCGATGCCGTCGAAGATGCCGGCGGCGGTACCGGGGCCGCCGTAGCCGCCTTCGACGGGCAGGTCTCCGGCGATGTACTGCTTGACGCACGAGGCGACGAACTTCTTGCGGCTCGCGTCCGTCCTGGCCGCGTCATGGAAGTACTTGGAGTAGGTCCAGCCGCCCAGCGAAATGTTGATCTTCAGATGCGGATGCTTGGCCTTCAGCTCCTTGAACTGGTTGAAGACACCCACGATCGGCTGGTTCCAGGTGTCGGCCACGCCGTCCACGCTGTCGGCCGCCGAGAAGGAGCGCTGGTAGTCGGCGTACGAATCGCCCGCGCCGTCACCGGCGTTGGGGTTGGCGTCGTCGCCCGCGGCCTTGTTGGCCTCGAAGCAGGTCAGTTCGGTGGGATGGATGTTGCCGAACGAGTAGTTGATGACGTCGAGCTTCTCCGCGATGCCCCGGGTGTCGAGGTGCTTGGGGTAGAAGGCGTTGCCGTACACGCTCCACTGGTCGTAGTAGGCGATCTTGACGCCACCGGTCGACGCGGCCGCCGGGGCCACGTCGGCGGCCTGGGCGGAACCGGGGCCGACGACGGCCGCCAGCGCTCCGGCGGCGAGTGCCGCGCTGGTGAGCGCTGCGAGCAAGGGTCTGCGGACGTGCACGTGCGGCCTCCGAGGGGGGTGCGTGGTACAGGAGTTGGAGCAGTGATAGCCGCCGCCCGAAGTCCGCGTCAATGGTCTGCACCAAATGAGGACTAGACCAATTTGAGCCAGAAAGCACCTGTCAGAGGCCTGCACCCGCTGCGAAAAACCGCTCGCCACCGTGGGTGACGAGCGGTTTAAGGCCCCGTTAATGAGCCACTGCCGAACGGCTCAGGAAGGAACCGGCGCGGCCGGAAGTCCGTACGCGTCGGCGATGAGTTCGTAGCTGCGCAGCCGGGCGTCGCCGCCGTGCGCGTTGGCCGTGATCATCAACTCGTCGGCGCCGGTGCGCTTCTGGAGGTCGTCGAGTCCGGCACGGACGGCGTCCGGCGCCCCGTGGACCACATTGCGCAGCCAGCTCTCCGCGACCTCGCGCTCCATCGGGGCGAAGTCGTACGCCTCCGCCTCCTCCGGCGTCGGGATCAGCCCCGGCCGGCCCGTGCGCAGCCGCACCATGGACAGCGCTCCGGTGAGGACCTGCCGGCGGGCCTCCTTCTCGTCGTCGGAGGCGAGTGCGGAGACGCCGATCAGGGCGTACGGGGCGTCGAGCACCGCGGACGGGCGGAAGGACTCGCGGTAGAGGTCCAGCGCCGGGACGGTGTTCTGCGCCGAGAAGTGGTGCGCGAAGGCGAACGGGAGCCCGAGCACGCCGGCGAGCCGTGCGCTGAAGCCGGAGGAACCGAGCAGCCACAGCGGTGGGCGGGCCGGCGACTGGACACCGCCGGGCGCGGTCGCCTGCACGGGACCGGGGACGGCGTGGATGCGGGCGTACGGGTGCCCGTCGGGGAAGTCGTCGTCCAGGAAGCGGGTCAGCTCGACGAGCTGCTGCGGGAAGTCGTCCGCGCCCTCGTTCAGCCTGTCGGTGCGGCGCAGGGCCGCGGCCGTCGCGCCGTCGGTGCCGGGTGCCCGGCCGAGACCGAGGTCGATCCGGCCCGGGGCGAGCGCCTCAAGGGTGCCGAACTGCTCCGCGATCACCAGCGGGGCGTGGTTGGGCAGCATCACACCGCCGGAGCCGAGCCGGATGCGCTCGGTGTGGGCGGCGAGGTGGGCGAGGATCACGGCCGGGGACGAGGACGCGACACCGGGCATGGAGTGGTGCTCCGCCACCCAGTGCCGGTGGTAGCCGCGGCTCTCCGCGAGCCGCGCCAGGTCCACGCTGGTGCGCAGCGCGTCGGTGGCGGTGCGCCCGCTGCCGACGGTGACGAGATCGAGCACGGACAGGGGTACGGGGGCGGTCCCGGCCGCCGTGCCTCGGATCTCGTCCACTGCGTCTGCGTTCACCGCTGGGCCCTCCTGCGTCTGTCGTACGTAGCCTCGACAGCAAACAGGAGGGCCACTCCGCTTATTCCCCGGCCCCGGAGGTCCGCACGGCGGCGGGCCGCTCAGGCCGTCCGGACCACCGCCCTGTGCACGGACCCGAGCGTGCCGGGCGTGATCCGCAGCTTCAGGGACGGGCCGGTGGCGAGCACCCGCACGGAGCTGTCCTGGGAGATCACGGAGGAGACGCGGCGGTCCCAGGTCAGGTCCATGGTGGCGCCGTCCCGCAGCGGCCCGGAGACACAGACCGTCGCGGTACCGGCCCCGCTCTCACGGATCATCACGGAGGCCGGCGCGCTCGCGGTCAGCGCGCCGACCGTGCCGCCGAACCAGAAGTTCACGCCGGTGAAGCCCACCGAGGGGACGTGCACCCCTTGGTGGTCGGCGGTGTTCGCGAGGACGGTGAGCCAGTCCGTGTCGGCGGCGCGTGCGGCGGTCCGCGCCTCGCTCGCACCGGGCATCAGGACGTACGCGTACGTCGCCCACGTCGGGTCGGTGCCGTGGTCGAACCACAGCGTCAGATAGCGGCGGGTGACCGGGTCCGTCACAGCGCCCTTGTTGATGTCCGACCAGGCGCCGGTACGGGCCTGGCGCAGCGCCTTCACGGTGGCGCCGCCCGGGAAGACGTAGCCGGCGTGGCCCGCGAGGTGGGCCCAGCGGGCCCCCGTCAGGGTGGCGCTCCACCCGGGCGAGGTGGGCCGGGGCGTTCCGTCGACGGTGAAGCCGTGGACGCCGTCCGCGCCGAGGTTGCGGTTCTCGACGACGGACTCGACGCCCGTGCCGTCCCTGCCGTGGATGCCCGCGCCGAGGCAGACGACCGCGTCGTCGAGGAAGAACCAGGACTTCTTGGCGAGGAGCGTGGAGGACAGCCCCTTGAGGTACTGGCCGACCGCCGCGTACGTTCCGTCGCTCGCGCCGCCGACCCAGCGGACATCGGGGCGGGCCGCCCCCCAGGTGCCTCCTTCACCGTCCGTCAGCGGCTTGCGGGAGGCGGTGGTGCCCGGCAGCCGGTAGGGGTCGACCGTGGGCCAGAAGTCGTCCGAGTACTGGCCGTTGGCGAAGGAGTCGCCCCACCAGTAGAGCATCCCGGAACCGCTGTGCCAGGCACGGAGGTTCTCGCCGTTGCCGTTCTCGTAGTACGTGATCCGGTCGGAGGCCATGGAGAGCGCGGCGGCCCAGCCGGGGCGGCGGTGCACCGCCCGGTCCATGCCGGGGAAGAGACGGTGGCCGACCGGCTCGGGGGCCGGCACCGCCGGGCTGTCGGCGACCGCCTTCAGCCGGGACAGCTGCGCCACGCCGAGCGCCGGGCTCGTCAGGACCGGGCGGTAGTAGTCGCGGTCGATCCAGCCCTTCACCATCGAGTCCCAGCGGGCCTTCTCGGCGGCGGAGGCGCTGCGGGCGAGCAGCGCGATGCACGCGATGATCGAGTGGCCACGCTGGTGGTCGTCCTGGTGGAGGCCGGTGGTGTCCGCCTTCTGCACGCCCCGGCTGACGGCCCGCCCGGAGACGCCGTCCATGGCGAGCCCGTTGAAGAGGAAGGGCGCGTACGCCTTCTCGACCGAGTCGAGGACGATCTGCCGGCCGGCGTCGGTGACCTCCCAGGCGGAGCCCTGGAGGAGGGCGAACATGAGGGAGAGTCCCCCGAGCATCACGGCGCCGTACGACCCCGCGTAGGGGACGTAGGTGTGCTGGATGAAGCTGCCGTCGGCGTGGAGGCCGTCGCCCGAGGTGACGTAGGGGAAGACCGGCGAGAGCGCGTCGCGTGCGAGGGCGAGCTTGGCGGAGTTCTTGCCGATCACCCCGCGCAGGGCGAGGACGCGGCACAGGTCGACGCGGTTGGCCCCGGTGGAGGTGCCGGTGTACTGCGCCACGACGCTGTCGGGGACGAATCGGTCGACGGCCGCGCAGTGTGCGGCGAGCCGGGCGGCACCCAGGTGGTCGTGCAGCAGGACGTCGACGTCGAGCAGCGCCTGCGGGATGCCGATCTGCCAGTTGTACCAGTTGCCGTAGCGGACGCCGCCTGCGTGGTACGCCTCGTCGTGCAGGTGGTCGAGGCCGGTGAGGATGTCGGCGAGCAGGCCGGCGTCGCCGGTCAGGCCGGTGCCGGGCCTGCTGTGCGCCTCGGCGAGGGTCCGCAGCCGGTTGAAGCTGATGCCGAGGTTGCCGGAGTAGGTGTACGACTCGGCGTCGGTGTCCGGCTCCGGGTCGGCGTACGGCAGTTCGGGCCAGAGCGAGCCGTTCGCGGGGGCCATCGTCGAGCGGAGGGCGGCGGCCGTGCGGCCGAGGGCGGTGAGTTTGGAGGCGTACGGTTCCGCCGTGGGGCTGAAACCGGTGCCGAGGACGAGGTCGCGCCAGGTGAGGCGGAGTGCGTCGTAGGCGTCGGCGGCGTGCGCGGCCGGAGCCGCGGCGGTGGCGAGCGGGCCGGCCGTCGCGGCGGCCAGGGCGGCGACCGAGGCGGCGCGCAGCACGGCGCGGCGGGACAGGAAGGCGGCGGGGACGTGGGAGGGCATGGCGGAGGAACCTCCGGAGCCGGGGGACGTCGTGGGCCTCGGGGCCCACGCTCGGGTGAGCGGTTTCTCTCACAGGCCCGAACAACGAGTCAATGAATCGCGCATTCTCTGCTCGAATTGATTGATCGAGCAGAAACGTGCACAGTCGATCAGAGGGCGGCTACACTGCGGCTCAGCCCGACGGAAGGGGAACCGGAGCAGATGCACGCCGAAGAGAGGCATCAGGCGATACTCCGCAGGCTCCGCGAGCACGGCTCGCTGCGCGTCACCGAGTTCGCCGAGGAATTGCAGGTCTCGCCCGTCACGGTCCGCCGGGACGTGGAGGCCCTCGCCGAACGCGGCCTGGTCGCCCGGGTCCACGGCGGGGCCGTCCTGCCGGAGACCCGCACAGGTACGGCGGGCGAGTCCCGGCCCCGACCCCGCGGCGAGGAGCCGGTCTTCGGACTGATCGTGCCGGCCGCCGACTACTACTACCCCGAGGTCATCAAGGGCGCCCGGGAAGCGGCCGCGGAACACGGCGTACGGCTTGTCCTCGGCATCTCCCAGTACAGCTCCGACGAGGAACGGGCGCAGGCGCGCCTGATGCTCGCCGACGGCATCGACGGGCTGCTGATCACCCCGTGCAGCTTCGCCGTCGCCCAGCCCTGGCTCGCCGAACTGCCCGTGCCGCACGTGCTGGTGGAGCGCCGCCCCGGGGACGACGCCTCCGGCGCCGAACGCGTGGTCACCGACCACGTCCACGGCGCGCGGCTCGCCGTACAGCATCTGGCCGGCACCGGGCGCCGGCGCATCGGCCTGATGCTCCGCGACGACAGTCCGCACGGCGAACCGGTGCTGGAGGGCTACCGCCGCGGTCTCGCGGCGGCCGGCCTCGACGCACCGGGCGCCGGTCCGTACCGGCTGCCGCCGCCCGCCGGCGAGGCGGCCGAACGGGAGAGGCTGCTGGCGGACTTCACCACGGCGGTCACCGACGGGCGGCTCGACGCCGCGCTGATCCACAACGACCACGACGCCATCGTCGTGCTCCAGCGCCTGCGGGCGCGCGGTATCGACGTGCCCGGTGACGTCGCGATCGTGGCCTACGACGACGAGGTCGCCTCCCTCGCCGACATCCCGCTCACCGCGATCGCCCCGCCCAAGCACGCCGTCGGGGCGGCGGCCGTCGAACTGCTCGCCCGCCGGCTCGCCGACCCCGACAGGGCCAGGCACCGGCTGGCGATCCTGCCCGAACTGCACGTCCGCTCTTCCAGCGTCTGATCGACCGGCGACCATCACGTCTTGACGGAGAGACCCTCATGTTCCGTGTTTCCACCGAGGGTTTCTCCCTCGACGGCCGACCCATGCGCCTGCTGTCCGGCGCGCTCCACTACTTCCGGGTGCTGCCCGAACAGTGGCCCCACAGGCTGCGCATGCTGCGCGCGATGGGCCTCGACACCGTCGAGACGTACGTACCGTGGAATCTCCACGAACCGCGGCCCGGCGTGTACGACTTCGACGGGATCGCCGACCTCGACCGCTTCCTCCACGCGACCCGCGAGGCCGGGCTGCACGCGATCGTCCGGCCCTCGCCGTACATCTGTGCCGAATGGGAGAACGGCGGACTGCCCTGGTGGCTGCTCGCCGACCGGGAGGTACGGGCACTGCGCTGCCAGGACCCGGCCTATCTCGCGCATGTGGACCGCTGGTTCGACCGGCTGATCCCCGTCATCGCGGCCCACCAGGTCAGCCGCGGCGGCAATGTGCTCATGGTGCAGGTCGAGAACGAGTACGGGTCCTACGGCACGGACACGGGATACCTGGAGCACCTGGCGGCCGGACTGCGGGCACGCGGCATCGACGTGCCGCTGTTCACCTCCGACGGCCCCGACGACTTCTTCCTGACCGGGGGCACCCTCCCCGGGCACCTGGCCACGGTCAACTTCGGCAGCCGCCCCACGGACGCCCTCGCGGACCTGGCGCGGCTGCGCCCGGACGATCCCGCCATGTGCATGGAGTTCTGGTGCGGCTGGTTCGACCACTGGGGCACCGACCACGTCGTACGCGACCCGGCCGACGCCGCGGGCGTGCTGGAGGAACTGCTGGCGGCCGGGGCCTCGGTCAACATCTACATGGCGCACGGCGGCACCAACTTCTCCACCTGGGCCGGCGCCAACACCGAGGACCCGGCCGCCGGCACGGGCTACCGGCCCACCGTGACCTCGTACGACTACGACGCACCCGTCGACGAGCGGGGAGCGGCGACCGAGAAGTTCTGGGCGTTCCGCAAGGTGCTGGAGCGGTACGCGGACGGACCGCTGCCCGCGCCCGAGCCGCCGGCGCCGCTGCTGCCCGCCCGCGAGGTGGCGCTCGAGGAGTCGGTGCGCCTCTTCGACGTGCTGGACCTGCTGGCGGGGCCCGAGGTGCGAGCCGCGGAGCCGCCGTCGTTCGAGGAGCTGGGCATCGGCCACGGTCTGGTGCTGTACGGCACCCGGATACCGGGCCCGCGCGGCCCGTACCCGCTCTCGGTGCAGGGGCTCGCCGACCGGGCGCACGTCTTCGTGGACGGCGAGGCGGCCGGCGTGCTGGAAAGGGACGCCGCCGAGTCCCTGCCCGGCGTTGCCGTGGGCGGGCCGCACGCACGGGTGGAGTTGCTCGTCGAGTCGATGGGCCGGGTCAACTACGGGACGGCTCTCGGCGACCGCAAGGGGCTCGCCCGCGTGCTGCACACCCAGCAGATGCTGCACGGTTGGTCGGCGCGGGCCGTGGAGCTCGGCCACGGGACGCCGGACGGCCTGCCGTGGGGAACGGCGGGCTCCGGCCCCGGGCCGGTCTTCCACCGGGGGTTCCTCGACGTCGCGGAGCCGGCCGACGGCTATGTGGCGCTGCCCGGCATGCGCAAGGGCTACGTCTGGGTCAACGGCTTCTGCCTGGGGCGTTACTGGGAGCGCGGCCCGCAGCGGACGCTCTGTCTGCCGTGGCCGCTGCTGCGGCGGGGCCGCAACGAGATCGTCGTCCTGGAGCTGGACGGGCCTCTGCCCGAGGACCGCCGTCCGGTCGTGGAGCTGCGCGAGGCCCCCGAGCTGGGCTGAGCCGGTCCGCGCCCACGGAGGACGAGTGGGGGCTGAGCGAGCGGACACAAGAGATCGAGAGTTCGATCGTTTCTGCTCGTTTGTTCATTTGCTATTGACTCTGTTCGAACCTGGCCGAAAGATGTGCAGCAACTCGCCGCCCCCTCGGGGGCTGTCCGGCGGGTCAGGGCCGGACGAGCCCCCAGGCCTCCCGTAGGAGCAGCGCTCATGCACACCACTTCCCGTACGTCCTCCATAGCCCTCGCGGCAGCCGTCGTGTCCCTCGCGGTCCTCGCCACGGCGTGCGGGGGCAACGGCGGCGGCGACCAGGCGGACGCCGGCAACGGCACCGCCGGCAAGCCCGTCGAGATCACCTACTGGTCCTGGATGCCCGGCACCAAGGACATGGCCGCCGCGTTCAACAAGAGCCACCCGAACATCAAGGTCACCTTCGCGGAGATCCCGGCGGGCCTGAACGGCGGCTACGACAAGATCTCCAAGGCGGTGAAGGCCGGCAACGCGCCCGACGTCGTCAACGTCGAGTACCAGGCCGTCCCGGACCTCGTCACGCAGGGCCTGCTCCGCGACTCGTCCGCCGAGCTCGGCGACTCCGTCGAGAGCTACGCCCCCGAGGCCGTCCGCGACCTGGTCGAACTCGGCGGCAAGACCTGGGCCTCCCCCTACGACGTGGGCCCCCAGACCCTCTACTACCGGACCGACCTGTTCAAGCAGTACGGCATCGAGGTCCCGAAGACCTGGGACGAGTTCAAGGCGGCGGCCGAGAAGGTGAAGACCGCCTCCAAGGGCGAGGCCCGCCTCCTCGACTTCTGGGGCGACGACACCGCCACCTGGGCCGGTCTCGCCCAGCAGGCCGGCGCCAAGTGGTACGGCTCCAGCGGCGACGCCTGGAAGGTGTCCATCACCGACCCCGCCACCAAGAAGGTCGCCGACTACTGGAAGGACCTGGTCAAGGAAGACCTCGTCCTCAACCACAAGGCGTGGAGCCCCGAGGCCACCAAGGCCGTGACCGACAGCAGGGCGATCGCCCTGATCGGTGCCTCCTGGAGCGCCGGCGGGATCAAGACGACGTACCCGAAGCAGCAGGGCAAGTGGGCCGAGGCCCCGCTCCCCCACTGGGGCGAGCCGGCGACGGGCGCGGTCGGCGGTTCCGCCTTCGCCATCACCAAGGACAGCGAGAAGGCCGCCGCGGCGGCGCAGTTCATCAAGTGGGCGACCACCGACGAGGAGGCGGTCAAGGCCCGTCTCGCCGCCGGCACGTCCAGTGCCCTGCCCGCCGCGGAGAAGCTGCGCGCCACCGCCAAGTCGACGTTCGACGCCTCGTTCTTCGGCGGCCAGGACATCTACGCCGTCGCGGGCGAGCAGGTGCCCGCCATCGCCGCGGGCTGGAGCTGGAGCCCCGTGCACAACTCCACGACCATGACCATGCAGGCCGAGTTCGGCAAGGCGCAGAAGAGCGGCGAGTTCTGGGCCGCGTTCCAGGCCGGACAGGCGGCGGCGGAGAAGGCGATCACGGACCGGGGTCTGAAGCTCGCGAAGTAAGCCCCGCGTCGGGCCGGGCTCTCCAGCCCGGCCCGACGAGCCGATCGTCCCAAGGAGTTTCCGCCGATGACACCCCGGCCCGGCATCGGGCGGCGCAGCACACCGGTGCTGTTCATCGCCCCCTTCTTCATCCTCTTCCTCGCCACCCTCGTCGCCCCCGTCGGCTACGCGGTGTGGATGAGCCTCTTCCGTGAACAGGCCACGTCGGGCCTGGGGTTCGGCGGTACGCAGACCCTCTTCGTCGGCGTCGACAACTACCTGCGCGCCTTCGACGACCCCGGCTTCCGCCGCGGCTTCCTGCACGTCGCCCTGTACTGCGTGATCTACATCCCGGTCATGGTGGGCGGCGCCCTCCTCCTCGCCCTGCTGGTCGACTCGGCCATGGCCCGGGCGAAGAAGTTCTTCCAGCTCGCCTACTTCCTTCCGCACGCCGTGCCCGGCCTGATCGCGGCGATCATCTGGGGCTTCCTCTACACACCCGGACTCAGCCCGGTCATCGACCTGCTGTCCTCCTTCGGAGCCGACTGGGACTTCCTGGGCCCGGACGCGGTGATCTTCTCGCTCGTCAACGCCGCCGCCTGGCAGTGGATCGGCTACAACATGGTGATCTTCTACGCGGCCCTTCAGGCGGTGCCGAGGGAGACCCTCGAAGCGGCCACCGTGGACGGCGCCGGCGAGCTGCGGACCGGCTGGTCCGTGAAACTTCCGATGATCCGGTCCTCCGTGGTGCTCACCATGCTGTTCACCGCCGTCGGCGCGATCCAGCTCTTCAACGAGCCGGAGGTGCTGCGCACCCGGGCGTCCTCGATATCCCAGGACTGGAGCCCGGTGATGTTCATCTACCAGGCCGCCTTCACCGAACACGACTACGGCCTGGCCGCCGCCGCGTCACTGATGCTGGCACTGCTCGGCGCCGCGCTCTCGTTCGTCATCACCCGGCTCGGCAACCGCTGGAAGGAGGCGTGAGCATGCCCGCCCCGAGCACCTCCCCTGTCGGCTCGACGAGCACATGGGCGTCGCGCACCGTCGTCAACACGCTGCTGGCCCTCGTCGCCCTGTACACCCTCATGCCGCTCAGCTGGCTGCTGGTCAACGCCACCAAGAACAACGGCGACCTGTTCGGCCGGCCGGGATTCCGGCTCGCCGAGTTCAACCTCTTCTCCAACCTCGCCGATCTCTTCGCGTACCAGGACGGGATCTTCGGCCGCTGGCTCGCCAACAGCATGCTGTACTCGGTCGCCGGCGCTCTCGCCTCGACGCTGATCTCGCTCCTCGCGGGCTACGCCTTCGACAAGTACGCCTTCCGGGGCAAGGAGAAGCTGTACGGCCTGGTGCTGCTGGGCATCCTCGTCCCGCACACGGTGATCTCGCTGCCCATGTACCTGATGGCCTCCGAGATCGGCCTGGTGAACACCTACTGGTCCGTTCTCGTCCCCGGCCTGGTCAATCCGTTCGGCGTGTACCTCGCGCGGGTCTTCGCGGAGAGCTACGTCCCCGGCGAGACCCTGGAGGCCGCCCGGATCGACGGGGCGGGAGAGCTGCGCACGTTCCGCTCCGTGGCGCTGCCGATGCTGTCGCCCGCGTTCATGACGATCTTCCTCTTCTCGTTCACCGGCAGCTGGAACAACTTCTTCCTGCCGCTCGTCATGCTGAACGACTCCGCGCTCTATCCGGTGGGCCTCGGCCTGTTCAACTGGAACGCCACCCTCGCGCAGGAACCGCAGTTCTACGCGTTCGTCATCACCGGATCGCTGCTGTCCATCGTGCCGCTCGCCGCCGCCTTCGTCGCGCTCCAGCGCTACTGGCGCTCCGGCCTGACCGCGGGAGCCGTCAAGTGAGGTCCGCGCACCGCCCGTACCGCCGTCCCCGTACCGTCCTGGCGATGGACCTGCCGGTCCGCCGGGCCCTGTTCGACGACGCGGCACTCGCCCGGCTTCTCGCCGTCGCGGACACGGATCCGTCGTGCGTGGTCGGCGACTTCGCCGACCCGGCGGTCGCGGACCGGCTCGCGGAGGCGGAGGCGCTCTTCACCGGCTGGGGCTGCCCACCGCTGACCGCCGGGGCACTCGAGCGGATGCCGCGGCTCCGTACGGTCGTGCACGCGGCGGGGTCCGTGAAGCACCACATCACCGACGCCTGCTGGCAGCGGGGCCTCACGGTCGCCTCCGCGGCGCAGGCCAACGCCCTGCCGGTCGCCGAGTACACGGTCGCCGCGATCCTCTTCGCCGGGAAGCGGGTGCTGCACACGGCGCGCGTGTACCGGGAGCAGCGCCGTTGGGTGAGTCCCATCGACGTCGTCGGCTCCGGCGGCAACTACGGCCGCACGGTCGGGGTCGTCGGCGCGTCCCGGATCGGGCGGCGGGTCGTCGAACTGCTGCGTCCGTACGACCTGCGGATCCTGCTGCACGACCCGTACCTCCCGGCGGACGAGGCGGAACGCCTCGGCGTCCGCCTGGTGGATCTGGACACCCTCGCCCGCTGCAGCGACGTGGTCACCCTGCACGCCCCCGAGCTGCCGGAGACCCGCCACCTGTTCGACCGTGCCCGGCTCGCGGCGCTGCCCGACGGTGCCACGGTCGTGAACACGGCGCGGGGCTCGCTCGTGGACACCGCCGCACTCATCGACGAACTGGTCTCCGGCCGGCTGAACGCCGTCCTCGACGTGACGGACCCGGAGGTCCTGCCGGCCGACTCACCGCTGTACGACCTGCCCAACGTGCTGCTCACCCCGCATGTGGCCGGCTCCCTCGGCAACGAGCTGGGCCGCATGACGCACGCGGCACTGGACGAGCTGGAGCGGTACGGGCGCGGTCTGCCGTTCACCGATCCGGTCCACCCGGAAGCCCTCGCCCGGTCCGCATGACCGGCGGGCAGCCCCCGTACGACGGCCGGCCGGCGTCCCTCGAGGGAAACGCCGGCCGGCCGTCACCGTGGGGCGCGCGGCTCACTCGGGGCGGGCGAAGAGCCTGCCCAGCTTGTCGCCCCAGGCACGCCGGTCCGCCAGCCGCAGGCCCTCCCACACGGTCACCTGGTTCGCGGTGATCACCGGCTTGCCCAGCGCTTCCTCCAGGTCGGCCAGGTGGGCGACGGTGTGCAGGGCCGTGTCCGGCATCAGCACCACGTCCGCGTTCGGATGATCGGCCGAACGGGCGAGTTCGAGGACCTGCTCGCGGTCCCAGGTGCCGACCTCCTCCGCCGTCAGGACGCCGGCGTCCCGGCCGGAGACGACCACGGCGCCGGACTTCTCGAGGAAGGCCGCGAAGTACTCCGTGACGTCCGCCGGATAGGTGGCGGCGATCGCGACCCGCGGCGTGCCCAGGTGCCGCACGGCGTGCACGAAGCCGAACGAGGTGCTGGAGGCGGGCATCCCCGCCACCTTGGCGAGCTCCCGCACCTGCTCGTGGGCGCCCTCCCACCCGTGGACGAAGCTTCCGCTGGTGCACGCCCACACCACCGACTCGGCCCCCTCCAGCCGCAGCGCCTCCACACCGGCGGCGAGCCGCTCCGGCGAGCCCATCTTCAGCAGCGCGTCGACGCGGTGCGCGTCCTCGCCGATGTCGGTGTGGATGATGGGCAGCCTGATGTCGCTGTCCAGCAGGACCTCGAGCCGTGGGTAGTCGTCCTCCGCGGAGTGTCCCGGGTAGAGAAGTCCGACCGTCGTCATGTCCAGCCTTCCTGTTCTTCGGGCTGCGGCTCCGGCTGCGCGTCCGGCAGCGTGCCTGCGAGTGCCTCCGGCTCCATGAGAAGTGCCTGGTAAGGGCCGACGGCCCGGGAGCCGATGGCGCGCAGCGCGGCCCACATCGTCACCTGGTTGGCGGACAGCACCGGCATCCTCAGCTCGGCCTCCAACTGCGGGATCGTGTCGTACGTCGCCAGGTTGGTGCAGCTGATGAACAGCGCGTCGGCCGCACCGACCACCGCCGTTCTCGCCATGTCGACCACCGCCCGGTACGGCACCTTCCAGATGTGGCGGGTCAGGCCCAGAAAGGCGCAGCCCGTCACCGTCACTCCAGCTTCTCCCAGATATGCCTCCAGTGAGCGGGTGACCGACTCCGTGTAGGGCGTGACCAGGGCGATCCGGCAGGCGCCGAGCTCCTCCAGCGCTTGGAGCAGCGCCCCGGAGGTGGTGAGGGAGGGCACCTCGCCCGCCGAGTTCATCACCTCGCACATGGCGCGTTCCCCGGCGAGGCCCCCCACAAAACTGCCCGAGGCGCAGGCGTACGCGATGACCTCGGGTTCGGACGCGCCGAGTGCCCGGACGGCCTCACGCAGCGTCTCGTGCTCACTCACCAGACGGGCCAGGTCGAGGGAGACCCCGACGGGCACGAAGGGGGTGCGCGTCAGGCGCAGCGAGACGTCGTCGGGGACCCAGCGCCACAGCTCACGGTCGAGCGCGAAGTCGAACGGGGCGACCACACCGACGCCGTGCTGCGGCTGCGGTCCACCCAGAAAGGAGACATCCATCGCAGGCCCCCTTGGTGTCTTGTTGACGACGGTAGGTTCGGGTGCGAGCGTGGTCAATCCGTACATGTCAGACGTGAGGGAGCGGTTTCCGCCCGATGTCCGAACCGAAACTTCTCGTACTGGCCGCCGATCCCCTGCCGCGGCTCGGCAGGCTGACCGGAAAGGTCCGTGTGGCCTACGCGGACGAGGACACTCTCGCCGACCAACTCCCCTCCGCCGACGCCTTGTTGGTATGGGACTTCACCTCCGACGCGGTCCGCAGGGCCTGGCCGGGCGACGGCCCGCGGCCGCGCTGGGTGCACACCCCGAGCGCCGGCGTGGACCGGCTGCTCTGCCCGGAACTGGCCGAATCCGACACCGTGGTGACCAACGCCCGCGGGATCTTCGAGGCGCCCATCGCCGAATACGTGGCCGCCCTGGTCCTGGCCATGGCCAAGGACCTGCCCGGCACCCTCGACCTCCAGCGGCAGCGGCACTGGCGCCACCGCGAGGGCCTGTCGGTGGCCGGCACGCGGGCCGCGGTGGTCGGCGCGGGACCGATCGGCCGGGCGATCTCCCGCACGCTGAGGGCGCTCGGGGTCCGCACCGCCGTGGTGGGCCGGACGCCCCGCGACGGCATCCATGGCGTCCGCGACCTCGATCCGCTGCTGGCCCGCGCGGACTGGGTGGTGTGCGCGGCGCCGCTCACCGACGACACCCGGGGCATGTTCGACGCCCGGCGCTTCGACCTGATGCAGCCCTCCGCCCGGTTCGTGAACGTCGGACGCGGGCCGCTCGTGGTCGAGAGCGACCTGGTCGCCGCGCTCGACAAACGGTGGATCGCCGGAGCCGCCCTCGACGTCTTCGAGCAGGAGCCGCTCCTGCCCGACAGCCCGCTGTGGGACACGCCGGGCCTGATCGTCTCGCCGCACATGAGCGGAGACACGGTCGGCTGGCGCGACCGGCTCGGGGAACAGTTCGTCGACATGTACGAGCTGTGGTCCGCCGGAAAGCCCCTTCCGAACGTGGTGGACAAGAAACGTGGGTACGTCCCCATGCATGACGACTCGCCTGACTGACCTCACCGCACGTCGACTGCTGGCCGGCTACCGAAAGGGCGACTTCTCCCCCGTCGAGGCGACCCGCGCGGCACTGGAACGGATCGAGGAGACGGAACCGCAGGTCAACGCCTTCGTCCGGGTCGACGCGGAGGAGGCCATGGCCCAGGCGGAGGCGTCGGCGCGGCGATGGCACCACGGCGAGCCGGAAGGGCTGCTGGACGGGGTGCCCGTCACGGTGAAGGACATCCTGCTGCAGCGCGGCGGCCCCACACTGCGCGGCTCGTGGACCATCGGCAGCGAGGGCCCGTGGGACGAGGACGCGCCGTCGGTCGCCCGGCTGCGCGCCCACAACGCGGTGTTCCTCGGCAAGACGACGACCCCCGAGTTCGGCTGGAAGGGCGTCACCGACTCGCCCCGGCACGGAGTGACCCGCAACCCGCTGGACCCGTCGCGCACCGCGGGCGGCTCCAGCGGCGGGAGCGCGGCGGCCGTCGCACTGGGCGCGGGCGCGCTGTCGCTCGGCACGGACGGCGGCGGCTCGGTCCGTATCCCGGCGTCCTTCTGCGGTGTCTTCGGGCTCAAACCGACGTACGGGCGGGTGCCGATGTATCCGTCGAGCCCCTTCGGGACGCTGGCCCACGTCGGGCCGCTGACACGGGACGCGGCGGACGCGGCGCTGATGCTCGACGTGATCACCGGCGAGGACTGGCGCGACTGGTCCCACCTGGGCCCGTCGTCCTCGGTGGCCGCGGGCCTCGCCGATGGCGTCAAAGGCCTGCGGATCGCGTACTCGCCGTCGCTCGGCGGCCAGGTCGCGGTACGGCCCGCCGTCGCCGCGGCGGTACGGCGCGCCGTGGGCGCGCTGGCGGAGGCCGGGGCGTACGTCGAGGAGACCGACCCCGACTTCACCGACCCCCTCGAGGCCTTCCACACCCTGTGGTTCAGCGGCGCGGCGCGGCTGGTGCAGCACCTCGGCACGAAGCAGCGCGAGCTGCTCGACCCCGGCCTCCGGGAGATCGTCGCGGCCGGGGCGCAGTACAGCGCCCTCGACTATCTGGCGGCGGTCGACACGCGGATGGCGCTGGGCCGGCGGATGGGCCGCTTCCACACGTCGTACGACCTGCTGGTCACACCGACGCTGCCGATCACGGCGTTCGAGGCGGGCGCGGAGGTCCCCGCGGGCTCACCGCACCACCGCTGGACGGGGTGGACCCCGTTCACGTACCCCTTCAACCTGACGCAGCAGCCCGCGGCGTCGGTGCCGTGCGGCACGGACGGGGCGGGCCTGCCGATCGGCGTCCAACTCGTCGGTCCCCGCCACGCGGACGCGGTGGTGCTCCGCGCGGCGCACACCCTGTACGAGTCGGGCGTACCGACCGCGTAGCCGCCCGCGCCGGGCCGTTCCCCCGCGCAGCGGACCCCGCCCGCACACCGCCTACGCCCGCCGGAAGGACAGCGTCTCCCCCGCCGCGCCCGTCCGCCACAGGTCCTGGCACGCGTCGGCCATCACGTCGAGCCCTTCCACGACCTCGCCCCAGACGATGCCCGGCACCCACCCGGTGTCCCCGTTCAGCAGCAGGTTGTTGCGTTCGTAGAACAGCGCGAGGTCCACGACCGTCGCACGCCCCCGGTGCGCGGCGGCGGGCTCGTAGCCGTAGGAGTCCGTGCCCAACTGGACGTCCGTGAAGGTGAAATAGCACAGATCACCCGGGATGGGGGTGACCGTCGGGTTCTCCAGCGGCGGCTCCTGCGCGGCGAACGCCGGCAACAGCGCATAGATCTCGTTCCGCGCATACTTCGCGTGGTAGACATCTCCGGCGAGCGGCAGTGCCTCCCACACTGCCGCGCAGGTCAGCGGGGCTTTGTCGAAGAGCAGACGGGCGGTGCACTCCACGCCTCGCTTGCTCAAGGCAACGGTCAGGTATCGGTCGGCCATTTCGTACGCATACCCGGCGAGCGCCCGGGTAGCCGCGCGCCCATGGCTCGTACAAGACAACCAGGATCGATGAGCAGACGCGCCCTGTTGCTCGGCACGGCGGCCGCCGGCGCGCTGACCGTCGCCGGTGCGGCGGGGTGCAGTCGTGTGCCGTCCGGCGACGCGCTGGCCCGGCTGAAGTCCCAGGGCACCGTGCGCCTCGGCATCGCGGGCGAGGTGCCCTACGGCTATGTCGATGAGCAGGGCGAGTTCACGGGCGAGGCCCCTGAGCTGGCCCGGGTCATCTTCCAGCGGCTCGGGATAGACAACGTCCAGCCGGTCGCGACCGACTTCGCCTCCCTCATACCCGGGCTGAACTCCCAGCAGTTCGATGTGGTCTCCGCCGGGATGTACATCAACAAGGAGCGGTGCGAGCAGGTCATCTTCGCCGACCCCGAGTACCAGATGCTCGACTCGTTCATCGTGCGCAAGGGCAACCCGAAGAACCTGCGCACCTACGAGGACGTGGTGAAGGCGAAGGCGAAATTCTCCACCGGAACGGGCTACGCCGAGATCGCCTACGCGGTCGCCGCGGGCATTCCGGAGAAGGACATCGTCATCCTCCAGGACCAGGTGGCCGGGCTGAACGCCGTCGAGTCCGGACGCGTGGACGTCTTCGCGGGCACCGCGCTGACCGCCCGCGAGGTGGTGAGGAAGAGCACCAGGGCGGAGGCGACCGAGCCGTTCGCGGCCGTGGTCGACGGCGAGAAGCAGATCGACGGCGGCGGGTTCGCGTTCCGGCCGACCGACACCGAACTGCGTGACGCCTTCAACGTGGAGATCCACAAGATGAAGAAGAGCGGCGAGCTCTTCCGCATCCTGAAGCCGTTCGGCTTCACGAAGAACGAGATGACCACGCTCACTGCCGAGGAGCTGTGCCGATGACAGCCGGACTCTGGCAGAACTGGGTGCTGCCCGGTATCTGGATCACCGTTCAACTTCTGGTCTACAGCGCGGTGCTGGCGGCCGTCGTCGCCTTCGCCGTCGGCACGGCACGCACCCACCGCTCGCGGACCGTCCGCTTCCTGGCGGGCGTCTACACCGAGATCTTCCGCGGCACCTCCGCGCTGGTGCTGATGTTCTGGCTGTTCTTCGTGGTGCCTCCGCTCATGGGCTGGCAGCTCGTCCCCATGTGGGCCGCGGTGCTGGCACTGGGCCTGTCGTACGGCGCCTACGGCGCCGAGATCGTGCGGGGCGCGCTGAACTCGGTGGCCGTCGCGCAGCGCGAGGCGGGCATCGCGCTGAGCTTCACGCCGTGGCAGCGGCTGCGGCTGATCCTGCTGCCGCAGGCGGTGCCGGAGATGATGCCGTCGTTCTGCAACCTGCTGATCGAGCTGCTCAAGGGCACGGCCCTGGTGTCGCTGCTGGGTGTGGGTGACGTCTCCTTCGCCGCCTACCTGGTGCGGCTGGCCACCCAGGAGAGCGCGCAGATCTACACGATCAGCCTGGTCATCTACTTCGTGCTCGCCTTCGCCCTGACGCGTTCCATGAAGGCGCTGGAGCGCAGGACCAAACGGAACGTCGGCATCGAGTCGCCGCCCGGTCTGCTCGGCGGCCTGTTCGCCAGGGACCCGGGCAGTGAGCGGGCCGAGGACAAGCTCGCCGGTACCGCGGTGGCGGGGGGTGCTTCGAAGTGACCTGGGACTGGTCCGCGATCGCGGACTTCATGCCGCGCTTCTGGGACGGCGTGCTGATCACGCTGCAGGTGCTGGTGCTCGGCTCGTTGATCTCGTTCACCCTCGGCCTCGTCTGGGCGATCGCGTTCAGGGCGCCGACCCGTTTCATCCGGTGGCCGGTGAACCTCGTCACCGAGTTCATCCGCACCACCCCGCTGCTGGTGCAGCTGTTCTTCCTCTACTTCGTGCTGCCGGAGTGGGGCGTGCAGTTCTCCGCCCTGACCACGGGAACGATCGCGATCGGGCTGCACTACTCGACGTACACCGCGCAGGTCTACCGCGCGGGCATCGAAGCGGTGCCGCCCGGGCAGTGGGAGGCGGCGACGGCACTGAGCCTGCCCGCCCACCGCACCTGGATCGCCGTCATCCTGCCGCAGGCCGTGCGCCGGATCACGCCCGCACTCGGCAACTACGTCATCGCGATGCTCAAGGACACTCCGCTGCTCGCCGCGATCGGCGTGCTGGAGCTGCTCCAGCAGTCTCGGCTGGAGAGCGCGTCGACGTTCCAGTACACCGAGCCGCTGACCCTGATCGGCATCGCCTTCGTCCTCATCGCCTATCCGGCTTCTCTTCTCGTACGAGCCCTGGAGCGCCGCCTTGTCCGCTGACCTCACCGGCACCACGCCCGACACCCTGATCCGGTTCGACAACGTCACCAAGAGATTCGGCGACAACACGGTCCTCGACGATCTCTGCTTCTCGGTCCGCCCGGGCAAGCACGTCACGCTGATCGGTCCGTCCGGCTCCGGCAAGACCACGATCCTGCGACTGCTGATGACCTTGGAGCGGCCCGACGAGGGCACGATCCAGGTGAACGGCAACCGGCTCTTCCCGGCCCCCGAGAAGGAGCGCCGCGAGGCGCGCAAGAAGATCGGCATGGTCTTCCAGCAGTTCAACCTGTTCCCCAACATGACCGTGCTGCGGAACCTGACGGAGGCCCCGGTACGGGTGCTGGGCCTCTCCAAGGACGAGGCCGAGGTGCGGGCCAAGGAGCTCCTCGACCTGGTGGGACTGGCCGACCGCTGCGACGCGAAGCCGACACAGCTCTCCGGCGGCCAGCAGCAGCGGGTGGCGATCGCCCGGGCGCTGGCCATGCGGCCGCAGGTGCTGCTGCTCGACGAGGTGACCTCGGCGCTCGACCCCGAGCTGGTCGCCGGGGTGCTGGACCTGCTGCGTGACATCGCGCGCACCACGGACATCACCATGCTCTGTGTGACCCATGAGATGAATTTCGCCCGTGACATCTCGGACGACGTGCTCATGTTCGACGCCGGGAAGGTGATCGAGTCCGGTCCGCCGGAAAAAATCTTCTCGGATCCGGAGCACGAACGTACTCGCGAATTCCTCGGCGCGGTGCTCTGACCTCTCACTCCTTCGGTCAAGCCTGCCCCTGGCATATGCCATGATGATGCGCCCCAGCGTGTGACGCGGGGCGCCTCATCATTTACGCCAACAGGCGCCCATCAAACGGGTCTTGGCCGCTATCGTGGTAGGGAAGCTTGCGGTAACAACCTGCTAGGGGGAAACCGTGGCGCTGAAGCCCGAGCCGACCGCGCCGTTCCACTCGGTGCAATACGTCTTGCGCGTCCTGGAGACGATCTCCAAGCACAGCGGTGGAGTCACCGACGTCCAGATCGCACGGGAGGCCGGCCTGCCGACCGGCCACCTCGCCCCGCTGCTGGCCATGCTCCGCCGCGAGGCGTATGTGGAGCAGGTCGCCGACGGCGCCTACGTGATCGGCGAATCGCTGGTCCTGCTGGGCTCCGGCGCCACTCGCAAGGAGGCGCTGGCGGCCAAGCTCCAGGACACCCTGACCGAGCTGCGCGACTCGGTCGGCGCCGCCGTCTACATCAGCCGTTACATCGACGGTGAGGTCAAGATCACCCAGTTCGCCGACGGCCCGGGCACGCCGAAGGTGAACGAGTGGGTGGACTTCCGCTCCGCCGCCCACGCCAGCGCGGTCGGCAAGTGCCTGCTGACCCAGCTCGACGTGAACGGCCGCCGCGACCATCTCTCCCGGCACAAGATCGCCCGTCTGACCTCGCGCACGATCACCAGCGAGCGGCTGCTCTTCTCCAAGCTGGACAGCCAGCCGCCGACGGTCCCCGTCCTGGATCTCCAGGAATACGCGGTGGGCACCGTCTGCGCCGCCGTACCGCTGACGGCCGGCTCCTCCGTGGGCTGCCTGGCCCTGTCCCTCCCGGTCGAGCACGCGCACCGGCTGCGCTCGGCCGCCGACACCCTGAACCGCCGGGCGGCCCCGGTGGTGCTCTCGCTCGCGATCTAGGGCCGCCTGCGGCGCCCGCCTCGTACCTGGTCCGGAGCACCCCTTCGGACCAGGTACTATTAATGAGTCAGCCGCGGAGCGGCAGACAAAAGAGGCGCCGCTAGCTCAGTTGGTTAGAGCAGCTGACTCTTAATCAGCGGGTCCGGGGTTCGAGTCCCTGGCGGCGCACAACCAGACCC